>CAVAPE010000004.1:0-69765 GCA_963590405.1 Eubacterium sp. CAG:180 | reverse complement strand
GCTGCCGACCAATGGAAGGAGTTTTTCTTCATTGAGGAGAAAGACTTCACTAGTGTTAACCAGATTACCTGCGATGACAACAGTACTGTGGTTGGACGCTATGACATCAATGGACGAGTGATGAACGAGCCGTTCAACGGCTTGAACATACTGAAAATGAGCGACGGCCAGACAAGAAAAGTCTGGGTAGAGTAAAAACCGCTACTACAAAAAACGGGGAGAGCCGCTTGGTTTTCCTCGTTTTTTGTGGGTTTTATCGTTTATGGACGATAGTTCTCGGGTGGAATATTATTTGAGGCCGATGGCGCGGAGCATTTCTTGAGTTGTGGCGTGCTTGTGACCATTGAGGCTGCTGAGGAATTTGTTTTCGTCGGTTGGCTGCATTTTGCGGGCATTGTCGAAGTTTGCCGGCTTGGTTATGCGAGTTGCCACGAAGCGCTGCACTCGTGTTCGCGGGCAAGTGGCTACGCTGTAGCCTAACTCTTTGTTGTTTTTGCCTGGTCCATTGCTGCTCCAGTAGCGGATGTCGCCGTTCGGCTCAAATCCGAGAAACACCACGCTGTGCCCCCGTTCCTGATCATCGTCTTTGATGTCGTTGCAACCGATGATTGCTCCGCTGTCGCTACCAACGTCGTTGCGGTTCCAGAAGATTTTCAGGAAATCTCCTGGCAGGAGTTCGTCCCATTCCTTGATGTTGCACCACTCATCGTCGGCAAGATAGCGTTCGGATGTTGTCTCCTTATTCTTGTCGCTTTTAGCGCCGCGGAATGCCGTGATGCTATAGCCGGCATTAAGTTCATGCACCAACACTCCGATACCTGGACCATTGGCATTGGCACGACCCCAAAATCCGAAGCCGTCGTCCTCGCCTATCCCTTGGATATTGATTTCATCAACGATGCCGACATAAGGCTTTATTTTGCCCCACGCCTCTCGCGATACGCGGCTTTGGCTGTCCCACATAAGCAAGGCTTTGACAAGCACGGCATATGTTGCACTGGAGCAGAACGACGGCTGTGCGAGTTGCGGATTGAACGTCGGGCGGCTGTCGGCAGATCTCAGTTGGAAAGCATTGTTCAAAGCCTGCATAGTCGTCGTTGAGAAGTCGGCATTCGGCTTTCCGCCTGTGTAGTAACCGCCATGTTCAGGGAAACTGTCGATAGCAGCGATAACACACTCTTGCCATTTAGTGTTAACCTTTTGTCGTTTGGCATAAACCGAAAATGCGATTAAAGCAATAAGAACGACAGGCACAAACCGTTTCATAACGACTTCTATATTATTTTTGTTTGACAATCAGCGACTTGATGGAATCGACTTGGCTCTGCAGAAGGTTCTTGCCGAAAATACGCAACGACATCTGCCCCATCAAAGGATAACGCTTTGCGCTGAAACTCATTGTAGTAAGCAACTTTTTGCGATAATCAACGCCCGCTTGACGGTAGGCAGCCATTAGCGAATCCTCCGCAAGCCGAGTAAGCGAACTGTCGGCAATGGCTTTCTTGTATTCACTTTGCAAGTCCGCTCTCCGCTTGTTGAAACTTTCCCTATACGCCAACAATTTCGACAGTTGCCTGTTGCTCGGCGAACCTTGTACCGAATAACCTCCGCTCTGCACGTTAATCTCCAATCGATTGTTTGTTAGGATAAAGTCATACACCAGAGAGTCGCCTGAGAATTTAATGAATGCCTCCATCGGCTCTTCTGCCACACCAGAGAAATGAAATTTCCCCGAACGCACCTTGACACTATCAATAGGCATTGTGCGTTGATATTCGGGGAGCAACACATAGAGATAGGCGTAGCCATCCTGCTGCCCGTCATGATAGCCATCAAGTGAAAAGCCCTGTTGTGAAGTTTCGGCAGTGCATGCCACCAATGCCAATCCAGCGACGGCAGCGAGTATGTTATTTTTCAGTTTCCGACAAATCTGCATTTTTCACATTGAATAAGTAGATGTTATTGTTCCAAATAGCCTTGCCGACAAACACGAATTTATCACTGTCGATTTTTCCCATTTTTGACACCACGAGGCAATCGCCAGCCGTGTTTTCATCAAGTTGAAGGTCGCCTTTGTTGATGACTTTGTAGGTTATCGTGTCGCCGAGATTCGGCACTAATTGAATAAGTTCGTTAGGGTTCAGTTTGTAGAATGTCATCGGTTTTGCCAACTTTTTCTGCACCGAAGTCCAGCCATATTCCGCCTTGAAATGGATTTGCGGCGTAAGAATAGGGAAAAACAGGATAATCAAGATGCCGAAATACCTGCGCCACAGGGCTGGCATTGCCGCCAACGACTGAGGCACCAAGAGCATCAATATAGGCATTAGGCTATAGTAGTAGCGCGGATGCTTCAGGATTGACGCATATTGAATGAGAGGCATACAAACCACGACAAGCAACGGCAACCAAACAAAATATCCGCCATCAAACAGTTTTTTGGCTATAGTAGTAGCGCGGATGTTTTAGGATTGACGCATATTGAATGAGAGGCATACAAACCACAACGAGCAACGGTAGCCAAACAAAATATCCGCCATCAAACAGTTTTTTAAATCCACCTTTGGAGAACGCCGCCACAAGCAATGCCGCAACGACAATCCAGAAGCCATAAGAAATGAACAACAAGTGGCGGATGTCACGGGAAAAAGTCACCGACAATGCCAACGAAAATTTGCGGAACGCCATTGACTGGTGAACCGTTTTATAAATCAAAAAATTGAAAAATCCTGGATAAATAACATAAGCAAATACGAGTGCAGCACATCCTGCAAAGAAAATCAGCAAGATTTCTTTTTGGCGTTTGTGACGAAAGCATGCAGCAGCCAGAACGAGGCAAAGTCCAATCACATAGAACGAATTGAAATAGCCCAACGACACAGTGCAGCCCATCAGTAATCCAAAGACCGCAACAAACCGATATTTCTTTATTCTCTCGCCTTGTCTTAGCCGCTGCACGAAACCTACGGCGGCATAAGTGAGCATCACGATTGCCGTTTCAGCCATCTGGTATTCACGGATAAGCATCGTGTTGCGTATTGACAACAGATTGAAATAAGCCAAAGCCAAGCCGACAAACACCAACAAATGATGCTCGCCGAAGATGCGCCGCAGCAACTTGTACATAAACACAAACGACAAAGCAAAGAACAACAGGTTAAGCACGCCACCGCGCCAGATATAGTCTGGAAGGTCGTAACTGTCGTAGCCAGTCAGTACAATCCGTAGCGCCATGTAGTACAGACTTGCATGAGGCGCATCACCATTGTTAAGCCACAGTTGACCTACATCAGAAAGCATACCTTTCACACCGACGTTGCCACTGCGCACAAGCATTTCTTTCAGTTGCGCTCCAGTGTAGTCGCCGTCGGGAATCGGCACGTTGTAATTGGGGTCGCAGGTGCAAAGCGCCATGGAAAACACCTCATCGGAATGTAACTCCGTTTTTCCAGCAATGGCATTAATCCTGACATAAAGAGCCAAAAAGAAGAGCACTCCTACAATTGCCCAATTAATATACTTGGAATGTCGTCCATATATTTTAAGCACGCCTTCGACAATTTTAGGTTGCTTGGCGGTTGTGTTGCTATTCGTCTTATTTTTACCCATATTTTTCTAACATTTATTGAGCCAACGACAAATTGATGGAGATGCCGTAATTGCTGTTGGTTGTAGGATAAGCACTCGATGAAATCAACGGCTTATTTATTTGATGGTCGAAATAAGCCTGGAGAGTTATCCTCTTGCTAAGCACATAACTTGCCGTGAAGTTGATAGCAATTGACTGTGTGCCGGCAGTAGCCTGACTTGTGCCCTCCTGCATTTTGCGGATAAGCGACTGGTTGTTCTGGAACGAGAAATCAGCATTCAAAGTCAAGTCATTGCTAACACCCTTCTGGCTGCCTTTCATCTTCAAGACAGTGTTGAAATTGGCAATCTTGTAACCGCCGCCGATGGTGATTGCCTTCTGAGTTGCTTCCACCAACTGACCCGCACTCGTGTTGAGCGTCAAGGTACGGCTGTCGCGATATTCCATATTGAGTGTCAAATTGTTTTTCAACGTAGCCGAAACACCAATAAGCGGAGCAAACTTCTCTGTAATCGTTACCGACGAGATATTATAAGGCGACGACGGAATAGGATTTTGCGTCTGTTCGTTGCGAGTAAATCCCATATCGCCAGAGCCGACACCGACCCAGTTGAGATAGGATGTGAACGAGCCGACACTGTAGGTACACTGATAAGCGTGCGACAAAGTCAAACTGCGGAAAATGTTGCTCAATCCGCCAATCTTTATCAGCCCGTCGTAGGTGATGCGCCAGTTAGGCAAAATCTGCGACAATGCAGGGAAGAATGACGTTGTTACCTTATTAGGATTCTTACCCGTATATGCAGCAATAAACGCTGGGATCAGCACATCTCCACTTGCCTCGTTGACACCGCCGTTTTCATTGTTGTACGGCTGTCCAGCAAACTCCGTTCCACTGATAAATCCAGCATCTGGATATTGCAGTCCGTGGTATTTCTGCTCAAGGCGGGCAGCAATAATCGGAATGTTTTCGAGGAAGGTGTTGTAAGTCTTGCTATTGTAGCCATCGCTCGATGACGACTTACGCAAAGCCGTTGCAATGGCACACGTTGTCATCGTAAAACTACCGCTACGGGTGGTAGGCATCGAGTTATACATGAACTGAATTTGGTTCGTACGATTGTCGGTGCGGTTCGCCGTAAGTTGTATTTTCAACCCACGGATTGGTTCAAGTTGGACCTCAAAGTTAAACTCTTCAGTTTTTGAGAATATTGCTGGGCTCGTTTGATTTTCATCGCCAAGCAGCCAGCCGCGCTCCATAGCCTTGTTTAGATAAGACTCACCTGTAAAACCGAAGGCGAAATCCAGACCCGGCGACATCGGACCGTAACTTTTGCTTTGTCCCAAGAGGTCGCCCACCTCAGGAATGAACTGAGGGATGTTGGATGTGCGAGTGTTGCGCCAACGGAAACTTGCGCTACGCGTCATCATAGCGAACCGCGCAGTGTGGTCGGCAATCTCTTTCCAGATATTAACGTCCTTCGTAAGATCCTCGGTCACGACAAGTTTTATGGTCTGCGTGCCTGTGGTGAGAATCTGTAAACTGTTTTCGTCGATAACCTTAGTTTTCAATGCGAACGGTTTGCCTTCGAGTGTTGTTGCCGAAATCTTAACTTTCTTGCTGCGCAGATTGTGCTTCACAGCAAGAACTGAGTCCGTCAACTGGTAAGTGCGCTGGAACTTTCTGGGCTTACGCTCCTTCTCCTTGTTTGAACGAGAATTGTTGGAGAAGCGCTTGTTGACCTCTTTCAAATATTTCGACTTGTTATAGAGAGTCTCAAAATTAATCTTGGAGTCGAGATTCCATACAGCGTTGTTTGTAATCGAGTTTCCGACCACAGCATCCTCTACATCGGCGCCTCTATCCCATTTGTAAGTTGCATTGTAACTTACGTTGGCATTGAGGAAGTCGAGCACTGGAATCTTGCTGAACGGAGCCTTATAAGATGCCGTAAACGACTGGCTATAGTTCCACGGCGTACCGAAATCACGGATGCTTCTCATCACCGTGTCGCGCCACTCCTTATACTTGTCGGGGAACAATTTCTTGTTCACCTGCCCTACCGCTTCCTCGATACGAGCCATCGTGTTGGAATTGAACGACAAGGTCAACGACTTGGTCAAATTCCAAGTGATTGCAAACTGGCGGTCCCAATAGAAATTCTTGCTGACCGACACCGGCACATCGACCTCGACATCTGCCTCATTACGCGACTGAAGTTCGTAGTAGTAACGAGTCATGTTGGTGAGGAAACTCAACGACGACGGTGCATAGCCAAACTCCCAGTCCTTGATGAATTTCAAGTTCTTCGACTTGCTCTTTATGAACTTGAATGGTTTGAACGGCTTGTAGACTGGCGAGTAACTGTATTGGAAACTGCCTCGATAATCATTTATATGCTCATACTCCACAGTCGGAGAGATGTTTTCCTGCTTGTTGAACGAGAAATTGACGGTGAAGTTTGCTGGGTCCCAAGGCATCGGCACTTTGCTCTTCACACCGAAGTTGAAGCCAGAGATGCTGAAACTCTTCACTGTAGACTGCTCTACGGCGTAGTTGCTAATAGAGTCTCTCTCCTCCTTTGTTGACGCCTCATTAAGGGCGTCTTTAAGAAGAATATCCTGATCGAGCGGATTGTATTTCGGCGATGTCTTTTCCTTTGATACAGAATAATATACTGGTGCCTTGAGTTTAGCCTTCGATGGCAAGAAGCGACCCACATCGACTTGCGTTGCGACGTTGTACTGCTTATAGTCATCCATACGACGCGACGACAGACTTTGGTCAACGTTGCCGAAGCCCACAGTTTCGATGTGTCCGCCGAAGTTTACGGTAGCCACATCAGAAAGAGCCAAGTTGACACTACCTTTTGCAGCCCAACCGCCGTCCTGATCGAAATCGGTAACTTTCAATTCGTTGACCCAAACCTCGCCGCTTTTCTCCTTGCTCGAGTTGTTGCGCACACCAATCATTACCACACGCACGTCGCTCAACGACGGGTTACCCAAGATTGACACCTTGTTAGACTGGTGGTCGGGGTCATAACCAGTGTAGAGAGTTGTGTTACCGACATTCTGTGATTCGTCGTGCTTTGCCCGATTGCGTTCCTTTTTAAGATTGGTAAACACCGACAATGTAATGTCCATAAAGTTCGCCTCTGGCCACACTGCATATTGGTCGTTGGTGTTGTAGGTGTTGTATTTTCCGGGTGCTGTCAGTTTCAACGGCACTTCATATTCATAATAGTTGCTCTTCACATCCGTACCAAGACGCATGAACACCGAGAAATCGCCGTCTTGAAGTTCACCGTTGACATCATCAACAAGTCGCTCGGCGTGGGTGAACATCTGCATACGCTTGTAAAGACGCAAGTCCATTGTGGTGTTCTTGTAGACTGCACGGGCATCGCCTGCCTGAAGGTTGGTCAGTTTCATCGACATTGCTTGCTCGTTGAGTTGCGTGATTTGCGACTGTCCTGGGTCTACGATACGGTTTACACCCGGAGGCAAGACATAGTTGACAGGTTCGCGACCAGAGTTCTCCTCAATATTAACAACCGACAAGTCCAAACTGCCGTCGGCTGGAGCATCGGCACGCGAGTTAAGGTTGTAGTCGTAGGTACGCCAATCACCACGCACAAGTTCGAGAGTAGCGAAACGCAAGTGAGTTGCCTGCTTAAAGCCAGTCATGAACATACGGATGAAACGGATGGTAGAGAAATCCGAAATCGAGCCCACCACCTTTTCATAGTCCTTCAAAGGAATTTTGAATTGATACCAAGTAGCCTCGCCTTTCGTGCCGTTGGCAAGCGAAACTGTCGATACCTGTTTATCTGTGATATAGTTCTGCCCTACCACCAAATCCTGCGGACGCATAGAGATGTGGTACTGATAGTAGCGTTCGTATTCGTTAAGAGTATTGTCCTGGTTGATGTCTTCCACGTCGGGCACGCTACGCGACGACTGATAGAGAGCATCTTTCGAGTCATCATCGCCAAGAGAGTTTCCTTCTGTGCCGTTGTAGTGTTTATAGCGCTCAAGAATGGAGAGACGTTGCTCATCATAATCGTAGCCGCGATAGTAATGGTAGTTGTCGCCAGCAGGGTCGTTGAACGGAGAGAATTGGTCGGCTTCCATCTCCGCAATCTTTTCAGGCGACAGCACCGCGCGAAGGTGCTCAAGGTAGTCCTTGTATGTCGAGAACTCATATTCCTGCTCTGTCGACAAGCCATTCAGACCGACGTCCTGATTTTTGCGTGCGCCTTGCGTGTTGTCAAAGGCGTAGGTAAGCGATGTCTCAGTTGGTACACGACCCCAAACAGTTTCGCGAGTGCCTGTTGTGCTGCCGTCGGTTGGCAAGCCGTTTTCATACGACTTGTATCCATCTTTCAGAATGTCCTCGCTAACCTCGCCGAGGTTGAAATAAAGGTCGCCACCATCATTGGTATCACCCTCAACCGAGAACGGATCCATCATCCAGAACTGTATGTATTCGATATTCGACGTTTCAAAGTTTGTGTTGTCGAGTTTACGCATAATACCACCCCAACGCTTCTCTGGATTGAGGAGGTTAAAGTTGGAATCGATATTGGAATAATCAAGGTTGTACGGGCCGCGCTCTGTAGGATAGAACGACAGGTTGAGAGTTTGGATGGCGGATGCCTCACCGTAGTTGAGTTCGCGATTTGGCCAAATTTCGCGAGTGGTCACCTCTCGCACATAAGGGCTCGAAAGTTGCTCCTTGTCGTTCTTGATGTATGCCGGACAAAGCGATGAATTCTTCTGAGTGAACATACGGTCGATATAGTACCACGCCAAAAGAGCACGGTTTTTGCCATAGTCCACATTGTTGCTCAACGATGCCTCTGGGAAAAGACCTCCGTTAGGGTCGTTAGGCGTAGATGCCAAGAACCATGAGTATGGAGAGCGGATGTCGATAGTGTTTTGCGACGTTTCGAAATCGTCGAGATACGAACTGCCGGCATTCGTGCCCGATTTCTTGTTGTGAGGGATAAGTTGCGCAAACTCGCCCTGCATGCTGATTGTCGATGGAGAAGTGGCATTGACTGTAGGTATTGCATTCAGCCAATTCGTGAGCCACATAAAACTTTTATTGTAGGAGAAATTAACTCCCCATATCGTGTTGTTGATCAATTCATCGCCAAGGCTGACTTTCTCGGTAAGCGGTTTTTCAGAGAAGTGCATCAACGTTGCACCTACATTGAAATCCTTATTGAACTGATAGTTCATATCCAAGCCAAGCAAGGTCTTGCGCTGGGTGCTGTACATCGATTGGTTTTCGAGTGACACACTGATGTTTGTACCAGAATCTATGATACTCTGGTTGGTGATGGTCACCGTACCCATATTGTAGTCAACGGTATAGTCGCTGTTTTCGGTCAAGGTGACTCCACCAGCAGTCACGACAACCGAACCGCGCGGCACATTCATGGCATTCAAGCGAATGGTAGAGCCAGAAGATGCCTGATACTCACCCGTAAGGATAAACTTGTTCTTGTCCTGAAATTGCTTAGCAACCGTTTGCGTCGAGTCGTAGAGTTCATGATAGCAATAGCGCTCGGCATCGGCGGGATTGGTAAGTTGTTTCGCCAAGTAGTCACCAAAAGGCTCAACAACAGGGAAAATCACCTTACCCTGTGCCGCATTGATTGTGTAGCCGTCAATGAAATCGTAGAATCCATCAGGATTGCTTTCGTTGTTGGAGTCCAAGCGGTCGACATTAAGCACTTGAATCAAAGGTTTGTTGCGAATCGGGTCGGCTGGCAGATACTGCACCGCCACGCCAGTGGAGTCGCTCATGTACTTGACATTGAGTTTGAATTTGCTTTTCTGCACCTGATATGCACCAAGCGAATAAACGTTTTTCATCATCAAGTCCCAGTTAGCAAACTTTGGCGACACGGTTGAACCCTTGAGCATCTTCACAAAAAGAGCCTTGCTTGAGTCTGTTACGTCGCTAGAAAACTCACCCACCTGATATACTTGACCTTGGTAAGTATATTCGTATGCAACAGCAAGAACCTCGTCGGCATTAAGTGCGGAATTAAGGGATATATAACCAAGAGTTGAGTTTAATTTATACTCAGTTGATGACAGCAACCGTGCACTTTCAACTTTCTCATAGTCACGACCGCCCTCGATTCCATAAGCCTGCAACGGCTCCAAGGCAGTAGATACCTGACTGATTTCGCGGGCATTCGGATAGGAAGTCTTAATTTCCGAGACAAGGTTGTTTGAGTTGTTGCTTGGATTGTCGGGCGAGGATAGCGGAATCCAGTGATTGTTTTGCAAGTGCTTGTTTTCACCCATATCAACGAATCCAACAAGGTGGCGCGCCTCGTTGTAAGTGCCACGCTGGTTGGTCACCCACACCTCAATACGTGTGATGTTCACACCTGAGAGGACATAAGGCAATTTCGACGCGTTGTAATCGTAATTGTCGCGGAAAAAGTGTCCAAGGAAGAAATAGCGGTTTTTGTCGTAGTCGTCGGCATTAATGGAGAATTTTGTGGTCTGCGAACCGCCTTTTGTACTCACGGTCTGCGACTGCGAATTCTGCTGCGATGCCAGTGCGGTGATTGTGAATTTGCCGAACTGGAGTTTAGTCTTCAAACCAAACAGAGCCGTGCTACCCTTGATGAGCGACGCCCCAGTTGTCATCGACACGTTTCCGGCTTCAATAGACTTTATTATCTCGTCTTCCTTACCGTCGTACTTGAGTTTGAGGTTTTTAGAGTCAAAATCGAAAGTAGCGTCGGTGTTGTAAGTCATATTGAACTTCAACTTGTCGCCGACAGAAGCATCGATTGTAGCCTGTATTTTTTGGTCGAAATCAAAATATGTTTTTCTTCGGGCACTTGCCGGGAGAGCCGGGTTGTCGGTCTTGTTTGACTTAATACCCATTTTCACCTGCACAGAACCCTGTGTCTTCAGTTGCACACCGCCAGGTCCGAACACCTTTTCCAAAGGTCCAAGACCGAATTTCATATCAAAAATATTGAACTTCTTCTTGTCCTTCTGTTCAAAATTTTCAGAATTGCGCTTACGGTAGTAGTCCATCATCGAGTTGCGCACTTCCATATTGTTATATGCTTCCGACGACAGGATGAACGGCGTGGCGATTTCGCGGTCGCCAACCTTTGTGCGAACCACATAAGTATCTGTCTTGTAGTCGTATTCCACCTCCGTCTTGATATTCGACGGATCCTTCAAGTCAATGGCTTGCTTTTCTGTTCCGATGAGTTCATCGTAACCTGGAGTAACAGTCTGCTTAACAGGATAATGAAGTTTTGAAGAATCGACAGCCGCACTTTTACCCGTGAATATTGTAGGCGGAGCGGCAACGGTCGATTTTTTATATTGAGCAAAGCCTATGCTATAGACGGAATAGAGCACTATCCCGGCTATAAACATAAGCATATATTTTTTGTTTCCTCGTCTGTTCATTCAATAAAAACAGGGTCGCTTTTAAATGTCGGAGCGAGGCAAAGTTGGCTACAGCATTTTTAATGCTTTCTTTATCAGGCTTTCGACCTTGTCATCAGGGCTCTCCTTCAAAAGATTTCCCACAACCTTCTGCACTGCAACCTTCGGAAATCCAAGCATTACAAGCGCAGCAACGGCCTCTTCATATTCCTCCGACTTGCTTGCCTGTAATATAAACGTATCTTCACCCTGTTTTATTTTATCCTTGAGGTCAACAATTATGCGTTGAGCGGTTTTTGCGCCAATACCTTTCACACCCTTCAGCAAATTGACATTGCCCGAAGCGATTACCCCATTAAGATCATTCGGTGTGAATGACGACAAAATCATACGTGCAGTGTTAGGACCTACGCCCGACACCGAGATAAGAAGTATAAACAATTCACGCTCCGCCTTGTCGGCAAAACCATAGAGCACATAGGCATCCTCACGGATTGCTTCATAGACGAAGACTTTCGCCTGCTTCAAGTTTTGCAAACGAGTGTAGGTGTTGAGTGATATATTGAGCAAGTACCCTACTCCGCCACATTCCACCACGGCGCTGGCTGGTGTCAGTTCAGCGAGTTCTCCTTTAACGTATTCAATCATAATTTTCCTGATTTAGTCCAAAAACAAAGTTAATACAAGTTGCGCGATTTTCTTTTGGTTTTGACTTTTTATTAATCTATCCGACAAATGGAATCACGATATTTACAGCAGTCCAGCAGCATGGATGATGGTGTCGATTTGCTTAACAAGCGGCCATCGGTCGAAGTCGTTGCGATTGGCGAGAAGGATAATTTTCACGCCAAGCGATGGATAACTGGCAGCATAATTCTGGAAGCCTCCGTTGTCGCCCGTATGGTAGATTTTTTCGGGCATTCCTGGTGTGCGGTCAATGAAAAATCCATAGCCATACCAAGTGTTTGGTCTGTTCTGATAGTCGCAGTAGATGCTACCCGACACTTTTGTGTGGGGAGTATACGCCTGCTTCAAGGCATTTTTGCTTATTACCCTGCCCTGCTCCAGTGCAGTCATCCACTTCAGCATCTCATGAGTGGACGAATATATGCCGCCATCAGCCTTTGTGGCAAAAAATGTTTCTTCGCCGTAGTCACATTCTTTCCAAGGCGACCCGTCGACCACAGTTTTCCCTGCGGCAGAAACCTTTCCCGCAAAATCCTGTTCGCCTCCGCCACCGTCCTTCTGATAGGCGTGCGCCATATAGGGAATAACCTTATCTGGCTCAAAATAGGTAGTACTACTAAGACCCGCTGGAGAAAACACATATTTCTGCTGATAGTCGTCGAACGACATTCCCGACAGTTTCATGATGATACATTCCAGCACCTGAAACGTTGGGTTGATGTACTCATAGGCTGTACCCGGCTCAAAACGGAACTGTGAAAGGGTGTCCATATATGCGACGCTTTCCATATCCGTTGCATGAATCATCCATTGCCTGTCGGAGCGCGGACGAAGGTCGATTACTCCCGAGGAGTGGCTCATAAGATGTCCGAGATTAATCTTGCTCCACTGCGGACTTTTATAATCGAGGTATTTCGATACGGGGTCGGGAACACTCAATTTCTTTCTGTCGGCAAGCGACAGAACTCCAGCAACAGTGAATTGCTTAGAAATTGATGCCAGATTAAACATCGTGTTGCCGTCGATTTTCTCATTGCTCACAATGTCTGCCACGCCATAACCACGGTCTATGATTACGTCATTCCCTTTGGCTATTAAGATTGCTGCCCCTGGCTCTCCATCGCCGAAATTAGAACGCATCAAAGAGTCAATTTTGCAAGCCGCCTCAAAATATGCTGGACTGGCAGCAGAAGCAACAGATGCTAATGCTACCAGTCCAGTGGTTAATAGTGTTTTCTTGCTCATAATCATTTTGCAGTTGCCGGCTTGATGCCAAGAATATTGAATGCGAAAGCATAGACATCGGCATATTCTGCAATCATCTTGTCGAACGGCATGCCGCCTCCGTGACCTGCATTGCTCTCGATGCGGATGATTTTAGGCTGGTCGCCAGTGTTGCTTGCTTGCAATGTCGCTGCATATTTGAACGAATGCGCAGGCACTACGCGGTCATCGTGGTCGGCTGTGGTCACCATAATCGCCGGATAAGGCGTGCCATCGTTCTTAATGTTGTGGAGCGGCGAATATGCCTTCAGATATTCAAACATCTCCTTACTGTCGGCACTTGTTCCATAGTCAGGCGCCCAGTTCCAACCAACAGTAAAATAGTGATAGCGCAACATATCCATCACACCAACCATCGGGAATGCTACTGTGTACAAATCAGGGCGCTGATTTACGCATGCGCCGACGAGAAGTCCGCCATTCGAGCCACCTTCAGCCACAATGCGTCCTTTGCTGGTGTATCCGTTTGCGATGCACCATTCTGTTGCAGCCGTAAAATCGTCGAACACGTTTTGCTTCTGCATCTTTGAACCTGCCTTATGCCATTCCTCGCCATATTCATTGCCGCCACGGAGATTAACCTGAGCGTAGACAAATCCATTTTCGAGGATAAACATACGACGCGATTTAAAAGTAGGATACATTGTGAGGCCAAAACCACCGTAGCCATATATCCACAAAGGTGCGCTACCGTCTTTTTTCAAACCCTTTTTATAGGTGAGTGTCATCGGAATCTTTGTGCCGTCCTTGCTTGGGAAGAACACTTGTTCAGTAACGTAATTCTCTGGTGAGAAATCAATCTTCGGCTGACTGTAGACAACCGATGTGTTTTTGTTTATGTCATATTTATAGACAGTCGGCGGATAGACAAACGAAGAGAAGGTGTAGTAAATATCCTTACTCTTTGCCGAGCAAGAGAACGACACTGTTCCGATGCTTGGCAATGCCACTTCGTGGAGCAATTTGCCATCAAGGGTATAGACATAGGCATGGCTTGATGCATCCTTGTCGTAGACAGCAATCAACTTTCCGTTGACAATGTCAGCGTTAGAAAGCACATTGTCAGTTTCAGGAAGCACATTAGTCCAGTTGCGAGGGGTCTTCACGTCTGCCACGACAAGTCGCCCCTTTGGGGTGCCCTGATTTGTGAGCAAATAGAGTTTGTTTTTCTCCACTCCTACAAGTATACACATATCATCGAAATTGTCGTTGATACATACTAATTCCGAATCCTTTTCCTTCAGATTTTTCACATACAAGCCCTGACCGTTGCCTATACCTTCGACATAAACGAAGAGAAGGTTGGAATCTTCATCGCAGTATGCACGATAGAAACGCAACGGATAGCGCTCATCCTGATAGATCAACTTATCCTCCTTCTGCGATGTACCGACTTTGTGATAGTAAATTTTGTGGTTCTCGTTTGAGTTCGAATACTCCTTGCCATCGACAGGCGCGTCATAGGCGCTATAAAAAAATCCGTCCTTATACCATGAAAAATACGACACTTTTACCCATTTCAAGTGGTCGGAAAGGTCTTTACCCGTGGCGACATCCTTGACATATACCTCTTCCCAATCGGAGCCGTTGCGAGAAACGGAATAAAGCATATATTTGCCGTCCTTCGAAAATTCCACAGCCTGAAGTGCGACAGTACCCTCGTTTGACAATGTATTTGGGTCGAGAAATACACGACCACGCTCCCCCGGCTTGTCTGCCTCATAGAGCACTGACTGGTTTTGCGTACCGCTATTATAGAAATAATAGTATTTACCATTCTTCTTTGTCGGAGCGGATATTTGCTCAATCCCCATCATGCTACGCAACTGCCGCGTGATTTCGCTACGATAAGGTAGCGACTGTAGATATTTACCCGTCACAGCACGCTCTGCTGCTACCCATGCTGCCGTTTGCTTTGATGTGTCATTTTCAAGCCAACGATAAGGGTCAGCCACTTTTGTGCCGAAATAATCATCAACAACATCCTGCTTTTCCGCAACAGGATAGTTGAGTATCGGAGTGGCAACCGACACAGTTGCTGCCGTTGCCATTCCACCTAATATAATTCCAATTTTCTTCATACTCATATTTAAGCCAAAGTCATTAGAGGCCCTATGCCCCTAATGACTTCAACGTTAATTCTGCTATTTTATTTTACTATCTTCTCTCAGTATTGCCCTCATAGAAATTAACAAAAGCCCTATTTACAAGACGGTTGCCGCCAGGTGTAGGGAAATTGCCCGAGAAATACCAATCGCCTGGGCATGTGGTTATTGCCTTGTGCAGACCGTCGAGGCTCTGATAAACGATTTCCACCTCTGCTTTAGTTCCCTCAGGTGTAATCATCTCAGCCATCTTCCGCGATATTTCCTTGTCGGTAAACGGCGCATAAATGCGTTTCACCGCATTTTCCATTTCCGCCATCGGACGTTTCAGTTGGCGAAGACATTCCGCATAAGTTTCATCAATGACATTCTGCATGCCGCGGTCCTTCAGAAGTTCGATAGCCGACTTAAAGGCAATGAACTCGCCCATTCGCGACATATCGATTCCGTAGCAGTCCGGGAAACGCACTTGCGGCGATGAAGAAACAATGACAATCTTCTTCGGGTTCAATCGGTCGAGCATTCTGATGATTGACTGCTTCAACGTAGTGCCGCGCACAATACTGTCGTCAATCACCACCAAATTATCAGTTGGTCTGACCACTCCGTATGTAACATCATAGACGTGGGCAGCGAGGTCGTTTCGCGAGGTGCCCTCGGCAATGAATGTGCGCAACTTGATGTCCTTTATTGCCACCTTTTCCTGACGAAGCCTACGGTTCAGGATGGCAGTTAACCGCTCATCATAGTCGACAGCATTAGGGTCAAGAGCCTTGATTTCCTCTGCCTTTTGCAGCGACAATCGGCGTTCGAGCCCTTCCATCATTCCATAGAATGCCACCTCAGCCGTGTTCGGAATAAAGGAGAACACGGTGTTGTCCAAATCGTGGTCGATGGCATCAAGCAAGTCGGGAACAACATTTTCGCCAAGAGCCTTACGCTCGGCATAGATGTCCTTGTCGCTACCGCGCGAGAAATAGATTCGCTCAAACGAACAACGCTGATTGTCTGCCTGTCCGAGAATATCGTCGATCGCGAGGTCGCCTTTCTTATTCACAATAAGGGCAGAGCCTGGTGTCAGTTCCTTGACATCATCGACACTCACATTGAGCACAGTTTGAATCACTGGTCGCTCTGATGCAACCACAACAATTTCATCATCGTGATAATAGAACGCCGGACGGATTCCCTTGCTGTCGCGCAATGCAAACATATCGCCGGAGCCAGTCATACCGCAAATCACGAAGCCGCCATCCCAAAGATTTGCCTGATTGCGGAGGATATTGTCAATGCAGAGATTGTCCTCGATTTTCCGTGCCAAGTCATTGCCGTTGTCCACACTCTTGCAGTATTCGCGATACAAACGATCGTGCTCGCAGTCGAGAGCGTGACCGAGTTGCTCAAGAATCATAAACGTATCCGAATAGATACGCGGGTGCTGACCCTGACTAACAACGGCGTCGAAAATCTGGTCGACATTGGTCATGTTGAAATTGCCGCACAGCAACAGATTGCGCGAGCGCCAGTTGTTGCGTCGGAGAAACGGATGCACATAGCTCATTCCCGACTTACCAGTCGTACTATAGCGCAAATGCCCCATATATAGTTCACCTACATATGGGACATTGTCCATTGAGTTTTCCGTGTGCAATGCAGCATCAATTTCGTGATTTACCTTGTCGAAAATTTCCTGGATTGCACCAGCGCCAAGGGCTCTCTCTCGATTGATGTATTCACTTCCGGGCTCCACGTTGAGTTTGACGCAACCAATACCAGCGGCCTCCTGACCTCGGTTATGTTGCTTCTCCATCAACAAATAGAGTTTGTTGAGCCCGTAAGTGTATGCACCGTATTTTTCGTAGTAGTGGCGAAGCGGCTTCAAAAGCCGAATCATCGCCACTCCACATTCATGTTTTATTTGCTCCATTAAAGCTTATTATCGTATAAACAAAAGTTCTCTATACTTAGGCAATGGCCACATTTCGTTGTCCACCATCAATTCGAGTTTGTCGATGTGGTAGCGGATAACATCCATCAATGGCTTAACAGTGTCGTGGTATTGGATTGCTTTTTCACGTTCGTTCTCAATCTTGTTGGCAGCCTTGCGAGCATTTACCATCTTGGCAACCTCGTCCTTGATAACGAATATGTGTTTTGCAATCTTCTTGATTGTTTCCTTCTCCTGTTCAGCCAAACCGTCGTCATTACCCTCGAAGATTGTCTTGATTTTCATCACATTGTCAAGGAGCAACGACTGGTAGCGTGTTGCAACTGGAATGATATGGTTGATAGCCAAATCGCCGAGCACGCGTGCTTCAATCTGAATTTTCTTAGTGTACATCTCCCACTTCACCTCATTGCGGGCCTGAAGTTCAACCTCGGTGAATACGCCAGTGTTCTTGAACAACTCGATGCTTTCCGGTTTGAGGTAAGCATCGAAGATGCGTGGCACACTCGATTCGCAGTCAAGACCACGAAGTGCTGCCTCTTCTTTCCACTCATCGCTGTAGCCGTTGCCGTCGAAATGCACAGCCTGATTTTCGCGGAAGAGTTTCTTAGCCTCTTCAAGGATAGCGTGTTCCTTGATTTCACCGGCTGCGATACGAGCATCAACAGCCACCTTAAACTTGGTGAGTTGCTCTGCTACAGCAGCATTGACGGCAGTCATTGCCGATGCACAGTTGGCAGAAGAACCGATTGCGCGGAACTCGAAGCGGTTACCAGTGAAAGCAAATGGCGAAGTACGGTTACGATCGGTGTTGTCGACGAGCAACTCAGGAATCTGAGATACATTCTTCAACGTAAGACCTTCCTTGCCAGAGAATGCGAAATTGTCATCTTCTGTATCGCTGAGCAAGCGGTTGATTACATCGGAAATCTGAGCGCCGAGGAACATTGAGATGATTGCTGGCGGTGCCTCGTTCGCACCAAGACGGTGCTCGTTGGTGGCAGAAGATATGGATGCTTTAAGCAATGCGTTGTGGCGTTGCACGGCAGCCATTACATTCGCAAGGAAAGCGATAAACTGAAGGTTATCCTTCGGAGTCTTGCCCGGGCTGAACAGCATTGCGCCTGTGTCAGTACCAAGGCTCCAGTTGTTGTGCTTACCAGAACCATTTACACCGGCGAATGGTTTCTCGTGGAGAAGCACCTCAAAATTGTGGCGGTGAGCCACTTCTGTCATCAACGACATCAAAAGCAAGTTGTGGTCGTTGGCAAGGTTTGTCTCCTCAAACACTGGAGCAAGCTCAAACTGGTTAGGAGCGACCTCGTTGTGACGGGTCTTTGCCGGGATGCCGAGGCGATGGCACTCAATCTCAAGGTCGAGCATAAATGCCTCAACGCGTGATGGAATTGAACCGAAATAGTGGTCCTCAAGTTGTTGGTTCTTGGCACTCTCGTGACCCATCAAAGTGCGACCAGTCATTACCAAGTCAGGACGGGCAGCATAAAGAGCCTTGTCAACGAGGAAATATTCCTGCTCCCATCCGAGATATGAAATAACGTGCTTAACGTTTTCGTCGAAATAGCGAGCCACTGCCGTACCGGCTTTGTCAACACTGTTAAGGGCACGGAGAAGTGGTGTTTTGTAGTCAAGAGACTCACCTGTGTAGGCAATGAAAATTGTTGGGATACACAGTGTATGGTCAATGATAAAAGCTGGTGAAGAAATATCCCATGCAGAGTAGCCACGAGCCTCGAAAGTGTTACGGATACCGCCATTAGGGAAACTTGAAGCATCTGGCTCCTGCTGAACGAGCAATTTACCAGTAAATTCCTCTACGACACCGCCTTTTCCGTCGTGCTCGATAAATCCGTCGTGCTTCTCTGCTGTTCCGTCGGTCAACGGAGCGAACCAGTGAGAATAGTGACGTGCGCCGTGCTCCATAGCCCACTGCTTCATTCCAGCAGCAACCTGGTCGGCAAGTTTACGGCTCAACGACTCTTTGTTGTCAATGGCATAAACAAGAGCATCGTAAGTGTTCTTGTCAAGATATTTGTACATTTGCGCACGGTTGAACACATATTCACCATAGTATTCACTCGGGCGCTCACTTGGGATAGCCACAGGAACGACTTTGCGTCCACAGGCTTCTTCTACCACTTTAAATCTTAATGTTGACATAACAAGAGGCAAAATTACCGCTTTTTCATCAAATTTGCACTTTCCCTTCAAAGGAAAATTCTGCTGGTCCACTTAAATAGACATGGTTGTCGCTTTCACGCCACTCCACTTCCAGTTGACCACCGAGCAAATCAAGCACCGCATGACGGCTACAACGACCAGTCAAAACACCTGCTACCAACGAGGCACAAGCACCCGTGCCGCAAGCCATCGTTTCGCCACTTCCACGCTCCCACACTCTCATTTTCAAATGTTCTGGAGTGAGGACTTCGACGAACTCGATGTTTGCGCGGTCAGGGAAAATCGGATTAACTTCCAATTCACGACCAAGTCCATGCACATCAACTTCGGCGAGATTACAAAAAACGACGCCGTGAGGATTGCCCATCGACACGGCTGTAAGGGCTACCCCTCCTTTGCTTGTTGCAATTTCTATGTTCTTGATTTGTTCTGATTTCACAGGAATGAGCGTCGCATCAAGTATCGGGCTTCCCATATCCACGGTAACGCTTTCAACCGATGCTCCCTCGACATGCAAATCCAGCCGTTTGATGCCCGACAAGGTTTCCAGCAAGACGGAATGTTTCGCCGTCAAGCCCTTCTCGAAAACGTATTTTCCGACACAACGCGCTGCGTTACCACACATTTTGCCCTCCGAACCGTCGGCGTTAAACATCCGCATACGGAAATCAGCCTCCGACGATGGCATTATCAGCACCAGACCATCGGCGCCAATTCCTTTATGCCGGTCACTTAACCGGGCGGAAAGGCTTTCTGGGTCGGGCGGACACGACTTCATGCAATCTACATAAATGTAGTCGTTGCCTGCGCCATGCATCTTTGTGAAGGACAATTTGCTCATTTTGTCATCTTTTTCTTGTTTTGACGGCACAAAGGTAAGCAGAATATCATTATTGCCAAAATTTTTTCATCGTTTTTTCATTTTTTATTTCGTTTTGCTACATTTTTCACACAAAACTTAAAATTTGTCACAAATTGCATTCTTTTTGATTTCAATCTATTGTTTAGAGGGCACTACTTCGTACACCAACCCCTCCATTTCATACACTAACCCTGCCATTTCACACAATAACCCATCATATTTTCTTTCTGAAACATTTATCGTGTTAATTTTGTCTCATCAAAATAATTATGTTATGGGATATGGTATTTGGTTTTCTTTAGTGTGCATTTTCATTGTGACTTGGGTCTTAGTGGGAATTGGAGGAATTTTGTGGTATCTTATTCAGCGGTGTTGGAAAAGCAAAGTTGAATGGATTTCCGGTTTCTTGTGGTGGATAACAGTATCTGTGATGTTGTTCAAGGGAAGCGAAGATAAGGCAGATACGGCTTTGCGGGTATTGTTTTCACCTGCAGCAGTCTTTACTGGATTGTTACTCTTGTCCGGATGGATGTGGGAAGTTCCTTGGAAATTGAAGTTGATGGATAATGTTCCTGTTGTCGGTAAGCAGATTAACAGATGGGCACTCAATAAATCAACAGGGCTTGACTTCCCTTTGTTTGATGTTGGGGAGGTCCAATTCAAAGACAATTTTCCCGATTATACAGTTAAAGTCCAATTAAAATTGGAAGACACGCCTTGCAAGAAGGAGGTAATTGATGCGATCAAAAAAAATGGATGTCTGGAAATTGCTGGCGAAGAGTTTGAATATTTTGAAGGATTATGCGTGGACGATGATGGGAATGTCTTTTATGTAGATAAAACAATGTAGGGAGGATTATGACAAAGAAATTTCATTATCTTTGCAACACTACGAAATATTAATATTATGAAGTACTACTTTTTTTCACTTATTTTAATTGTTGCGCTGCTCGCAGCGAGTGGCAGCATAATGGCTTCGTCGAAAGCCAAAGGCGAGGCATCGTGCAAAACCACCGATACAGAAACCATCCTCCACGCATGGTGCTGGTCGTTTAACACCATCAAAGAGAATATGAAGGACATTGCCGATGCCGGCTACACCGTGGTGCAGACATCTCCAGCCAACAAGTGCATCCCTGGCGACAACGGTGGCATGCAACTGTTGGGCAATGGCAAATGGTACTATCTCTACCAACCTATTGAATGGTCAATCGGCAACTATGTGATGGGCACACGCGACGAACTCAAAGCGCTGTGCGACGAAGCAAAGAAATATGGCGTGCGAGTGATTGTTGACGTTCTACCGAACCACACGACTTTCACCCTTGACGCAGTGACTGACCAGTTTATCAACGCCGTTGGCGGTCGCGACAAACTATATCACGCCAACGGATTGGTTGAAATTAAGGACTACAACGACCGATTGCAATGCACCACGAGTGGCGTGGGCGGTCTTCCCGACGTAAACACGGAAAATCCAGATTTTCAATACTACTATATGCAGTATGTGCAAGACCTCATCGACTGCGGCGTGGGCGGCTTCCGCTATGACACAGCCAAGCATATAGGTTTGCCATCCGATCCATTGGATCCGAAATCAAAGGAAAACGATTTTTGGCTGGTTGCATTGGGCAAAAAGTCTGTAAAGGGCTATCAACTTAAAGACCGTGACAAATTGTTTATCTACGGCGAAGTACTCCAAGACCGCAACGTCAAGGAGAAAGAATATTCAGAATACTTCAACGTAACAGCCAGCAGTTACGGATGGGTGCTCCGCGACATTCTCAAAAACCGCACAACAACGAAAGAGAAAGTATGCGACTGGTGTCACCCAGCAGCAGCGTCGAAACTCACAACTTGGGTTGAGTCGCACGACACCTACTGCAACAACAACGAATCCGCATCGCTGACCGACACACAAATTCGCCTCGGCTGGGTCATCCTCACCGCTCGCCAAAACGGCAATCCGCTGTTCTTCTCCCGTCCTGACGGCAGAACAAGCGAAAACATTTGGGGCAACAACCTTATGGGCGCAAAGGGCAACGACGAATTCCGCCATCCGGAAGTAGTGGCAGTCAACAAATTCCGCAAAGCGATGAAAGGACAAAAGGAAAGCATCGCAGTTGCCAACGACGGCCAAGTAGTTGTAGTAGCCCGCGGTAAAAAGGGCGTTGCAGTTGTCAATCTCGCACAGGAAGCCAAGCAACTTAGTGTAGCAACGAAACTTCCTAATGGAAAGTACACAGACAAGGTTCACAGCACGACATTCACTGTTGAGCACGGCATCCTTTCAGCCGACCTTGCTCCTGAAACGTCATACATTATCGAAAAACTGTAACAACCAGTTTCAATCCACAGAAGAGCCAGCATCCCCGACGGGATATTGGCTCTTTATTTTTTGTCAATTTGTCGAAGATTGATTTTTATAGTAATTTTACGGCTAAATAACGATAATACACAACAAGATGAAAGGAATAGTTCTGGCCGGAGGTTCTGGCACACGGCTCTACCCCATCACAAAGGGTGTGAGCAAACAATTATTACCAGTCTACGACAAGCCGATGATTTATTATCCAATCTCCGTGCTTATGCTTGCTGGCATCCGTGACATTCTAATCATCTCCACCCCCGCCGATTTACCATCGTTTAAACGACTCCTCGGCGACGGTAGCGACTTCGGCGTAAGGTTTGAGTATGCCGAGCAGCCATCGCCCGACGGACTTGCCCAGGCATTTATCATCGGAGAAGAGTTTATCGGCAACGACTCCGTATGTCTCGTGCTTGGCGACAACATTTTTCAAGGGTCAGGCTTTTCGACGGTACTGAAAGAAGCGGTTGAAAATGTAGACAATGACGGCAATGCGACAGTGTTCGGCTATTGGGTCGACGACCCTGAGCGCTATGGCGTAGCCGAATTTGACAAACAAGGCAACTGCCTATCGATTGAAGAGAAACCTCAAAATCCGAAATCCAACTACGCCATTGTTGGACTTTATTTCTACCCTAATAAAGTGGTTGACATCGCAAAAAGCATAAAGCCATCAGCAAGAGGCGAACTTGAAATAACGTCAGTGAACCAAGCATTCCTCGACAGTGGACAACTGAAAGTGAAGACCCTCGAACGAGGCTTTGCGTGGCTCGACACAGGCACACACGATTCGCTCGCCGAAGCGTCGATCTTCGTAGAGGTAATCGAGAAACGTCAGGGCTTGAAAATTGCGTGTCTTGAGGGCATCGCATTGCGCAAGGGTTGGATTTCTGCCGACAAAATGCGCCAACTTGCGCAACCGATGATAAAAAATCAATACGGCCAATATTTGCTCAAGGTAATCAAAGAATTAGGTTTAGATTAATATGAACGTTATAACTACAAGTATAGAGGGCGTGGTAATTATCGAGCCACGCATTTTTACCGACGACCGCGGATATTTCTTCGAATCATTTTCCGAACGCGACTTCAATTCACAAGTGCGCACGGTGAGATTTGTACAGGACAACGAAAGCCGGTCGTCCTACGGAGTGCTCCGCGGACTGCATTTCCAGAAGCCACCATTCGCACAGTCGAAACTTGTGCGTGTTGTGCACGGCACTGTGCTCGACGTTGCTGTCGATATCCGCAAAGGTTCACCCACTTTCGGCAAACACGTTGCAGTGGAACTGACAGCCGAAAACCATCGTCAGTTTTTCATTCCGCGCGGCTTCGCTCATGGCTTTAGCGTGCTCACTGACGATGTGGTGTTTCAATATAAGTGCGACAATTTCTATGCGCCGCAAAGCGAGGGCGCAATAGCATGGGACGACCCGTCACTGGGCATCGACTGGCGCATCCCGGAAGAGAAAATAATCCTCTCGGCAAAAGATAAATGCCATCCACTTCTGAAAGATGCTGAATGGCTCTTTGACTATAACGAAAATCTCTACGCAGAATGAATATACTTGTAACTGGAGCCAATGGGCAACTGGGCAATGAAATGCAACGAGTTGCCAAGACGAGCAAACACGAGTACACATTTACCGATGTTGCAGAACTCGACATTACCAACCTTGATGCCGTTTGTGCCAAAGTAGCACAGACAAATGCCAACGTAATTGTCAACTGCGCAGCATATACCAATGTCGACAAGGCCGAAACGGATTCTGCCCGCGCCGACCTTATCAACAACGAGGCATCGCACAATCTTGCCATAGCCGCCAAACAGGCTGGGGCTACGCTGATTCACGTGTCGACCGATTACGTGTTTGACGGCACATCGTCGATACCCTACGAAGAGACCGACGACACCTGCCCTACTGGCGTGTACGGAAAAACCAAGTTGGCTGGCGAAGAGGCAATCATCGCCACTGGGTGCAAGTCTATAATCATACGCACGGCATGGCTCTACTCCCGTTGGGGAAACAATTTTGTCAAGACCATGCAGCGGCTGACGGCAGAACGATCTGAACTCAACGTGGTGTTTGACCAAGTGGGCTCCCCTACCTTTGCTGGCGACCTTGCAGACGCAATCAGCCACATAATCGAGAGCGGACAAATCGGGAAGACTGGAGTGTATCATTTCTCTAATGAAGGAGTGTGCTCGTGGTACGACTTCACCGTTGCAATAGCCGAAGCCAGCGGCAACAAGTGCGACATCCACCCTATTCACTCCTACGAATATCCAAGCAAGGTGGAACGTCCACACTATTCAGTGCTCGACAAAACAAAATTCCGCAAGACATTCAGTTTTGCCATACCCCATTGGCACAAGTCTTTACTAAAATGTATCAACCAATTAAACGCTGACAATGAGTAATTTCAAACGTAACATAGTCATCACCGGCGGTGCAGGATTTATCGGCTCACATGTGGTGCGCCTGTTTGTAAACAAATATCCAGATTATCGCATAATCAACCTCGACAAACTAACATACGCTGGCAATTTGGCAAACCTCAAAGACATTGAAGGCAAACCTAACTATGCATTTGTGAAAGCCGACATCTGCGATTTTGCGAAGATGCAGGAAGTGTTTTCCAACTACGAAGTTGACGGCATTATCCACCTCGCAGCAGAGAGCCACGTGGACCGCTCGATAAAGGATCCGTTCTCGTTCGCACAAACAAACGTCATGGGCACATTGTCACTTCTCCAAGCGGCAAAACTCTATTGGGAAAGCCGCGAGGAAGGCTACGATGGCAAACTGTTCTACCACATCTCGACCGATGAGGTTTACGGCGCTCTTGAAATCACTGATGCGCAAGGCATCGAATCGCCGTTCACCACAAAAGCATCATCCGAGCATCATCACGCCTACGGGAAAGATTTCTTTTTGGAAACAACGAAATACAATCCACATTCTCCATACAGCGCATCAAAAGCATCCAGTGACCATTTTGTCCGTGCGTTCCACGACACTTACGGAATGCCGACAATTGTGACCAACTGCTCCAACAACTACGGACCTTACCAGTTCCCGGAAAAATTGATTCCTCTGTTTATCAACAACATCCGCCACCGCAAGCCGTTGCCAGTCTATGGTAAAGGCGAGAATGTGCGTGATTGGCTGTTTGTCGAGGACCACGCACGCGCCATCGACCTTATTTTCCACCGCGGGAAAGTTGCCGACACCTACAACATCGGCGGCTTCAACGAGTGGAAAAACATTGATATTGTTCACGTCCTAATCAAGACCGTAGACAAATTGCTCGGCAATCCAGAGGGCTTCTCTCTTGATTTGATTACCCATGTGACCGACCGCAAGGGCCACGATATGCGCTACGCCATCGACAGCCGCAAACTCCAGCGAGAACTAGGATGGGAACCGAGCCTTCAGTTTGAGGAAGGCATCGAAAAGACCGTCCGATGGTATCTCGAAAACCAGGAATGGATGGACAATGTGACATCGGGAGCATATCAACACTACTATGACGATATGTACAGCAACCGATAGTGATATAGATTAAACCACACAAAAGTTAAGCGACCGCTTACTGGCAGATGCCGGAAGCGGTCGCTTGTTGTTTATGTCTATGTGCGACTATTCGTCGGCAAGCGGTGTTTTGGTGCTCACAGCGGCGTCGACCGTAGCAATAGTTGCAAGATTTACGATGTCGCGAACCTTGGCCTCCACTGAAATGAAGTGGACAGGCTTGTTCAAGCCAATCTGGATCGGGCCGATAACTTCACACAATCCCATCTCAAGCATCAGACGATAGGCAGCCGATGAAGCATTAAGATTAGGGAAAATCAGTGTGTTAACGTCCTTTCCATACAAACGGCTGAACGGATAATTTTTGTCGCGGATTTCGCGGTCGAGAGCATAGTTGACCTGCATCTCGCCGTCGACACAAAGGTCGGGATAGCGCTCATGCAGCACCTCTACTGCTTGATGGACAGCCTTTGGCGACTGCGCATCGTTCGAACCAAAATTGCTGTAGGAAATCATTGCCATAACAGGCGTTTGCGCAAAATATTCCACTGCATGACGTGCCAAGCGGGCAATGTCGACCAAAGTGTCGCAATCCTCAGTTTCGTTGATCATTGTGTCGGCAAGATAATAAACGCCACGTTTGGTGTTCATGATGTGCATTGTAGCGAAATGCTTATAGTCGGGACGGATACCAATCACGCTCTTTGCAATCGAAGTAACCTCAGAGTTGTTGGAATATGTGCCAGCAATAAAGGCATCCGCATCGCCCATTTCAACCATCATCATACCGAAATAGTTGCGGTCGAACATCTTGTCCATCGCTTCTCTGCGAGTGAAGCCCTCACGGCCGCGTTTCTCTGCAAGAGCCGTTGCATAGCGTTTGCGACGCTCTGCCTCTCTGTCGTGACGAAGATTAACGATTTCAACACCATCAAGAGTTACGCCGAGTTTCTTCGCGCGCTTCTCAATCATTTCCTCATTGCCAAGCAAAATAGGAATACAAACGCCCTCGCGGCTTGCTTCAACAGCGGCAAGGAGCATATTGGTAGTATTGCCCTCGCCAAATACCACTCTCCGCTTGTTGCTCTTTGCCAAATCTGAGAAACGGCGCATAAGTTTGCTGTCGTAACCCATCAAGCGGTTAAGTTTTTCGTTGTATTGCTCCCAATCAGTGATTTCCTTGCGAGCCACACCCGATGCCATTGCAGCCTTAGCAACTGCTGGAGCGACAGTGGTAAGCAATCGTGGGTCGAGGGGCTTTGGCAATATGTATTGACGCCCGAAACCCACGCCCTCCATATCATAGGCAGCGTTAACCACCGAAGGGACTGGCAACTTGGCGAGGTTGGCGATAGCGCGCACCGCTGCAAGTTTCATTTCCTCGTTGATGGCGCGTGCGCCACAGTCGAGAGCGCCACGGAAGATATAAGGAAATCCCAACACATTGTTAATCTGGTTTGGATAGTCACTTCGGCCAGTGGCGAAAATGATGTCGGGACGCGAAGCGATTGCCTTTGAATATTCAATTTCTGGATCTGGGTTTGCCAACGCAAACACAATAGGCTTTTCAGCCATCGACTGAAGCATTTCCGTTGTTACCACGTCCTTGACCGACAAACCAAGGAACACATCAGCCCCGACCATTGCTTCTGCAAGGGTATCAATGTCGCGGTCAGTTATAAACTGCTTCTTCTGGGCATTGAGGTTTGTGCGCTTGCTGTTAATTACGCCTTTGCTGTCGCACATAACGATGTTCTCGCGACGCACACCAAGAGAGAAATATAAATTGGTACACGACACTGCTGCTGCACCTGCACCGTTGACCACAAGTTTGATGTCCTCAATCTTCTTGCCCTGCACCTCCAAAGCGTTGAGCAAACCTGCACCTGAAATGATAGCAGTACCATGCTGGTCGTCATGCATCACTGGAATGTCGCATTCAGCCTTTAATGTCTGCTCAATCTCGAAGCATTCTGGGGCTTTGATGTCCTCAAGGTTGATGCCGCCAAAAGTAGGAGCAAGCGATTTTACAATCTCTATGAATTTTTTCGGGTCCTTTTCATCGACCTCGATGTCGAAACAGTCAAGACCAGCGAATATTTTAAAGAGCAACGCTTTTCCCTCCATAACTGGCTTACCAGCCTGAGCACCGATATCACCGAGACCGAGGACTGCCGTACCATTGGAAATCACGGCTACAAGGTTTCCCTTGTTTGTATACTCATAAGCGTCCTGAGGCTTTTTTTCAATCTCCAAGCATGGATAAGCCACACCTGGCGAATAAGCCAAGGATAAATCTTTTTGTGACGAATACGGTTTCGTCGGGATAGTTTCAATTTTGCCTGGGCGATCACCTTTGTGATAGTCCAAAGCCATTTCCTTTGTTACATTTGACATAATCAGTTAACTTACAATCTTTTTTACATCCCTTTGCGGGCTTAAAGCAACAATCATTTGCCTACATTGAGCAAATAATTTACAAATATAAGAATTTTATTGGATAGAGTGATAATTTTTCACAGACGATAACTCTCAGAAAGACATATAACCAAAAAGCAGAACCACTTTTGATGATTCTGCTTTTGTGACTCCGACAGGATTCAAACCTGTAACCTTCTGATCCGTAGTCAGATGCTCTATTCAATTGAGCTACGGAGCCAAAATTGACTCTTTAATAATAAAAGTGACTCCGACAGGATTCAAACCTGTAACCTTCTGATCCGTAGTCAGATGCTCTATTCAATTGAGCTACGGAGCCTTTATCTCTCATTTGCGAGTGCAAAGGTAATGACATCTGTACGAACTCGCAAATTTTTAGACAACTTTTTTCAAGAAAAATTATTCAGCAAATCAGCCGAAATTACATTCGGCTGATTATCAATGGAGTTCTTCAATGCTGAGAATTTCGAGCTTTGGCGTCCAACCGTCATAATACATTATGTTTCCGCCGTCGTACTCCACTTCGCCCAACTGAGAATCGACAGTTTCGCTTCTCACGAACTGCTTTTCAGGCGAGAACTTGCCGCAAACACCACGGTTGGCTGCAAGGCGGTAGTAGTCCATACCCGACTTGTAGAAGTCAACTACGTCGCCATCCTGAGTAGCGAGGTTTTGACCGAACGACATATCGGTCGGTACCCAACCGATGCCCTCAAAATAGGTTTCTGCCCAGTCGTGGATGCCAACGCCGCCCGGCTCAAGCGACCACCCACTCTCCCATCGTGCTGGGATGCCGATGTTGCGCAAGAGGTTAATGTAGAGAAGCGTCACCTGTCCGCAGTCACCATAGCCGCGATTAAGCACGTATTGAGCCAAATTCGGAATTGTGCTGTATTCCCTTGCGCCAGCCCATGGGAAATAAGCATCAATCCAGTTATATATGAGCGATGCCTGTTTTACTGGATTAGTCTCACTGCCAACAATCTGTTGCGCCAAAGATTTCATCTCGTCCGACAAAAGTATCTGAGGGGCATCCTGGGTCGTGTATTTAATATAGGTTTCCGAGGATTTGTCGTAAGGCAACAAATTTCTCAGCATATAGTCCTGATTGAAATATTTTGCATAGACATCATAGGAATAGACAATCTCGAAATGAGCGGGCTGCCCCTTCTTTGCCTTGCGCTCCATGTAGACAGTGTTGTGCTTCTCGCTGTCGGAGAATTTCACCTTGTCGCTCGATGACTGTAGCGTAACATTTCTCTGTCGTTCAGACACGATGGGATAAGGCATCCACACACGGATTTTCTTTCCTGCTGGCACTGCATCAGCATCTACGTCGATGGTGTATTTCACTGTGATGCGATGACCATTATCGAAACCCGTTTCCTTTGATATATTGCCAATCATTTCCGTCAGCATCTTCGCCCGCTTCACCGCACTCATGTTAGCCTCAATCTTGCGGTTTGTCTGCAACTCAGGCACCAATCTATCGAGATTGGAAGCCGCCTTGCGGAACATCATTTTCTGTCCGTCGATGGTTTTCGTTTCGATAAAATTACGCGTCTCCCAGTCCTTGATATTGTCGACAGTGACATGAGGGAAACGCGCCTGAATTTTGTCAACGCCCTCGTCGTAGGTATCTCGGAAATCCGCCTTTATGCGGCTCATAATGGCTCTCACTGAGTCTGCCTCAAACGCAGTCAAACCGCTGTTCTTAGCCGATATTATCTCTTCTACTTTCTGAAACTCACCATCGTTGACCAACGATGCAACTTCCTGCGGAACTACAGCAAAGCCGACACCCGTTGCCAGACAGGCAGCACCGAACAAAAGCATTCTCTTTTTCATAGAACAATATATTTTTAGATTATCATTTAGCAATGCGGCGGTAGGGCCAATAAAATCTTCACATGAGCCGAATTGCTGCACAAATATACAGAAACTTCTGCTCTAATCCATTTATCTTTCTTTTTATTTGGAAAAAATTCCGTATTTCCCCTTTCTTTAGTAATTTTGCGTTACGACAAAACCAACAACAAATACAAATACGTAATTATGGCAAATCCAGAATTTAAGTATCGTCCGATGTTCCAATTAGGAAAAGACAACACCGAGTACTATTTGCTTACGAAAGACTATGTGTCGGTAGGCGAATTTGAAGGTCATCAAATACTGAAAGTCGAGAAAGAAGGCCTTACGGCAATGGCCAACGCCGCTTTCCACGACGTTTCGTTCATGTTGCGCCGCACCCACAACCAGCAGGTTGCGAAAATCCTCAGCGACCCAGAAGCGAGCGAGAACGACAAATATGTGGCACTCACATTCCTCCGCAACGCTGACGTTGCAACTAAAGGCGTATTGCCACTCTGTCAGGACACAGGTACAGCCATCATCCACGGCGAGAAAGGTCAGCAAGTGTGGACTGGCTTCTGCGACGAAGAAGCACTTTCACTTGGCGTTTACAAGACTTACACTGAAAACAACCTCCGCTATTCGCAAAACGCGCCTCTCTCGATGTATGAGGAAGTAAACACAAAATGCAACCTTCCTGCACAAATCGACATCGAAGCAACTGAGGGTATGGAATACAAATTCCTTTGCGTAACCAAAGGCGGCGGCTCTGCCAATAAGACATACCTCTACCAAGAGACCAAAGCCATCCTCAACCCAGAGACATTGGTTCCGTTCCTCGTTGCGAAGATGAAGACTCTGGGCACTGCAGCCTGCCCTCCTTACCACATTGCATTTGTAATCGGCGGCACATCGGCTGAGAAGAACCTTCTCACCGTGAAATTGGCTTCAACCCACTACTACGACGAGTTGCCAACAACTGGCGACGAAACTGGTCGTGCATTCCGTGACGTTGAATTGGAGAAGAAAGTGCTCGAAGAGGCTCACAACATCGGTCTCGGTGCACAGTTCGGCGGCAAATACTATGCCCACGACGTGAGAATCGTGCGCTTGCCTCGCCACGGCGCTTCTTGCCCTGTAGGCTTGGGCGTTTCCTGCTCTGCCGACCGCAACGTGAAATGTAAAATCAACAAAGATGGTATCTGGATTGAGAAACTCGACAGCAACCCAGGCGAATTGATTCCTGCGGAACTCCGTCAGGCTGGCGAAGGCGATGTAGTGAAAATCGACCTTGACCGTCCAATGCCAGAAATCCTCAAGGAACTGACAAAATACCCAGTATCTACCCGTCTGTCGCTCAACGGCACAATCATCGTTGCTCGCGACATCGCTCACGCCAAACTCAAAGAGCGTCTCGACAAGGGCGAGGAACTGCCAGACTACATCAAAAACCACCCTGTCTACTACGCTGGTCCTGCGAAGACTCCAGAAGGTATGGGTTGCGGCTCTATGGGCCCGACAACAGCAGGTCGTATGGACCCATACGTAGACTTATTCCAAAGCCACGGCGGCAGTATGGTTATGCTTGCTAAGGGCAACCGCTCACAACAAGTAACCGATGCCTGCAAGGCTCATGGAGGCTTCTACCTCGGTAGTATCGGTGGCGCAGCAGCCATTCTGGCGCAGAACAACATCAAGAGCATCGAGTGTGTTGAATACCCAGAACTCGGCATGGAAGCCGTTTGGAAAATCCGCGTAGAGGATTTCCCTGCATTTATCCTCGTCGACGACAAGGGTAACGATTTCTTCAAGCAAATCAAACCTCGTTGCTCCAACTGCAAACTCTAACAGCAAAGTTTAGACAAGCAACATAGCAATATCCGCAATGCCAGCAATATGGTGTTGCGGATATTTTTATCATATATTAAGAATTTATTACTTTTGCATCAATACAACGTTAGGAACAGTTATGAGACAGATAATAAAACATTTCACAGACGATGACTTATACAAGTTTTCGATGTGTTGCGCCGTTATAGATAATTTTCCAAGAGCACAAGTAAAATATTCTTTTGTCGACCGCGACAACACGGTTTATCCCGACGGTTTCGCCAAGTTGCTCCAAGAACAGATTGAAATGCTGGAATCCGTAACGATAACCGACGAGGAAATCCAGTTTATGCAAAAGCAATGCAGATTTCTTCCCAACTGGTTTTTCACCTATCTCAAAGGCTTCCGTTTCAGCAGCAAATGGGCACAGATTGAGCAAGACACCTCCGGGCACCTTCATATTGAGTTTGAAGGCAACTGGGCTGACACGATTTTCCTTGAAGTCAAAGTGCTGGCAATAATCTCCGAACTCTACTACATAGTAACTGGTCAAGAAAAGGAGTTTGACTACGACCTGTGTTACCGCAAATCCGTCGACAAAGCCACACGTTTGCTTGAAGCCGGATGCGTGTTTAGCGACTTCGGCACACGCCGACGTGCATCATTGGAAGCCGAAGACACTGTAGTCAGGGCAATGAAGGACTGCTACAACAGCAGACATTGGGAAGGCAGGTTCGTAGGCACAAGCAACGTGTACCTCGCAATGAAGCACGACTTGACGCCTGTCGGCACTATGGCACACGAATTTATCTGCGCCATAGGTGGAATGTACGGACCGCAGATGGCCAACCACATAGCGATGAATCTGTGGCGCTCCACATTCCGCGGTGCTTTGGGAACATACCTGTACGACAGTTATGGCTGGGACATCTTCAGCCTCAACTTTTCAGAGGATTTTGCCAATCAGTTTAAAGGGCTACGTGTAGACAGCGGCGACAATTATGAGCAGTTGATGAAGATTGTGGACAAGTACAAGTCATTAGGCATCGACCCACGCACCAAGCAAGTGATATTCAGCAACAGCCTCGACACCGACAAAGCCATTGAGATCCAGAAATTCGCGAAGGGCTATTGCCAACCATCGTTTGGCATCGGGACACATTTCACCAACGACTTTCCCAATTTGCGACCGCTAAACATCGTAATTAAATTGGTGGCTGCGAAAATCACCGAACAGTGGAGTTTCTACAACGAAACTTGCAAACTCAGCGAAGACGCAGGCAAACATACAGGCAAGCCCGAAGTAATCAAGCGTTTCCTTGATGCGATAAATTTCAAGGCTTAACGTCTTTTCACAACATATTGCCTACTTTATATCACCATTCAAATAATAATTCGTAACTTCAACGCCGAAAAAGATTTAAATATATAGCAATGAGAAATTTTACAAACGTAAACGATATTGGCGACTTGAAAGCCGCAGTTAAGGAAGCAATGGAAGTGAAAGCAAACCGTTTTGGCTACAAGCATTTAGGCGAAAACAAGACGCTTTTGATGATATTCTTCAACTCTTCGCTCCGCACCCGTCTGAGCACCCAGAAAGCCGCTTTAAATTTGGGTATGAACGTTATCGTGCTTGACGTAAATCAAGGCGCATGGAAACTCGAGACAGAGCGTGGCGTGATTATGGACGGCGACAAACCCGAGCACTTGCTGGAAGCCGTACCAGTGATGGGCTGCTATTGCGACGTAATCGGAGTGCGCTCGTTTGCCCAATTTAAGAGCAAGGAGGACGATTATTCTGAAAAGATACTTAACCAATTCATCAAATATTCAGGCAAGCCTGTGTTCAGCATGGAGGCAGCAACACGCCACCCGCTGCAAAGTTTTGCGGATTTGATTACCATCGAGGAGTACAAAAAGACCGCTCGTCCGAAAGTCGTATTGACATGGGCACCCCACCCCAAAGCATTGCCACAGGCCGTGCCAAACTCATTCGCAGAATGGATGCGTGCTGCCGACTATGATTTTGTAATCACCCATCCCCACGGCTACGAATTGGCGGAAGAATTTACCGCTGGAGTGCCAATCATTTACGATCAGGATGAAGCCCTGCGCGGTGCAGACTTCGTCTATGCCAAAAACTGGTCGGCATTTGCAGACCCTAACTACGGCAAAGTAATCAACACCGACCGCTCGTGGACCGTTACGACCGAAAAGATGGCACTTACGAACAATGCTTATTTTATGCACTGCCTGCCAGTTCGGCGCAATATGATTGTAAGCGACGACGTTATCGAAAGTCCGCAATCGATTGTAATTCCCGAGGCTGCCAACCGCGAAATTTCGGCGACGGTAGTTCTTAAACGCATTTTGGAATCATTATAAATTCGCCTATGAAACGATTTATATCAGTTTTTGCCGCCATTCTCATCGTCGGGGCATTTGCCTCGGCGGGCAACAGAGCATGGAACGAAGGCCCGTTGCTTTGGTCGGATTTCCAAGGCAACCCAGCGATAAAGGCAACAACATCCTACTTCAAAGGTTTTCTCAAAATCGAGACTGACATAGATTTTCAGAACAAGACGAAAACCAAATTGAACAGTGAAGCGACATTTGCGACCCACGCGCTGGCCTTGATGGACTGCAACGCATCATATACAGACACTGTCAACCAATCAGACCAACGGCTACGCTATCACCAACTACAATTCGATATGCTCGAAATTGTGCGCCGTCGTCTTCAGGCAGACTTAAATTCAGGAATGGTAGGCATCGAGGCAGATTCTCGCTTGGCTTACTACCAAAGAGTCTACGAAGAACAAGTTGCCGACCTTGCGAAAGCCACTATCAACGGCAGCAACGACCAGAAGTTGCAGCAGTTTGAATATGCCACGCGCAAACAACTTGATGAATTTATGTTGCCAGCAGCGCCGGAAGTAAAGCCAGGCAACTGGATTGCAGGATGGTTTGTGGGTACAGGGTGCTTGATTCCCACAGGCGACATTGCCGAGCAATTGAATTACGCATGGCTCTTTAACATCGGTCTGTATGGCGGATACAAGCATTTCATTCTGAAAGCCGATATATCCTACGGGCAACCCGACATCAAGAATTTTGGCGACTACAAGTTTAACCCACTCGGACAGCCACTCGACGACGGCTACTACCACAACTCTACCAATAAATACACAAAGCAACTCAGCGGAAGTGTATCTATCGGTTATCAGTTTGTCGACACCAAGCATTTTGCATTGACGCCACATATCGGCGGCGGCTGGACAAACTATGCGTGGTACGGCGCAACATTCCAGAAAGGGAAAGACGAGAGTACCCAAAAGGACGTGTGGAAAATGGTTTCCGACTCAAAGAAAGAATCGTTCCACAATTTCAACTTTATGGCTGGCATTGATTTCGACTGGCGTTTCCACTCCACGGTAAGCGACAAATCATCGTTTCTTAATGGTCGCCGCGAGCAATACACGTCATCAATAAGGCTCACGCCCTACGTGATTTGCTACAAGTACAGTGCCATTTCGCCGCAATGCAAAGGTGTGCAGGTAGGCATAAACCTTACCTACAGTGGCTTTATCCGCGCTCTGCGCCTTGAATAACCAACTGCTTGTTGTTCTTCACCTTCTCACGGTGAAGAACAACGAAATAGCAGGTCACTACCATGGAACCCGTCAGAATCCAAGAAATTGGATAGACCAGCAGCAAATGCTCAAATCCATGCCAATTCGGGCAAACTACATACACCCAAATTATACGGAGCAAACAAGTACCGAAGATTGTGAACAATGTAGGCGTAAGCGAGCGACCCATGCCTCGCAAGCATGAGCCTGCGATTTCGTAACTGCATGCAATAGATTGGAATGCAAGAACGGTGTGCAACCGGATTGCACCAAATTTATGCACGACAGCATCCGTAGAGAAGAAATTGAGGAAAAACCTGTCCTGCATCGAGAACAACAAATTAGCCCCAAGGCAAAGCACGACACTCATTCCCATACAAATCCAGAAAATTCTGCTCACACGGTCCAACTTTCCAGCGCCATAGTTCTGCCCGATAAAACTAATTGCTGCGCCGTTGAAAGCCACGACGATAAAATAACAATAGAACTCAAAGTTTAACGCCGCCGCCGAACCAGCAATGGCACTTGCGCCATAGGTGTTGATGGTGGACTGCACAATCACGTTTGACAAAGAAAACACCATGCCCTGCAATCCAGCCGGCACACCTATTTTCAGAATTCTGCGCAGTTCAGAGCCATGAATACGCATCTGCTTGGTGTCCAACTTCAATGGGCCGTCCTCTTTGAAGAGAAGCACTACTATACAAATCGCGCTCAGCATATTGGCGATGCCTGTTGCAATGGCAACGCCCTCTACCCCCATTCCCAAGCAAAGCACAAAGAAAAGATTCAAACCAGTGTTGACAATTCCGGCAACCACAAGAATATAAAGAGGTCGGCGAGTGTCGCCCTTGCTCCTCAGAATGGCAGAACCAAAGTTGAAAATAAGGAAAAACGGGATACCAAGGAAATAAATGCGAAGATAGAGCACAGCCATGTCGAGCACCTCGTCAGGAGTATCAATCAGTTCAAGAATGGGTCGTGCCACGAACCACCCCAACAGCATCAGAAACACGCCACTGAGGAGAGCCAAAACACTGACCGTGCCGACGGCTCGCCGAATGCCTTCATCATTTCCGCTACCAATATGGTTGGAAATTATCGCATTCGCGCCAAGCGAAATTCCCACGAACAAATTGATGAGCAGACTGATAACCGACGAATTACTTCCCACAGCAGCCAAGGCTTCACTACCCACAAAACGTCCGACCACAGCCACGTCTATTGAGTTGAAAAGTTGCTGGAGCACACTGCTTGCCGCCAACGGCAAACTAAAGAGCAATATCTTCATCAGCAACGGTCCGTGAAGCATATCGACTTGATTTGCCTTATTTGATGTTTTACAGATTGTCATCACACATGAATTTATGGTGCAAAGTTAATGCAAATTTTTATTACCTTTGCGACATGAGTGAAACGCGGAAATATTTGGCTTTAATCAACCCGATTTCAGGCACAAGCAAGAAAGAATTCTTGCCTGAAATTCTGAGCAGGCGTTTCTCCGGTCGTGACCTCACGATTCGCTTTACACAAAGAGCGAACCACGCCTACGATCTGGCGCAGCAAGCCGCCAACGACGGCTACTATGCGGTAATCGCCATCGGTGGCGACGGCACCGTAAACGAAGTAGCATCGGCTCTCTGCAACACCAAAACGATATTGGGCATTATACCCAACGGCTCTGGCAACGGATTGGCTCGTCACCTGCAGATACCCATCAACATTGAGAAGGCTATCGACATCATTCTTGAAGACAATGTAGACACCCTCGACCACTGCACCGCCAACGGACATCCATTCTTCTGCACATGCGGCATCGGTTTTGATGCCCAAGTGAGCGAAAAATTTGCGAAGAGTTCGAAGCGCGGGCCAATCAGTTACGTAAAGAGCGCCATAAGCGAATATCTTAAATACCGCTCCCAGAACTACCGCATTGTCACCCCCACAGGCGTAATTGCAGAACGTGCGTTTCTGATTGCCTGCGGCAATGCCTCCCAATACGGCAACAACGCCTACATCGCGCCGAATGCCGACATGCACGACGGGCTGATTGACACGACGGTGGTGCTGCCCATCACGCCGCTCGACACAGCAGTGCTGGGGATTCTGCTTTTCTCCAAGCACATCGATCAGGACACCAATATTATATCCTTCCGTAGCCCATCACTGTCAATAGAGCGCGAGCGCGACGGAATTGTGCATCTCGACGGCGAACCCGTGATGATGAAAAGCACTGTCGACATCGTGTGCCATCCCCACTCCCTCAATGTTTTCACCACAACTGCCACCACTGAAAAACCGAACATCTTGACCACTATCGAAACCTCTTTTTGGAACTTCATTTCGTCCATTAGAGCCGAATTAAACGTGTAATTCGGCTTTTTTATATGTTTTGCAACATATCTCTTTTTTTCTCCGTTTTTTTTACTTAAATTCGTGCATAATTTAAAACCATTATACTAACATAAAAACTCCTATATTTAACGATATGAGTTACCTTAAGTTCGATAAAAACCTGCTTATCAATCTGGACCAATCTTTACCGAAAGAAATTCTCCGGACCAATATGGCAGGGTCTTACCATTGCACCACCGTAATCGGGTGCAATACAAGAAAGCAGCACGGGCTATTGGTCATTCCCATAAAGGAATTGAGCAACGACAACTATGTGTTGCTATCGTCGCTTGATGAAACTGTAATCCAACATGGAGCACCGTTCAACTTAGGCATCCACCGCTACCGCAATGGAGCCTATAGTCCTAACGGACACAAATACCTCCGTGAGTTCAACTGCGATACAGTTCCAAAACTAACTTATCGCGTGGGCGGTGTAGTTCTCTCCAAAGAGAAAATTTTTGTTGCCCACGAAAACCGCATTATGATTCGCTACACGTTGCTGGAAGCCCACTCTCCCACAACGTTGCAGTTTCAGCCTTTCCTTGCCTTCCGCAACTCGATGTCGCTGTGCACAGAGAACAGCAACTTGAACACTGCATTTGAAGAGACTGAAAATGGCGTTTCATTCTGCCTCTACGAAGGCTACCCTCGCCTATATATGCAATTCAGCCACAATCCGACATTCGTCTACGACCCGCACTGGTACAACGGGCTTGAATACATCAAGGATATGGCACGCGAAGAACCATATACCGAAGACTTGTGGGTTCCCGGCTATTTCCAGATACCAATCAAGAAAGGCGAAAGCATCATTTTCTCTGCCAGCACAGAGCCAGTGAAGCCTCGCAGTTTCAAGCAGACATTTGAGAAAGAAGCGCTCACACGCACAAGCCGCACAAGTTTCTTCAACTGTCTGAAAAACTCTGCAAAGCAATGCTACTTCCATGACAATGGCAAAGACTACCTGATTGCAGGCTATCCTTGGTTTAAGGTACTTGCTCGCGATGAGTTCATTGCATTGCCAGGTACTACTTTGGGCATAAACCACAAAGAGGACTTTGAAAAGATAATGGACACGGCTGCAGAAGCGCTTAACCGCTATATGGACACTGGCGAACTTGACGACACAATCGAAGATATTGACTTGCCCGACATTCCACTCTGGGCAACGTGGACCATAGCCCAATATTTCAAATTCACCAATGCCGCCGAAACCATAAAGAAATACGGAGCATTGATTGAACGCTTAATCAACTTTGTGCTCGACGGAAAGCAAAAGAACCTATACATCAACGATGCAGGTTTGCTCTCGACCGACGGCTCGAAGACACCAGTTACATGGATGGATTCCGAGAAGCCTAACGGGATGCCAGAGGTGCCAAGAACTGGATTTGTCGTTGAGTTCAACGCCCTTTGGTACAATGCCCTGATGTTTGGCGTAACTCTCTTCAAAGACAGTGAAACCAAACCAGCAAGAGTTGCCGAATGGGAAGCCGTTGCCAACAAACTCAAACCAGCATTCATCGACACCTTCCTTAATGACTATGGCTACCTCTACGACTATGTAGACGGCAACTATATGGATTTGAGCGTGCGCCCAAGTATGCTTATCGCTGCCGGATGCGACTTCTCACCGCTCGACAGAGGTCAGAAGAAAAGAGTCATCGACTTCGTAACGCGAGAATTGCTCACACCAAACGGCATCCGCACGCTGAGCCCGAAGAGCCTCGGCTACAACCCGTTCTTTGTAGGCAACAAATTCAAGCGTCAGGAAGCCCTATTCAACGGTCCAACACGCCCATGGCTCACCGGCTTCTATGTCGATGCCTACTTGAAAGTGTTCGGGCATAGCGGCGTGGCATTCCTTCGCCGCATGCTGATTGGCTACGAAGACGACATGACCCGCGAGTGCATCGGTTCCATCTCTGAACTCTACGATGGCAACCCTCCATATACTGGACACGGAGCAATCAGTTTTGCGCCGAGCATCGGAGGCGTGCTCAGAGCCCTTGCGACCTTAAACAGTTTTGATGTATAACACAATTAAGATTTTCTTTCAAATATGAAAGCTCTTATGTTTGGGTGGGAATTTCCACCTCATATCCTTGGCGGACTTGGCACAGCCAGCTATGGACTAACGAAAGGCATGGCGGAGAATGGCAATATGGACATTACGTTTGTCATTCCCAAGCCGTTCGGAGATGAAGACAAAAGTTTTGCGAGGATAATTGGTGCATCACAAACGCCAATAGCATGGCGCGAAACGAATTGGGACTATGTGCAGTCTCGCATCGGGAACGTAATGGACCCGCAACTGTATTTCGATTTGCGCGACCACATATATGCAGACTTCAACTATATGAATGTCAACGACCTTGGGTGCATCGAATTTTCAGGTCGTTACCCCGACAACCTTCTTGAAGAAATCAACAACTATTCGATAGTTGCCGGAGTGATTGCACGCACCCTCGATTTCGACATTATCCATTCACACGACTGGCTGACCTACCCTGCCGGCATCCATGCCAAGCAAGTAACAGGCAAGCCGTTGGTAATCCACGTTCACGCCACCGATTTCGACCGTTCGCGAGGCAATGTCAACCCGACAGTGTTCCGCATCGAAAGAGACGGTATGCTCAACGCCGACCACATCATCACCGTCAGCAATCTGACTCGCGACACTGTAATCAACAAATACGGCATCGACCCGGCTAAAGTCACGACCGTGCACAATGCCGTTGAACCGTTGAGCGACGAACTCAAGAACGTAGAGGAACACAAGTCGAAAGAGAAGGTAGTCACCTTCTTGGGACGCATCACGATGCAGAAAGGTCCTGAATATTTTGTCGAGGCCGCCGCTAAGGTGTTGCAGAAAGTACACAACGTTCGCTTCGTGATGGCTGGCAGTGGCGACATGATGGAAAAGATGATTATGCTCGCTGCCCAAAAGGACATTTCCGACAGATTTCATTTCCCTGGATTCCAGAAAGGTAAACAAGTGTACGAGATGCTCAAGGCATCGGATGTCTACATTATGCCATCCGTTTCCGAGCCGTTCGGCATATCGCCGCTAGAAGCGATGCAAATGGGTGTTCCGTCAATCATATCAAAGCAATCCGGCTGCGCCGAGATTTTGAACCATGTGATTAAGACCGACTTTTGGGACATCGACGCAATGGCTGATGCCATCTATTCCATCATCTCCTATCCAGCGATGTACAACCAACTCCACGATGAAGGACTGGCTGAAGTCAACGAAATCAAATGGGTTAAAGCCGGGAAAAAAGTCATCGATATTTACAACAATTTGTTAAACCATTAAACTCCATAAAATCATGAGTGCCGTTTGTTTGTATTTCAAAATACACCAACCATTTAGACTCAAACGTTATCGCTTCTTCGACATCGGTAACGACCACTATTATTACGATGATTTCTCAAACGACGAAATCATCACGAGAATTGCTCACCGTTCATATCTGCCAGCCAACGAGTTGTTGTTGCAGATGATTAATGACTCTAACAAGAAATTTAAATGCGCATTCTCCATTTCGGGCACTGCCCTTGAGCAGTTGCAGCAGTTTGTGCCGGAATTTCTTGACTCGATGAAGAAACTTGTCGACACTGGATGCGTAGAATTTCTGTCGGAAACCTACGACCATTCGTTGGCATCCCTCGCCGATGAGGACGAGTTCAAACGACAGGTGGAGCAACACGACAAGTTGATTTATGAATTGTTCGGACAGAAGCCGAAAGTGTTCTGCAACACTGAGTTCATATATAATGACGAAATTGCTTCGATAATCCATTCTATGGGATTTAAGGCGGCATTTACCGAAGGCGCACGCCACATCCTTGGCTGGAAATCGCCTAACTACGTCTATTCATCGGCTGGCGCTCCAAAGATGAAACTGCTGATGCGCAACTCCAAGTTGTCGGACGACATTGCTAAACGTTTTGCCGACTCATCGTGGTTTGAATATCCTTTGACAGCAGACAAATACATCTCGTGGATTGCCGACAGCCCAAAAGAAGAACAAGTTACCAACATTTTCCTCAACTATGAGACCCTCGGCGACAATCTGCCAAGAGAAACAGGCATATTTGATTTCTTCAAGGCGTTGCCACGATTTGCCAATGAGAAAGGCGTTGAATTCTGGATGCCATCCGAAGCAGTGGCTAAGTTGAAACCCGTCGACACGATCTCCGTGACCCACCCTATTTCTGGTGCGGACGAAGCCCGCGACACAAGTGCATGGCTCGGCAACCAGTTGCAGGACGAAGCGTTCAGAAAACTGTATTCAGTGGCAGAAAGAGTCAATCTCTGCTCTGACCGCCGCTTGAAACAAGACTGGAACTATCTGCAATCGTCGGACCACTTCTTCTATATGAGCACGAAGCACTTCAGCGACGGCGCAGTCCACGCAATGTTCAGCCCATACGAATCGCCATATATGGCTTTCACGAACTATATGAACGTGCTGTCTGACTTCATTGTCCGCGTTGAAGAGCAATACCCATTGTCCATCGAAAACGAGGAACTAAATGCGTTACTCACAACAATAAAGAATCAGGAGAGCGAGATTGTGCAACTCAACAAAGAGTTGCGTGCGCTCAAGGATGCACAAGCCGATGCACAAGCCGACAATACTGAGAAGCCGGCAAAGCCAGCCAAGAAGCCCGCAGCCAAAAAAGCAACGGCTAAAAAGGCTACAACAAAAGCCAAGAAAACAGAAACTAAAGAATAAGTTCAACCCCCTTTAATAAAGAAGACCGCGCCAGAAATTTGGTGCGGTCTTCTTATTTTATGGTTATGTATTGATTACTCAGGGAGCATCAACAACTCGAAGCGGTTGCCAGATTTGAGCAATTCCTTCACGTAATTCTCAATCTCGCCAACAGTCAACGATTCTACAGTTTTCTTATAGTCTGTGTACATATCAATACCGTCAACTACATACGACTTGAGGGTGTTAACCCAATAACCGTTTTCGTGAATGTTTTCGTCAAACGTCTTGAGCATGTATTCCTGCATTTTCTTCAATTCTGCTTCTGGAATATCCTTTGCCAAAGTCTCGAAACTGTTGATTGTCAATTTCTCACTTGTCTGATACTTGTCTGGATTCAATCCGAAAACAGTCCGGATTGACGCATTGTCCTTATATGTACGCTTGAATGCGCCGTAAGAGTATGGGCTATAGGCTGCGCCTTCGTCCTCGCGGACGCTATTGAGCAACTCATTAGCCATCAACTGGCCTGTAACGCTGTTGACAACGTCATTCTTCAACGTCATTGGAATGTCGAGATGCCAAATCATTGCTATCATAGCCAATTTGCCCTCGTTAGCGCAAACAAATTGTTTACGGACATTACCCTTTACAATTTCACGACCATCGTTGACGGCAGTTTCAAACTTCTTGTTGGCTGGCAACGAAGCGATGTATTTGCATACAAACTGGCGAGCCTGTGCCTCGTCGAAGTTACCTACAATAAAGAAAGTGAAATCAGCAGCATTTGCGAAGCGCTCTTTGTAGATTTGCAAAGCACGTTGATAGTCGACCTTCTCAAATGACTCCTTGCTTTCAATCATTGCTTTCGGGTGGTGTGCATAAAGGCAATTTGTCAAAGAATCCTGGAATACATATTGCGGACTCTTTGAAGCATTCTCGATTTGCGAGATAAACATCTTCTTGACGTTTTCAAATGCATCTTTGTCCTCACGTGGCTGGGTGAAGTTGAGATACAACAATTGCATCATTGTCTCAAAATCCTTGACGTTTGACCTACCGCTTACGCTTTCGTCATAAGAATCAACGTCCATAGTGCAGCTTGCCTGTTTGCCTGAAAGCACCTTCTGCAAATCAGGATAGTTGAATTGAGCAAGACCTGTTTGACCAAGGAACAGAGAGCAATAAACTGCATTAGCATAGTCCTTAGCATCATAGAGTGATGCACCACCCTTGCTGACTGCGTACATATTAATCTCGTCCTCCTTGAAATTAGTCTTTTTGAGCACCACCTTGGCGCCATTCGACAATGTCAATTCAGTAAATCCGAGTGCATCGTTCTTTATTTCTTTCTTGATTTTTCCAGCCTTCGGAGTCTTCTTCATCAAAGGTTCAGTGACATCAGAATCGGTATTTGCTTCAACCTTCGAAGCTGCCACTTCCTTAACGATTGACGAGAGATGCTCTGTAGTAGGAATTTCCACGCCATCTTGTTCGAGGTTCATCGACATAACCACAAGATTTTTGTTAGGGACAAACTCGCCTTTGATGGTTTGGTTAATCATGTCGACAGGAACCATGCTAACCTGATCCTTCATCAACTTATACTCATAGTCAACGGCAGTAACAGGATGCGATTCGATAAAGTTTTGGATATAGATTTGAGCGAAATAGTCATTTTTAAATGTACCGAAGTTGTTATTTTCCTTCTCTAGTTCGCTCAAATACTCTGCACGGGCACGCTCGTATTCGCCTGCGGTAATACCATATTCCTGAAATTTCTTAAGTTCGGTCAAAATGGCACGCAGAGCAGGGTCAGTGCCTTTGTCGTTGAGAACTGCTTCAAACATCAAAGCACCTTTTGTGTTGGCATACAAGAAACTACCAATGCTAGCATTGCAACTGCTGAACGGAGCATCTGCTGAGTGGGTAATTGCCGACAATCTTTCGTTGAGCACAGAGTAGATGATGGTGTTCACATAATTCATGAAGATACCAGCATCAGTGTTGCGATACTCTCTCGGAAGGAAATCAAACTTTTGCGCAACGAAGGATTTTCAGGCATCTTGATTGGTGTGAAGATCTCTTTGATTTTTGCTTCGACTGCATCAACGTCAATATCGCCAACCACGATTATGCCTTGCAAATCTGGACGATACCATTTTTCATAGTAATCGCGCAACACTTGCGGAGGAAAATGGTCAACAATATCCATACTACCGATTATATCGTGAGTAGCATACTTGGTGTTTGGATAAAGTTCCTTTGCATGACGGTTGAGAATGCGCGAAATGGCACCGTTGCCCATACGCCACTCTTCATGAATCACGCCACGCTCTTTTTCGATTTCATCATCTGCAAGAGTCAAGTCGTCTGCCCAATCGTGGAGGATAAGGAGGCAGGAATCTACCACTGCCTTTTCCTTTACTGGCACATTTACAATGTCGTAGATAGTTTCATCTGTACTTGTGTGAGCATTAAGGTTAATACCGTATTTCACACCTTTCGACTCAAGCCAAGTGAGCAACGTCTTGTCCGGGAAATTCTTTGTTCCGTTGAAGCACATGTGCTCCAAGAAGTGCGCAAGACCATTTTGGTCTTCATTCTCCTGAACGGCGCCGACTTTCTGTGCGATGTGGAAATCGGCCTGTCCTTTAGGATACTCATTGTGCCGGATGTAGTAGGTCAATCCATTCGGCAACTTGCCAATGCGCACAGACGGATCCTGCAATTCGGGAATCGTCTGCGCTTTAGCGCTGACGGAGAACAACAACACTGCCAGCACTAAAATTGTTTTCAAAATAGACTTCATATTATCTATCAATAAAGTAATTATTAAAAGATTGGCATTTGATAAGCATCTCTGCCTCAAATGCCAATCGTGGTTTATTAGTCAATCATTATTTCTTCAAGAAATCCTTGATGTCTGCGACGACGGCATCGACCGTAAATCCAAACTTTTCTTCGAGCACCTTGTATGGAGCAGAGTAGCCGAAGTGATCCAATCCTGCAATTCTACCGTTAGTGCCAACTACACGCAGTAGCGTTGAAGAAATTCCAGAAGTCTTACCATAGGTAGGCACGCCGTCGGGGATAAGCGACTTGCGGTAGGCCTCTGGTTGCTCCATAAACAAGCCGATTGAAGGCACAGACACGACGCGCGCAGCAACGCCATCGGCTTTCAAAGCCTCGGCAGCCTTGACAAGCAGCATAACGTCAGAGCCATTTCCAACAAGCACTACATCAGGCTTCTCGCAATCTACGACTGCATAGCCACCCTTTTCCATCTGCAAAGCATCAGCATAGCGGTCGCCGGAAGTAGACGGAAGGTCTTCAACATCCTGACGAGTGAGAATCAAACCAGTCGGCGTATCGGTATTCTCCATTGCCATTTTCCAAGCCATGGTGGTTTCAGCGCTGTCGGCAGGACGGAGCACAAGCATACTGTTTTTGCCTGAGTGATTTTTCAATTCCTCCATCAAGCGGATTTGAGCCTCCTGCTCTATCGGCTGATGAGTTGGTCCATCCTCACCGACGCGGAACGAGTCGTGAGTCCAAACGAACTTGACTGGCAATTCCATAAGCGCCGACATACGGATGGCAGGCTTCATATAGTCAGAGAACACGAAGAATGTGCCGCAAGCGCAGTAGAGACCGCCATGAAGTGCGATACCATTCATCACCGATGCCATTGTCAACTCAGCGACACCCGACTGTAGGAATTTTCCGCCGTAATTGTCGGGCGTAATAACAGTGCCGACCTTCTTAAGGAAAGCCTCAGTCTTGTCGCTGTTCGACAAATCGGCAGAAGAAACAATCATATTTTCAATCTTCTCGCCCAATGCCGAGAGCACGTCAGCCGAAGCGGCACGCGTTGCGATATTTGACTTGTGGGCAATCGCCTTAAAGTCAATCGCCGGCAATTTGCCGTCAATCCACGACTGCAGTTCGGCAGCCTTTTCCGGATTTGCATCTGCCCAAGCCTTGAATTTAGCCTTGCGCTCTGCAACAATCGACTTCAACTCCGCTTTGCGGTTAGCATACAACTGCTTCGATTCCTCAAATATTACCCAAGGATTTTCAGGATTTCCGCCAAGATTTTCGACTGTTTTCTCGTAACTTGCGCCAGATTTGCTCAATGGGTTACCGTGAGTACTACATTTGAATTCGAAGTTGTTACCTTCTGCATCCACACAACCTTTACCCATGATTGTATTGCCGATAATCAGCGTCGGGCGCTTATCCTCTTTGAGGGCGGCATCCAAGGCAGCGCTGATTTGCGCATCGTCGTTGCCGTCGATTGTGATTACATTCCAGTTCCACGCGCGGTATTTGGCAGCAGTATCTTCTGAAGAAACAGCATCAACCATTGTTGCCAACTGCACCTTGTTGCTGTCGTAGAACATGATGAGATTGTTCAAGCCAAGATAACCGGCGAGACGACCAGCGCCCTGCGAAATTTCCTCCTGCACGCCACCGTCGGAGATGAAAGCGTAAGTCTTGTGAGAAACAACTTCGCCGAACTTCGCAGCAATAAAACGCTCAGCAATGGCAGCGCCGACAGCCATCACATGCCCCTGGCCAAGAGGTCCTGAGCCATTTTCGATGCCATGCTCCACATCCACTTCTGGGTGTCCAGGAGTGATGCTACCCCATTGACGGAGTTCCTTCAAGTCGTCAATCGAATATTTTCCGCACAATGCCAACACGCCATAGAGCATTGGCGACATGTGACCAGGATCCAAGAAGAAACGGTCACGGGCAAACCAGTGCGCGTCGTCTGGATCATATACGATATATTTAGAATACAATGTATTCACATAGTCAGTACCACTCATCGAGCCACCTGGGTGACCCGATTTTGCTTTTTCCACCATAGCGGCTTCCAAGATACGGATGTTGTCCGCTACCTTTTTCATTGTTTCTGTATTCATTGACACTGAATATTATCAGATTTTTTATTCTATGATTTTTTGCGAAATTACGAATTTTCGGGCATATATTCAACCCGTTACAAAGAAATTGTCCACAAATGGCAGAATATGCCATTTGTGGACAATGATTATTCAATAATTTTTACTTTTAATATTCCTTCCAAACGCTTTTCACGCGGCTGCCTACCAATGCATAGAACAGGATGTAAGCCATAGCGGCAACAAGCACCCAATAGCTTGTCAAATATGTAGTTGCATCAGCGATAGAACTTTGAATCAACGGGAGGATACCGCCGCCGCAAACCATTACCATAAAGATACCAGAAGCAACTGCAGTGTACTTGCCAAGACCTTCTGCTGCGAGGTTGTAGATGCCGCCCCACATTACTGATGTGCAAAGGCCGCAGAGCACGAAGAACAGCACGTTTACAGGTGCCTGAATCATTGTGAACGACATATTGTTATAGCCAGGGATAGAAACCTGAACGTCTGTTGGTGCGAATATTGCGACAATCATAAAGAGCATTGCGATAGTTGCCACGAAAGCCAACTGCGAGCGACTTGAGAATTTTGCACCAAGCGAGCCACCAATCAAACGTCCGAAGAGCATAAGCAACCAATATGTACCCACCAACGAGCCAGCTGCTGACGGCTCCATAGCGATTTGGTTGGTCATAAACAAGTTGGCGATATTAGGAATACCCACTTCGATACCTACATAGAAGAAGATAGCCACTGTGCCCAATGCGAAATGACGGAACTTCAATGCTCCAGCGATTGTAGCACCGTCTTTAACATTGACTCTCTTGTTTGTTCTTACGTCCTCCAAGAATGGTTCTGGGAGTTTAGAGAACAACAATACGATTATACCAAAGGCGAAGATACCCATAGCAATCCACAATGCTGGACGGGCTGCAGTAAGGCTCAAGCCATTAAGGTTGCTACCCATCAAATAGCCAACGAGCACTGGGCAGATAGTTGCGCCTAAAGAGTTGCAAGCGCCGCCGAATTGGAGCAACTGGTTACCAGTTTTACCACCACCACCGAGAGTGTTGAGCATCGGGTTAACAAGTGTGTTGAGCATACACATTGAGAAACCAGCGACAAAAGCACCGCACAAGTATGTGCTGATAATCTCAGTTTTGCTTTCAAATGTGCTTGCCACAAACATCAAAGCAACGCCGACAATGCCGACAACCATCGCTGCAATCGACGAGAATTTGAATCCCTTCTTTTGCAGAATCATACCAGCCGGCACACCCATAACTGCATAGGCAATAAAGTTTGCTGCATTACCCAACTGCGACTCCAAATTCGTCATTTCGAATTGGCTCTTAAGGATTACTCCAAATGGGTTTTGAAAACCTGTCACGAAAGAAATCATTGCAAACAGGAAGAACATCACCACGATAGGCAATGTGTAATTTTTCTTCTCTTGCGTCATAATTTTTTAGATTTTAAGTGATTGATATTAAGTTTGTAAATTTGTTTAATATTGACGAGGACCAAATATGTGACTACCGACTCTCACCATCGTTGCACCTTCTTCAATTGCAATCAAGTAATAGTCGCTCATTCCCATACTGACTTCCCGAAAATAAGGCTTATCTGAAAAATAATTCGATTTTAGGGCTTCAAAAATTAATTGAATCAATTTAAACTCCTTGCGGATTTCATCTTCGTCGTCCGTATTGGTTGCCATCCCCATCACTCCGCAAATTTTCACATTCGGGAGTTGTGACAGCAAACCGTCGTCAAACAGCCGCTTGCAGGCATCGGCTGTGAAGCCGAATTTGCTTTCCTCCTTAGCCACATGCAATTCCAAAAGCACATTTGCAACCTTACCTATTTTTGCCGCTTCGGCATTGATTGCCCGCAAAAGGTTCTCACTGTCAACGCTATGAATTAGCGAGGCAATAGGCAATACAGACTTAATCTTGTTGGTCTGCAAATGGCCGATAAAGTGCCATTCCACATCGTCTGGCATTTGCGGCTGCTTCACCACAAGTTCCTGCGCACGGCTTTCGCCGAAGATGCGCTGACCAGCAGAATATGCTTCTTTAAGCGACTCTATAGGATGAAATTTCGAAACTGCCACAAGGCTTACACCATTTGGCAGTTTCGATAAAACTTCTTTAATATTTTCTGCTATTTGCGACATAACCAATCCTATGACTCTGCTGAGCCGCCGAGATCTTCTTTATACACGTCCATAATCATGGTTTCTGTTATCGACGCGATTTCAAAGTCGGACATTGTTCCCTTCATGCCGTCCATAAAGTTTTCAAATGCCTTCTTGAAATCCGCAGCCTGAACCATCATGAAGTTGGCAGTTTTCTTCTCGACCGCAGTTTTTTCGTCGATAGTGACGAAGTTGACTTTCACCTTATACCATTTGTCGCCCTCTTCATCCCAGAAGATTTCAGCGATATTGGTACGTTTCACAGCCGTGACCTTCAGTTCGCCGTTCGTCACAAAGGGAGTCATCTCCTCGATGATGCGAGCCTCTGCCTCTGTAAACGAAAGGGCATCTACCAAATAAGGTTCTGTCACTGCTTTCTGCTGACCGTTCTCGGTCAACTTTTCATATTTTACTTTACATTCAAACCAAGTTGCCATTCTTATATCTTTAAAATTCACACAAAGTTAAGAATTTCTTGAAAATCTCCGATACAAATAAATCCTTTTCTTTCTTAATAAATCTCGATTAGGCTGGTAATCAGTGCAAGTTGTTGCCACATTCCTGCAATAGTAGTATTTTTGCAGTATGAGCGATTTTTTCAAGACAATCAAAGCCCCGTCGGAAGGTCTCTACAAAGAGAAGATGAGCAAATTTCTGTCGTTTGCGCATCCGGCGAATAGTGCAGAAGAGGCAAAAGACATCGTTAAGGTTTACCAGAAGAAATATTTCGATGCCCGTCACGTCTGCTGGGCATATATGATTGGCGCAGAAAGAACCGAATTCCTGTCGAACGACAACGGAGAGCCCTCAGGCACCGCGGGAAAGCCGATATTGGGGCAGATAAATTCTTTTGAATTGACCAACGTTGTGATTGTCGTTGTGCGCTACTTCGGCGGCATCAAATTAGGCACTTCGGGATTGATTGTTGCCTACCGCGAGGCGGCTGCAGAAGCCATACGCAATGGAGAAATCATCGAATGCCACGAGCAGACCGCCGTAGAGTTCTCATTCCCTTATTTGTCGATGAACGATGTGATGAAAATCGTGAAGGGCGACGATTTGCAAATTTTGGGACAAATATTCGACAACTGCTGCTATATGACCGTCGCCATACGTTCCGACGAAGCGGAATCGCTACAAAAGCGACTTGCAGACATTGACGGAGTCTGCATTGTGTCGGCTAAAAAAATGGAATGATGTCGACCAACCTATCAACAGTCAGGTCTGCCCTATCGTCTTCTATCTTTTCACCTTTTTTGTTGAAGAAGACCGTGCGCCATCCCGCATTGATTGCGCCCAAGATGTCAGCATCATAGTTATCGCCAATCATCACGGTCGTTTCAGCCTCGCCACCAACTCTTTGCAAAGCATAGTCAAACAGACGCTTATCCGGTTTCGTCACGTTAATATCGTCGGAAAGGATCAGTTCTGAAATATACTTATCCAGACCTCCCGACTGTAATTTTCGGAATTGAAGATTTGCAAAACCATTGCTCAGCACATGCACCTTTCCCCTCTTGGTCAAATGCTTCAACAACTCAGGCGCACCGTCGACGACTTGCTTTAGCGTAACGATGGTTTCCAAATAATCGTAATCGAATGCGCTCGGATTGTCGCAGACAATGCCACATTGCTCAAACGAGCGACGGAAACGCTCCGCTTTGAGATATTCCTTAGTTATTTTTCCGTGATGATAGAGCGTCCACAACTCTATATTTATAGGAAAATAAGTCTGCTCAAACACTTCATAGGGGAAAATAAGTCTGCTCAAACACCTCATAGGGGCATTGCTCCTGAAGTCCATATTTCTCATACACCATTTTCATCGCCACCTTCGAGTTGGCAGTAAAGTCCCAGATTGTATCGTCCAAGTCGATGAAAACCGTTTTTATACCTTTGAAAATATCCTTATCCATATTAGAAACCGTCTGTGTTTCGATATGCAAAGATAAGTCACAGATTTTGTAGATATATAGGGATTCATTATTTTTGTAGTAAATTTTTCACAATATGAGACAACGGATTTTGGTTACCGGCGGAACGGGCTATATTGGCTCACACACTGTAGTAGAACTACAAAACGCCGGATATGAAGTGGTAATAATCGACGACCTTTCTAATAGCAATCGTGACGTACTTAACGGCATCAAGGCAATCACAGGCATAATGCCAATCTTTGTGGAGGGCGACTGCTCCGACATGGCACAACTACGCAAACTTTTTGTTGACTATCCCGACATCTGCGGCATAATCAACTTTGCGGCGAGCAAGGCCGTGGGAGAATCTATGCACAAGCCTCTGCTCTACTATCGCAACAACCTCAACACCCTCATCAACCTGCTTGAGTTGATGCCCGAATTTGGGGTTAAAGGCATTGTGTTCTCGTCGTCGTGCACCGTCTACGGCGAGCCCGACACAAACCCGGTCGACGAATCTGCGCCAATCAAGAAAGCAACTTCGCCTTACGGCAACACCAAGCAAATCAGCGAAGAGATTATTACCGACGCAATCAATTCTGGTGTCAACTATAAAAGTATCATTCTCCGCTACTTCAATCCAGTCGGAGCGCATCCGAGTGCTGAAATCGGCGAATTGCCAAACGGCGTGCCGCAAAACCTCATCCCCTACCTCACCCAAACTGCCATTGGCGTGCGCAAGGAGTTGAGCGTGTTTGGCGACGATTACGATACCCCTGACGGCTCTTGCATCCGCGACTTCATCAACGTTGTAGACTTGGCAAAGGCGCACGTAATTGCCATCAAGCGCATGCTCGACAATCCAGACACCGACCCAATAGAAATATTCAACCTCGGCACAGGCAAAGGCGTGTCGGTTTTGGAACTTATCAATACATTCGAGAAAGCCACAGGCGTTGCCGTACCTCACAAGATTGTAGGGCGACGCGAGGGCGACATCGTAAAAGTGTGGGCAGAGCCTCACAAAGCCAACACCGTGCTCGGCTGGAAAGCGGAGGCCACACTCGAAGACACGATGATTTCCGCATGGAAATGGCAACTCAAGTTGCGCGAACGCGGAATAATGTAATAATACTTTCATAAAAGTAACGCTCGATGATAGAGAAAGAGACAGTTGAAAAAATCCTTGATGCCGCCGACATTGTCGACGTCGTTTCTGATTTTGTGCACCTACGCCGACGCGGGTCCAACTATGTAGGGCTTTGCCCTTTCCATAGCGAAAAGACCCCGTCGTTCAGCGTGTCTCGGGCAAAAGGCATCTGCAAATGTTTCAGTTGCGGCAAAGGCGGCAGTCCCGTGAACTTCATAATGGAGCACGAGCAGATGTCGTACTATGAAGCGCTGAAATATCTTGCCCACAAATATAACATCGAGATAAAAGAGCGGGAACTTACCGACGAAGAAAAACAAGCCCAATCCGAACGGGAGAACATGCTCATCGTCAACGATTTCGCTCTCAAACATTTTGAGCACAATCTGTTTGACACCGACGAAGGTCGGAGCATTGGACTATCGTACTTCTACGAGCGCGAATTTACCGATGCTACTATCAAGAAATTCCATTTGGGATATTCTATGGAGTCCCGCACAGACCTCCACAACGCCATCAAAAAAGAAGGCTACAACCCGCAGTTTGCAGTTGATACAGGGTTGTGCATCAAAGGCGACCACGGCTTCTACGACCGCTTCAAAGGGCGCGTTATGTTTCCGGTGCTCAACATTGCTGGCAAGGTAATTGCGTTCGGCGGCAGAACACTCAAGAAAGACCCTGCCAAATACGTTAACTCCCCGGAGTCCATCATCTACAAGAAGAAAAACGAACTCTACGGACTATACCAAGCCAAGAAAGCGATTGTTGACAGCGACAAATGTTTCCTTGTGGAGGGTTACACCGATGTCTTGTCGATGCACCAGGCTGGCATAGAGAATGTGGTGGCATCATCGGGAACATCACTGACCGAAGGGCAGATACGCAAAATACACCGTTTCACCGACAACATCACGGTGCTCTACGATGGCGACTCGGCGGGCATCAAAGCCTCCTTGAGAGGTATTGACTTGCTACTGGCAGAAGGCATGAACATCAAAGTGCTCTTGCTGCCCGACGGCGACGACCCCGACAGTTTTGCCAAGAAGCATAATGCCACAGAGTTTCAGGAATTTATCAAATCGCACGAAACCGATTTCATCAAGTTTAAGATTTCGATTCTGCTCAACGGCATCGAAGACGACCCGATAAAGAAATCGGAGGCAATTCAAGACATAGTAAAGTCGATCTCGGTAATCCCACAGGAGATTACCCGGACAATCTATATAAAAGAGTGCAGCAACCGCTTTGATATTGACGAAAAGATTCTGCTGTCGGAGGTAAAGAAAGCCACACTCAGAGAGCAATCGAAAGATCGCTTTAAGAAGAAGGACGACGAAGAACCACAGCCGACTGTTGCTACCCAAGAACCGCAAGCAGCGACGCAGCAGCCGAAGAGCCAAGATTCAAGTCAACGGCTGTATGAAACCGACTTAATCCGCTACATTGCCAAATATGGTATGTGCACAAAAATCTTTACCGCGGTAGATGCCGACAATCAAGTGAAGGAAATCACGCTGCTGGAGGCAGTGAATTTGGCGTTGTCTGCCGAATCGATTTCGTTCACCGTGCCAACGTACCAGAAGATATATGAAAAGGCGTTGTCGTACCTGGACGATTTCTACAACGATTTGCCCAAGGAGATTGAAAAGTTAAACGCCCAATTAAACGAGAATATCCAAAACATCGGCATTGGTGCAGACAAGCCGTTGAGCAACAACCAGAGAAAAATTCTGATTGAGAAATACAACGACGACTACAATCAGCAGTTTATAGCGTTTGAGCAGAGCTACATTGAGCGACGACTTTGCTCCGCCCCCGACGACGAAATTCGAAACGGCGCCATCGACCTTGTTACAGAAAAGGAGCAGTTAAGCAAGGTTCACACCAAATTTGCTAAGGTGGAAAGCGAGTACGATCGGTTGAAAGACCTCGTTCTGCAGGCGCTCAACGTGTGGAAGGCTGCCATCATCTCTGTCCGCATAAACGAAATTGAACACAGTCTAAACAAATTATATAAGGAATCTGACGACATCAATCAAGTGTCAGCATTGATGCAGGAATTATCCACGCTACGGTCAATAAGGATGCAACTGGTTGACAACCGGGTGATTATTCCTTCTTAAAGCAATATTTATGAAATCGATACTTACATTTGTCACGGCATTAAGCATTTCCATAGCACCAGTATTTGCTACGGCACAACTGCAACTGCCCACACGCAATATCGGCGGCACACAGTATTACTATCGTACAGTCGCAAAGAAAGAAACCATTTATGGCATTTCTAAAGAACTGGGCATAACAAAAGACGAAATAATAAAGTATAACCCATCGGTAGCCAATGGCTTGCAGGCTGGGCAGACGCTCTATTTCCCAGTAGCCGACTTTGGCGGCAACACCAAGACCGTCGCTCTGCCGTCAACGCACAAGCACCATGTGAAAAGCGGCGAAACAATCTACGGCATAGCCAAAATGTACGGGATTTCCGTAGCCGAACTTCTCAGCGCCAACCCATCAGCACGCAATGGTCTGAAGGCCGACACCGAACTGACCATACCAGTAGATGCGAGTGGCGAAGCGACTCCTTATGTGGTAAAGGCCGGCGACACACTCTATCGCCTTTCTGTAAATTTCAATGTCAGCCTTGCCGACATTTTGGAAATAAACCCTGGCGTTTCGCCCGAAAACTTCCAGACGGGAATGACAATTCTCATCCCGAAGTCTACCAACAAGGAGCAGGCGATGACAGAACCAAGCACAGTGTTTGTGCACGACAAAGTGGGAAAAGGAGAATCGTTTGAATCAATTTCGCAAGAATATGGCGTGCCTGTTGAGCAAGTAAGAGAAGCCAACCCCGATGTGGAGAAACTGAAGAAAGGCTCAATGGTAACTGTTCCGATAACCAACTCTACACCGACAGAAACTGTAGCAACGGTGCCTGTTGAGAATCCGAAAATCGAATGCGTAAACGTGGCTATTCTGCTACCGTTTGAGTCGCGGCTCTCGACAAAGAGCAACCAGGCGATATTCTATCAAGAGTTTTACCGTGGCGCATTGCTGGCACTCTACGACAACAAGAGCAAGAAAGTCAACCTATCGGTCTACGATGTGAACTCCACAAACCTTTCCGAAGTGTTGGGCAAGGCTGATGTAAAAAAATCGCAGATTATATTCGCCCCTTCTGAAGAGGAGTTGCTCAAACCTATTGCAGAATTTGGCGAGGCTAACAAAATCAACGTGGTCAACGCATTTTCAATCAACGATGACTCGTTCTATGAGAATAGCCAGTTCTTGCTGATGAACACTCCGTCATCCTATATGTATTCAGCAGTGCGCAAATACATCGAGGACAAATTTGCCGACTACGACATTGTTTACCTGACCGACGACACCTCAGAAGAGAAACCGCTCATCCAGCAGTTGAAGCAGAGCAGTTTGCCGCAGTTCAGCGTCAACGTGGACAATGCTGATTTTGTATGCTCGAAAAAGACGCTTTTCGTGCCTACGTCAAGCACACGAGCATCGTTGAAGAAGGTAAAGGCGTTTGTCGATGCCATCAATGCCGAGCCTAAAAACGATGGTCAGTTTGCGGTGTTTGGCTATCCCGAATGGTCGCTCTATAGCGAATATGAGAATTTCCTCAAGGCAAACAATGTCTACATTTTCTCACGCTACCGGCTGGAGAAAGATAAGGCATTGGCTTCGAGATATGCCTATTGGTACAACGAGCAACCTGCCAACACCGTTCCGCGGATGTACGAAATCGGATATGACGTGATGAACTACTTCATCGGCGCTATCTTCAAGACAAACAACGACTTCACCCAGGCTCTACCGCAGGCTGAAGGCCACGAAATATGCATCAATCTGGAGAGAGCAAGCAACTGGTGTGGCTTTGTCAATACCTCAATCTTCATTTACCAGTACACATCAACTGGACTAAAAACGAAAATCGCGAAATGAAACGATACGGTTTATTAATACTTTCCCTTCTCCTTTCTGCGCAAATGCTGTTTGCCCAGGATTTTTTCACTGGCAATTTTAGCGTTGGCGCAAAAGGTGGCTACCTTTTGTCGCAAACAATGTTTTCGCCAAGCGTGAAGCAGAAATTCCACACCGGGCCGATGTTTGGCGTGATGGTTCGCTACATCGAAGAGAAGCATTTCGGACTTATCGCCGAAGTAAACTACGAGCAACGCGGATGGACGGAAAACTTTGAGGGCACAGACTACTCCTATTCGCGAGATCTGTCGTATGTACAGATTCCGCTGCTGGCTCATATCTATTTCGGCTCTGAAAAGGCTCGCTTCTTCTTCAATGCCGGTCCTGAAATCGGGTTTATGATTTCAGAAAAGATCAATTCAAACTTCGATTACAACAATATCGAATCAATAACCGACTTCCCATCGACTAACCGCAACACCGAGCAGTTGTCGATGGCAATAAAAAACAAGATTGACTATGGCATCTCGGCTGGCATCGGTGCGGAAGTGTCGTTGAACAAACGGCACGCCATAAATGTGGAAGGTCGCTTCTATTATGGGCTCAACAACATTTTCGGGGCGAACAAGAAAGACACTTTCGCTGCATCAAACAGCATAGCCATAATGGTTTCGTTAGGCTACTATTTCAGAATCAAATAATAGCAACTTTTAAGTATTGACACAACTAAAATTTCGCAATAACTTTGTACGCAAAAGAACAACGATATGAATAATTTTCACAAATATAAACCCACCGACAAGATGAGCAATGTAATCAGCGAAAATTATTCTCTGATTTCTGTAATGAGTCGGTTCGGACTGCCATTGGGCTTCGGCGAAAAGACCGTAGCGGAAATTTGCAAAGAACAGAGTGTTGATTGTCCGACATTCCTCACTGTCGTGAATTTTGTAAACGAGGACTCCTATGGTGGCGAATTTGTTTTTGACTACGATGCGGTTTCTCTGCCGGCACTGGTGGAATACCTCAAACAGGCACACTCATACTTCCTCGACTTTAGTCTCCCAACGATACGCACCAAACTGTGTACTGCGCTGGAACTTGAGCCTGAGAAAAACGACATTATGAAGACTGTGCTCATGTTCTACGACAAATATGTGAACGAGGTGAAACGCCACATGGAATATGAAAACGACTACATATTTCGGTATGCCGACAACCTGATTAACCATCAGGGTACGGGCAACTATTCAATCGTTCAATTCGCCGAGCGACACAGCCACATCGACCAAAAACTGAAAGAACTAAAGAATATCATCATCAAATACTATCCCCAGACCAAGTGCAACAACCTCTTGAACGACACGCTTTTCGATATTTTCAACTGCGAGTCGGACCTGAGAACACACTGCCGCCTGGAGGACAACGTGTTTACACCTATCGTTTTACGATTGGAGGAGAAATTGTCGAATGAAGAGTAAAGAAGATATAAAGGTTGCAATAGCCGACAGTTCCGTTATTATCCGTAGCGGACTGTCGTCTGTGCTGAAGCGCTTCCCTGACTACAATTTCCGCATCAACGAGATTGTAACGCAGGAGGCTCTTGCCTTGTTTTTGCGTCTGCACACACCTGACCTGCTGATAATCAACCCGATGTTTACGTTAGGACAAAGTGTGGCGAACCTGCGGAAACTTTATCCATCGCTAAAAATTGCAGCGCTCGTATCTTCCTACATCGACAACCAGTTACTCTCCGACTATGACCTTGTTATATCGCTATATGACGATGTGGATGCCATTTGCGACAAGATTCGTGAAAGCGTCAACGACAACGATGACGACTCTTCCGAACAGGAGGCGTTGAGTTCCCGCGAAAAAGAGATTATCGGTTGTGTTGTGAAAGGTCTTACCAACAAAGCCATTGCCGACAGTCTGTCAATTTCCATCTACACCGTGATTACCCACCGCCGCAACATCGCAAGGAAGTTGCAAATTCACTCACCAGCCGGTCTGGCCATCTATGCAATAGCCAACAAGTTGGTAAACATCGAAGACATCAAAGACGACATCAACTAACCCAGAGGCATTGCCTGTCATTACATATCTCTCTATTTGCACTATCTTTTGATAAGATAGGCTGCGCCTCGGAAATGAAAATTGGAACAAGTTCCTTTTCATTTCTCTCGGCTTGCACTATCTTTGCACCATAAAACCAAAAGTCAGAAATGAGCAATATTATATTAGGAATAGAATCGTCGTGCGACGATACTTCTGCAGCCGTTATCAAAGACGGCATATTATTGTCGAATGTCATAGCAAGCCAGAGTGTACACGAAGCGTTTGGCGGTGTTGTCCCAGAATTGGCATCACGAGCCCACCAGCAAAACATTGTACCTGTGGTTTCAGAGGCAATCAAGCGTGCTGGCATCGACAAAAAAGACCTCAACGCCATTGCGTTTACCGCAGGTCCGGGACTTATCGGCTCGTTGCTTGTGGGGACTTCCTTCGCCAAAGGTCTGTCGACCGCACTCGGCATCCCAATGGTGCAGGTAAACCACCTTCACGGACATGTGCTGTCGCACTTCATCAAAGAGGACGAATCGACAGAAGTGCCTGAATTTCCATATATGTGCTTGCTTATTTCGGGCGGCAATTCGCAGATAATCATAGTGGAGAATTACAACAAGATGCGCATCCTCGGACAGACCATCGACGATGCCGCTGGCGAAGCCTTCGACAAGTGCGCAAAAGTAATGGGTCTCCCCTATCCGGGCGGTCCGTACATCGATCGACTGGCAGCAGAGGGCGATGCGGAGCGGTTCAAATTCAGCAAGCCGCACATTCCCGGACTGGACTATAGTTTCAGCGGACTGAAGACATCATTTCTTTACACATTGCGCGACGAAGTAAAGAAAGACCCAGAATTCATCGAGAAGAACAAAGCCGACTTGGCTGCATCTCTGCAGAAAACCATCATCGACATTCTCATCGACAAACTCGCGAAAGCCGTCAAGGAGCATCCTAAAATAAAGCAAATAGCCATCGGCGGAGGCGTTTCTGCCAACTCTGGCGTGCGCAATGCCATTGCCGAATTTTGCCAACGCCGCCACTTGAAGGCATTCATTCCAAAACGGGCTTTCACAACCGACAACGCCGCCATGGTGGCTATTGCCGGCTATTTCAAATATCTCGACAAAGAATTCTGCAACCTCGACATTGCACCGTTTGCGCGTGTCGGAGTGTAGCAGACATCAAATATAGGAGACTTTTTCACAATGCAAGTTTCAATTATTGCTATCGGCGACGAGTTGCTGATAGGTCAAGTCATTGACACTAATTCGGGTATGCTCTCACGGGAGATGAACCCCGACGGATGGTCGGTGCGTAGCGTGCGCGTAGTTGCCGACAATGCCGACGAAATCAAGCGCGCAATCACCGCTGCGTTTGAGGAAACCGACGTCATACTAACAACTGGAGGCTTAGGTCCGACGAAGGACGACATAACAAAGCCGACTCTCTGCCAACTGTTTGGCGGCGAACTGGTCTACGACAAAGCCGTTGAGGCAAACGTGCTCGAAGTGGTGCGCAAACGCGGTCTTAAAATCAATCCACTGACTGCTGCGCAAGCCTACGTACCATCGTCGTGCACAGTAATCCAGAATAAAGTGGGCACTGCCCCACTGATGTGGTTTGAGAAAGACGGCAAAGTGCTGGTTTCAATGCCAGGCGTGCCTTTCGAGACACAGGAAATGTTTACAACAGAGGTGTTCCCTCGCCTGAAAAAGCGTTTCCCTCGCAAAGATGCCCTCCAGCACCGCACTTTCATCGTAATCGGATATTCAGAGTCGGTACTCGCTGGACTTCTTGACGATTTTGAACGCGAATTACCGACAAATCTGCATCTCGCTTATCTGCCTAAACCCGGCATCATCCGACTGCGCCTCACGGGCACAGACAGCGATGCAGAAAGGCTCACGGATGCGATGCAGGAGCAAAGCGACAAACTATCGGCAATTCTCGGCAATGCGCTGATTTGCAAAGAGGACAAGACGATTGCGCAAATACTCGGCGACATGCTTAGAGAGCGGTCAATGACATTGGCAACCGCCGAAAGTTGCACTGGCGGCAACATCGCCCACGAAATTACACAAGTAGCAGGTAGTTCGGACTACTACAAAGGCTCAATCGTAAGTTATGCCAACGAGATAAAACAAAATCTGCTCGGCGTAAACGCCAATATCTTGGCAACAGAGGGTGCAGTTAGCGAACCCGTGGTACGCATGATGGCAGAAGGCGCTGCCAAAGCCATCAACACAGATTGCGCTATCGCCACATCGGGCATCGCAGGTCCCGGCGGAGGAACGGCAGACAAGCCAGTCGGCACAGTCTGGATGGCGGCGACAGTCAACGGACGCACCGAAACGCAATGCAAGCGCTTTGCTGGCAACCGCGACCGCGTAATCAACCATGCCACCACCACGGCACAGATTATGCTCATCAAGATGCTTATTGAGGACAAATAGCGACCAAAATAACCGATTTGCAAAAAAGCGATCCAAAAATACGATACAACAGTTGCGCAATTCAAGACTTTCCCGTATCTTTGCAACGCTTTTTGAGAAAGATGGTTCGGTAGCTCAACTGGATAGAGCATCAGCCTTCTAAGCTGAGGGTTCTGGGTTCGAGTCCCAGCCGAATCACAAGAGGGTGATTTATCAATTAGTCACCAAGACTTATGGGATGTGGCGCACAAGATTTGCGCAACATCATCAGAAACTACAAGAGGAGCGGTTCACACGAATCGCTCCTCTTGCTCTTTTAACCCTTAAACAAAAGCAGATATTAGCATCCAAATGACGACCTTTTCATTACAATTTGCTAATTTTGCAAAAAAGATAATCGAATATGATACTATCAATGACTGGCTATGGTAAATCGTCGGTAGAATGTCAAGGAAAACGATTTACAGCAGAGATAAAATCGCTAAACAGCAAGCAAATGGATTTGTCCATTCGCATTCCGCAACAATACCGCGAATTTGAATTGCCTATCCGCACTATAATTTCCAAGAAACTGGAACGCGGCAAAGTCGATGTTTTAATCACTGTTGAGTCTGTTTCCGCCAATGCCACTACGTCAATTAACCAAGCCGTTGCAGCATACTACAAAAAGCAGATTGAAGAACTCTCAAAAGCATTGAATATTCCTGAGCCGCAAGATTGGGTAACAACTTTAATTAAATTGCCAGATGTATTAAAGGCGGATGTTGCAGAAATCGACGAAGAGGAGGCTAATTCTCTCTACACTATTGTTGACGAGGCGATTTCCAACCTTATGGGTTTCCGTGCTCAAGAGGGCGAAAGACTGGCAAAGTTCTTTAAAGAAAAAATCGATTCGATTCAAAACCTTCTCAACGAAGTCCCTCAATACGAAACTGAACGTGTAACAAAAATCAGAAGCCGTATCCAAGACTCTCTATCGAAACTGTGCGATGTGGACTACGACAAAAACCGCTTTGAGCAGGAAATGATTTTCTACATCGAAAAATTGGATATTGCGGAAGAAAAGTTACGCTTGCAAAACCACTTGGACTACTTCTTGACGACGCTCAACGGCGAGCACGGGCAAGGCAAGAAACTGGGATTTATTAGTCAAGAAATGGGTCGCGAAATCAACACAATGGGGTCTAAGGCTAATCAGGCTGATCTCCAAAATCTCGTTGTCAGGATGAAAGACCAACTCGAGCAAATCAAAGAACAAGTTCTGAATGTAATGTAGTATGGGTACAGGAAAAATCATCATCGTCTCTGCCCCGTCGGGGACTGGCAAATCGACAATTATAAACCGATTGATGCAGGATGCTAATTTGCAGTTGGAATTTTCTGTATCGGCGACAAACCGTGCACCTCGTAATGGAGAAAAAGACGGCGTAAACTATTACTTCCTTTCAACAGAAAAGTTCAACGAACTAATCCGCGACAATCAGTTCATTGAGTATGAAGAGGTTTATCCCGGACGATATTACGGCACTTTAAAATCTGAGGTTTCGCGCATCCTCAATTCCGGGCACAATCTGATTTTGGACATCGACGTAAAGGGTGGCATCAATGTCAAGTCGCAATATCCCGAAGCCCTTGCTCTATTCTTTATGCCACCGTCAATAGAGACTTTGCGTGAACGACTGACGAGCAGAGCGACTGACGATGAAGCGACAATCAACCAGCGCGTCAACAAGGCTGAATTTGAATTGTCGTTTGCTCCGCGTTACGACGTAAGAATCGTTAATGACAATCTTGATGATGCCGTAGAAGAGACGCGCAAAGTAATAGGCAACTTTATCTCTAAATAATGAATATCGGAATTTTCGGAGGTTCTTTTAATCCAATCCATATAGGGCACTGTATAGTTGCCAATCACATCTTGTCCCACTCGGCGATTGATGAGGTTTGGTTTAATGTGTCTCCGCAAAATCCGCTAAAGTCTGCCATCTGTCCCGAATTAAGCGCTCACCGGCTGAAGATGGTGGAATTGGCTATCCAAGGATGTTCGGGGCTGAAGTTGTGCGACGTAGAGTTTGAATTGCCAATTCCTTCATTCACGATTACAACTCTGAAACATCTGAAAAAGAAATTTCCAAACGACAATTTCAAACTCATCATCGGGAGCGACAACTGGCAAGTGTTTGACAAATGGCGCGCATCAGAGGAAATAATCAATGATTTTGGCTTGATTGTCTACCCCCGACCTGGTTACCCAATCGAAGAATCAGAATTGACAACCAAAAACGTTGAGTTTGTTAAAGCCCCGGTGATTGAATTGTCTTCGACTTACATACGAGATTGTGTAAGGAATGGTCAAGACATCAAATTCTTATTACCAGAGGCAGTAAGAGAATACATAATATTCAACAAATTATATATCGATTAATTATGTCTGAATTATCAAACAACAGCATTTTGTTTATTGGTCTTGCGAATGAATATTGCCAGACTATTGAAAATTGCGCCAACTACGAAAAGGCTGTCCTTCTCGACAAACTTTTGAAATTGCTTCCTCGTCTCTATATTGCCATTACCGATTTTGACGGTGCTGAAATTGACGATTCCGTAATTATCGATTCGTACCTTGACGAGATTTACTACGACAGCATTCGCCGCAAACTCGAAACAATCATTGGCGAAGACGATACAATCCTTGAAGTATTTGAGGACGATATGAAATTTTCCGACACGCCGATTGCCGTAAGCATATCTGAATATCTGTCGGATATTTTTCAGTATCTATACGTCTGTCGGATATTTTTCAGTATCTATACGATTTTCTCCATGCTGCCAAGGATGCGACAAGCGACCAAATCAATGATTGCTTGAGTTTTTGCAAAGACAATTTCAAAGCATATTGGGGGCAAACTTTATGCAATGTGCTGAGAGCAATACACCATATCAAATACGAGTATAACCAATAACAACTATGAACACCTACAACGCCAACTCTTTATGTGAATTTCTGGACAACAGTCCGTGTAACTTTTTCGCTGTTGACACAATTAAGGCCCACCTTGACAAGAATGGTTTTCAAGAACTACGCCAAGATGAGCAATGGTCATTAGCAACAGGCGGAAAGTACTACGTAATAAAAAACGGAACTGCAATTTTTGCATTCGTAATCGGCACATCGCCCCTCGCTCGCCATGGGTTCAACATCATCTCTGCCCACAGCGACTCACCGTGCTTCCGCGTCAAGCCTAATCCTGAAATTCTGAAGGATGGCGTACTCGAATTGAACACCGAAGTTTATGGCGGACCAATTCTCTATACATGGTTCGACAGACCATTATCGTTGGCAGGCAGAGTTATATTGCGAAACCCAGACAATCCTCGCAATCCAATCGTCCGACTTGTAAAATTTGAGGAACCGATGCTGGTTATCCCACACCTCGCCATTCACTTTAACCGAACTGTCAACGATGGCAACAAACTGTCAAGACAAAAAGATATGTTGCCTGTTGCTGCATTGGTCAACGATGTGGCACAAAAGGACAACTACCTTTTAAAACGGCTTCAGGAAAAATTAGGGATTGACGACATCTCCAACATCATCGATTTTGATTTGATGCTTTATAATTGTCAGAAAGCACAATTGGTAGGCTTTAACAAGGAATTTATTTGTTCCGGAAGAATTGACGATCTCGGTATGGCTCATGCTGCAATGTGCGGACTGCTCAATAGCGAGAATCCTCAGACCACAAAGATTATGGCAATTTTTGACAATGAAGAAACAGGAAGTGGAACCAAACAAGGTGCAGCGTCGCCTGTGCTTGCCAATATTATGCAACGCATTGCCAACACTCTTGGCGTTGACTCGGAGGGCTTCTATCAAGCCATTGCCAGAAGTTTTCTTGTTTCAGCCGACAATGCCCATGCAACCCACCCTAACTATGTGGAAAAACAAGACCCGACCAACCACCCGCAAATGGGTAAAGGCCCAGTTGTCAAAATCAATGCGAATTGCAAATATATGACAGATGCGCACTCAGCGGCGATATTCAAAGAATTGTGCAAAGCAGCGAATGTGCCTTGCCAATACTTCGTAAACAATTCCGACATTGCAGGAGGTTCCACATTGGGCAATATTTTCACGTCGCAAGTTGATATTGACGGAGTGGATATGGGGAACCCAATATGGGCTATGCACTCATCGATGGAGACTGCCTCTATTGCCGACCAAGAAAGCGCAATCAGGGTATTCGCCAAATTCTACGACACGCTATCGTAAAAACTGCCGCGCAGTTACAGATATTGGACAATAAAAACATCCTGCGGAGGATATCCACAGGATGTTTTTCTATTTCTTACACCCGCAATTTCCTGACGGTCTTGGATGCGTTACTTGATGGGTGTTGCACCGATACCAGGTTTGTCGTAGAGTGTGATTTTACCGTCAACGACCTTTACACCGTCGAAACTGTCATTAGCAATCAATAGGTTGCCATCGAGGTCGACCCAATCAGCCAACGGCGACAACTGCGCTGCAGCACTGATAGCGCACGACGTTTCGGTCATACAGCCAATCATTAGTTTCATGCCCAATGATTTTGCCAATACAGCCATCTTGTAGGCTTCATGCATACCCGTGCTCTTCATCAGTTTGATGTTGATGCCATCATACACTTGATATGCTCGCATTACATCTGGCAAACGTTGGCAGAATTCATCGGCAATAATTGGAAGTGGGCTACGCTCGCGCAACCATGCGGTTTCGTCAATCATTGTCTTGTCAAACGGTTGCTCTACAAACATACAGCCTCTTTCCTTCAACCAATGGCACATCTCAAGGGCTTTCTCTTTGTCTTTCCAACCTTGGTTGGCATCAACACAAAGTGGCTTGTCGGTTTTTGAACGGATAATTTCAACCAATTCCTGGTCGTTGTCGAGACCCATTTTTACTTTCAGAACCTTGTATGGCGCTGCTTCATCCACTTTTTGGCGTACCACATCAGCCTTGTCTATGCCAATAGTAAATGACGTATTTGGCGTGTTGTCTGGATTGAGACCCCAAATCTTATACCAAGGTTGCCCCATAATCTTGCCCAACAAATCATGGAGAGCGATGTCGACAGACGCTTTTGCTGCCCTATTGTTAGGTGCAGTGCTGTCAACATAACTCAAAATATCTTCGATTCTAAAAGGATCTGTAAATTGCGACATATCCAGGTTACTCAAGAATGTAGTAACCGACTCAATGGATTCTCCCAAATATGGAGGCATCGAAGCTTCACCATAGCCAATCACTCCGTCATATTCCAGTTGAACAAGTACGTCGGGCGTGGATGTGCGGCTATAACGAGCCAAATTAAAAGCATGGCGCAAAGTCAACTCATTCGGCTTAAACGACAACTTCAATCTACCTGACTTGCCTGCCTTCTTTGACTTTCCCGATATTGAAATAGGAGCAGAGAGTGCAACAAGCCCCATTGCTGTTCCCTTGATAAAATTTCTACGATCCATAATAATATCTGTTTGTTTTGTTAGACTTTCTAAAAATACCACGGATGATTTTTCACCGCAACTATGCCGTTTGTACCGACTTGACCTTTAATGCGCGACATCGATAAATACTCATAATCCAAGAAATTGTCGGCAGTCGGGTCCATACTGTTCACACGCACCAAGACTGACGAATGAATAAATTGTCCATCGCCCAAATATAGTGCCACATGGGTTACACGCCCAGATTTTGTGCCTATAAAAATCAAGTCGCCAGGCTCGGCTTCTGTCTTCCAATCTTCGCATTTAATTTTTTTGCCAGTCAGAGCCTGTTGCGATGCATCGCGCGGCAAGATAATGCCATTTGAGAAATAAGCCGTACCGACAAATCCAGAGCAATCAGCCATCTTTGCCGACATTCCGCCCCAAAGATATGGACGCCCCATCATCTGACGGGCATTCTTTGAAATTGTCGTGAAATCATATTTCTGGTCAGCCCATTGGCTAAGCGATTCTACATCTTTCTTCTGCACATATCCAATTCTGCCGTCGGGCATTGAAATCTTTACAAACTTGCCTTTCTCGCCCTTTTTCTCCAAAATGTTTCCAATCAACAAGTCCGATACGATTTGTTGATTGTCGGCTTTCGGATTTTCATAGACCGTTGACTCCAATGCTGTAACGACTATACGTTCTGACTTTTTCCACGCATAGAATTCCGTCTCGGTCATAAACTGCAAAGAACGACTTCTCACCCAACCTAAATATTTATTTGGAGTTTGGATATACGACATCCCATCACGAGATTTCAGCACTCTGACGGGCGTACCCATAATGGCTTGTGATATTAATTCTGAAGCATTGTCGGAATCTCCCCGAAGGCACGCAACAGATATGTTGACCACTGCCCAAGGCTTACTGATCGTATCGCTCGGCAACACCGAAACCTTATCGTCAAATTTTATATTGGCATCTTTCAACCCCCTAAATATCGCTTCCTTCGCTGCTTGACTGTCGACCTCTCCCGACACGACTTCAACGCCGTCCTTCTGCTCAGAGGAGACCGTCCACACTGCAACACGAGTATCTGGGGCATATTGCGACTTTACGCCACCAAGAATTGATGCCACTCCGCTCGACTGAGCAAATCCACAAGGGATTGAACAACCAGCCAAAGCCAAGGACATCATTAAGATTTTAAACTTCATTTCGCCGTTTTTTGTTAGATTGTTTATATAAATGCAAATTTAGATTTTAATGTGAAATTTTCAAAGTATTTTTATTTTAAATTTCATCGCATTTTCAAAAAGTCCTATACCCGAGCCGATTTTTTTCGATTTTAATGCAGATTTCTAAATATTTCGATATTTTTACAATATCGATTTCCTAAAAATTCATACCTTTGTACGATTTTGAATTCAAGACATTATTTTATGCGATGCTTGTATTCACTTATTGTTGCAATATTTTAAGATTTAATAAGCATGAAAGCTAAACCAGATTTAAGTTTTTGGAAACTGTGGAACATCAGTTTCGGTTTCTTTGGCGTTCAGATTGCTTACGCTTTGCAGAGCGCAAACATCAGCCGCATCTTCTCCACCTTGGGTGCAGATCCGCATAGCCTTAGCTATTTTTGGATACTGCCTCCTCTTATGGGTATCATCATCCAACCTATTGTCGGAATGGCAAGTGACAAGACTTGGTGCCGTTTCGGCAGACGTATCCCCTACCTCTTTATCGGTGCATTGGTCGCAGTCCTCGTTATGATAATGCTTCCTAATGCCGGCAGTTTCGGTATGGCGGTTTCTGCGGCTATGGTATTTGGACTGATTGCCCTTATGTTCCTCGACACATCAATTAATATGGCTATGCAGCCGTTCAAAATGCTTGTCGGCGATATGGTAAACGAGAAGCAGAAAGGTTTGGCTTATTCCATCCAAAGTTTCCTTTGCAACGCTGGTAGTTTGGTCGGCTATATTTTCCCTATCCTTCTGACTTTTATCGGCATTAGCAACACCGCCGCAGATGGTGTAATTCCAGATTCAGTGATATTCTCATTCTACACGGGTGCAGCCATACTCATTCTTTGTGTAATCTACACAAGCGTAAAAGTCAAGGAGATGCCTCCTAAGGAATATGCTGAATATCATGGCATAACAGAGGAAAAAGAGAAAGAAAAGACAAACGTGTTCAAACTTTTGGTCAAAGCCCCATCGGCATTCTGGACAGTAGGTCTTGTACAATTCTTCTGCTGGGCAGCATTTATGCTTATGTGGACCTACACCAACGGTTCATTGGCAATGAATGTATTTGACACACCTATAATTGAAAAAGCCGGTAAATTTGTACTCGACACTAAGTCGACACAATATCAGGACGCCTCCAACTGGGTCGGTGTCGTGTTCGCAGTTCAGGCAATTGGCTCTGTACTTTGGGCAATGGCAATACCGTTTATCAAAAACCGCAAGGCAGCCTACATTATCAGTCTGCTCTTGGGTGCTGTAGGTTTTATTTCAATCTACTACATCCACGACCAATATCTGCTTTTCATTTCGTTTGCACTTATCGGTTGCGCTTGGGCAGCAATGCTCGCCCTTCCGTTCACCATCCTGACCAATGCCCTCTCTGGCGGTCACATGGGTACATATTTGGGTCTCTTCAACGGAACTATCTGTGTGCCGCAAATCGTTGCAGCAGCACTGGGCGGAACCATCCTCTCGTTGTTCCCTCACGCGGCTGGTGGCGTTGCTCC
>CAVAPE010000003.1:63344-72688 GCA_963590405.1 Eubacterium sp. CAG:180 | reverse complement strand
GCCATAGAGGAACTTGCCGTCCTCGCCCACCTTGCCAGGAGCAGGTGTGAGGGCTGTGTTGAGCACATATACGCGCATATTGCCACGGCCTGAACAAGTGGCTGTGAGTGTGCCGTTGGTCACGGTCTGGGTGTCGCCAGTGATGGCGTCGACGTATGTACCATTTTCAATGCCGGTGAACGTTGAGTTGCCAGAGATAGTCACGAGTACGTAACTGTCGGTGGTAGCGTCGGTGTAACGGCGCTTGAAGGCGTAACTGCCTGAGCATCCTTCTGTGCTGTACTGACCTTTGCGGAGAGCCGGGATCGCCATGCGGATGCGGTTAAGGCGCTGGATGTGGAGGGCAAGAGGATATTGCAAAGTTGCGTTCATATTGCCTGTTGCGCTACTCCAATCGGCGAAGTCGTTAACCTGCACGTCGCCCTTGATGTAGCCGCCGAAATATGCACGTCCAGAGTCCTTCAACGGGATGTTCGGACCTTTGTCGATTGTGCAACCCTTCTTAAATTCGATTTCGCTACCATAGTAGAGGCAAGGGATGCCGCGGAAGGTGAACATCAACGCAAGGTTTTCAGCCCATGCCTCAGTGCCCTGTGCGAAACGCTGATCCTCAGGCGCACCGTTAGGAGCGTAGTCGTGAGAGTCGACATAGACCACATTATATGATGCGTCGTTGTAGTATTTGTCACCACTCTTTGCAATGCCCCAAGCGCCGCCGATGTTGCAGAAGTTGTGGTGCATCGGGAAGTCGATGACGCTAAGTCCTGAATATTTTGAATAGTCAGGCTTATGGTAGGTGTTGCCGTTAAGGAACACGTTGTCCGACGTTGGCTGGCTGCTTTGCGACGACGAACCGTTGTCGGCATATTGCTGCTGGCAGGAGAGTTGGTTGGTGTGGGTAAACGGTGTAGACTCGTAGATCACGAGGTTGTTCCAGGAGTCTGGGTTGGTGTCCCAATCATAGTCCTTCGACTCTTTCCAAGTGTAGAAAGGCACTGAAAGGGCTGGAACTTCGCGGTACCAAATCTGGGTGTAGCGCGCGCATACCTCAGTAAACATGAAGAACGGGCCGCCGTTGCGTTTTGCCTTGTAGGTCTCGGCTGCTGCGGTAAATGCAGGAGTGAAAGCCTTGTTGAAGGTGAGGCGGGCAATGTGACCGCCGGTGTCGATACGGAAACCGTCAACACCCATCTTTATGAAGTTGGTGTAGCAGTCCACGAGGTAGTTGTAGGTCTGCGGGTTCTCGGTGTTCAAGTCCACGCAGTCGCCGGCAATCTGTGCCCACCAACGGGTGTTGTCGTCCCAGTTAAACTGTCCGAAGTGGTGCCAGAGGTTGTGCGTGTCGTGGTTCTGGTTATCAGTGTTCTTCATCTCGCGCAAGCGGGAACTGTACTGCTCGCCGGCAGGGAGATTGAGATAGTTATCGGGGAGGCGTCCGCCGTCCTTCTGTGTGTAAGGAATCATGCAGGCGTCGATGTCTGATTGGTCAGCATTCCAGTCGCGGTTAAAGAGTTTGCAGAGATTGGCCTCGCCGAAGTTGCCAGTGTGGTTGAGCACGATGTCGAGGATCACCTTCATGCCGCGCTGGTGGGCAGCGTCGATGAGCGATTGGAAAGTAACGTCCTCCGACTCGTAGCGGTGGTCCACCTTACTCATGTCGGCTGCGTGGTAGCCGTGATAGTCGTAGCCAGATGCGTTCTCTACAATAGGCGTAATCCAAATGGCTGTGAAGCCAAGGGCCTTGATGTAGTCAAGTTTTTCAATAAGTCCTTTGAAGTCGCCACGCCAGGCAGGGTCGCCGTCGTTGTACTGCTGACCGTCCCAGCATTGTGTGTTGTTCGACTTGTCACCGTCATAGAAACGGGTTGTCATCACGAAATAGATTGTCTCGTCGCGGAAATCGTCGCGGTTGCCTACAAACGAGGCAGCAGACGCTTGCGTGAGACCAGAAGCAAGCATTAGCGCCACCAATGCTGCTTTGGCTTTAGAAAAAAGTCTCATAGGTTATTAAATTTTAATCTTCCAAATGTAGTGTTAAAATATGGTATCAGCAAATTTCCGCCGTAAAATTTTATCCCCAGCGACAAAAAAAATTAGCGGAGGGCTTTGCGGAAGAAGTCGCCGTGGTTGAGGGCTTTAGCAAGCGCCACAGCACGCTGCTTCATAGCCACCAACTCGTCGGTGCTCAGTGCGCCGATGGCTGCCTTGATGTCGCGCAGGGAGTCGATGACGATGCCCACACCTTCGCGCTCCACCACCTGTGCCACGCCGGCCTTGCGCCACACAATCACAGGCACACCCGAGCGCAGATAGAACGACACCTTGTGGGGCGAGTTGACGGTGAGGTATTCGCCGTAGTTACCGCTACATTCGTCCACGGAATCGCCGTCCCAGACGAGCCCGAAGTCGGCATCGACATTGGCAATGAAGTCGTCCGCCTGCACGAAGCCATTCACCTCTATATTAGGATGCTGGCGCATGCCGTGAAGGTTGTCCTTGTCGCCGTAGAGCACAAACTGGAAATCGTCGGCATAGTCGGGCAGCGAGAGGAGAAACGAATTTTTCTTGTTGCTGAGCGAGCCGGCGTAGACAATGCGCAATTTCTGGCGATGGCTGAACTCGGTATGGCTGTTGAATGAGGGCGATTTGTAGTCGTAAAGCCCGAGCGAGCGCAAAGGGCGCTGAAGTCCGCGGTCGGTGAGCCATTTTGCCATGGCATCGTTAGCGGCGATGATGACATCGGAATGCGAAAGGCGCGCCATCTCCTGCTCCACGGTGAGTTTCTTGCGGCGGAACGTGCCGAGGTCGTGGATGAGCGTGGTTACGTGCGCGCCACGGTGATGCGCCACGTTGCACAAGAAGGCGAAGTATTTCTTTACTGGATATTGCAACACCACCTCGTCGCCGCGCCTCACCGAAGCAACATAGCGCATCACGCCGGCGAAAGTACGCAGGAAATTGTATATCTTATTGTTGCTCACGCGCATAGGCAGTCCGAGATTTACTGCGCCGAGGTCGTCGAGAGTACGTTCGTTGTCGGTTTTGGCTTTGTTGCTGGCTGCGCGCAGATCGCGGTAGCAGCGGCTGAGGTAGCAAATACGTTTCATAATGCCCCAAAATTACCACTTTTGCGGCAATTAAGCAAAATGATTACCTTTGCGGACATAAAATTCTAAAACGTCTATCATATATATGACTCCAAAGACTATCCATCTCTGCTGGTTTGGCAACGACCCTTTTCCAGTTGAAATCAAGGTGTGTCTCAACACATGGAAACGACTTCTCCCCGACTACACCGTGCGCCGCTGGACCTACGACGACGCTATGGCTACTGGGCTCGACTTCGTGCGCGAGGCGCTGGAGCGCCGGCAGTGGGCATTTGCCGCCGATGCGGTGCGCTTCTATGCGATCTACACCGAAGGCGGAGTGTATATGGACAGCGACATCTTCCTCTACAAGCGTTTCGACGAATTTATGGACAAGCCAGGGCTAACTACCTTCATGACGGAGGAGGGCGACACTCGCACGGGCTTGCAGGCGGCATTCTTCATCGCCGACAAGGGCGACGCGTTCTGCGGCAAGATGCTCGACTACTATCGCAGCCACCATTTCGTCAACGCCGACGGCACGATGAACCGCGCCATCTCGCCTATCTTGATGGAGCAGGAGGCTTTGGCGCTGGGCTTCGATATGAAAAACCGCCGAGCGCAATGTCTCAACGGTCTTAACGTTTATCCTACTGACTATCTGCTGCCGCGCAAGCGCTATCCGCGCACCGAGGTCACTTTTGCGGAGCACCGCATCTTCGGAAGTTGGCGCAAGCGCAAGTTTAGCCGCAAAATCGACCTGTGGCTCAACCACTGCATCGCCACCATGCGCTACGCCCTGCTGCGCAGATAATCCTCCATTCTATTTCTTCACCGAGGCTTTCAAGCCCTCGATTACGGCATTGGTAAAGCCGCAGGCTTCCATGCGGTTAAGGCCCTTGATGGTAAATCCGCCAGGGGTGGTCACCTTGTCTATCTCTTCCTCTGGATGGGAGTCGTTGGTCATGAGCAGTTGCGCCGCACCCTTGACGGTCTGCGCCACAATCAATTTGGCCTGCGACGGGTAAAGTCCGAGTTCCACACCGGCTTCCATCGCTGCGCGCACATAGCGCAGAGCGTAAGCCGTGCCGCAAGAGCCGAGTGCCATGGCGGCATCCATAAGACGCTCCTCGATTTTGAGGGTTGCGCCAAGGCGGCTGAACATGTCAAATACGTAGTTGTCCTGCGCCTCAGTAGTGCCGTCGGCGGCAACCACGGTCATGCTCTCGCCGATGGCAATGGCTGTGTTGGGAATTACGCGGAAAAGCGGTGCCTTGGCGCCGAAGAGTTCGCGCAGATGGCTGAACGGCACACCGGCAACGACCGACACCACGAGGCTACCCTCCTTTACGGCATCCTTCACTTCGCCGGCAACGGCATCGATGAGCCACGGCTTAACAGCCACTACCACCACGTCGGCATCATTCACTGCCGTGCAGTTGTCGGTGGACGTAGCCACGGCGGGATACTGCGCCTTGAGGACATCGAGTTTGCCTTGCGAGCGGTTGCTCACGGCGATGGTGTTGTTTTCTGAAAAAGCGGCATCGGCGGCGAGACCTCTTGCGATCGCGCCGCCCATGTTACCGCATCCTATGATTGCGATTTTCATTACTTGCAGTTTTTATTCTTCAGTCTTGTCATCGCTTGCCTCAGCAACAGGAGCGTCGGCGGCGTCTTTGTCCTTGTTGAAAAGTTTTGCCTTGATTTTTGCCTCGAGTTCGTCGGCGAGTTCGGGGTTGTCTGCTATCAGTCGCTTCACGGCATCGCGACCCTGACCGAGTTTGGTGCCGTCGTAGGAGAACCACGAGCCACTCTTGGTGATGATATTGAGGTTCACGCCGAGGTCGAGGATTTCGCCGCTGTGCGAAACGCCCTCGCCGAAGGTGAGTTCAAATTCGGCTTTGCGGAATGGCGGTGCCACCTTGTTTTTCACCACCTTGACTTTGGTCTGGTAGCCAAGCACGTCCTCACCGCTCTTGATGGCGCTGGTGCGGCGGATGTCGATGCGCACAGAAGCGTAGAACTTCAATGCGTTACCGCCCGTAGTCGTTTCAGGCGAGCCCCACATCACGCCGATTTTGTCGCGCAACTGGTTGATGAAGATGCAGGTGGTGTTGGTCTTTGCGATGGTTGCAGTGAGTTTGCGCAGTGCCTGCGACATAAGTCGTGCCTGCAAGCCCACTTGCTTATCGCCCATCACGCCCTCAATTTCTGCCTTAGGCGTCAGGGCAGCAACGGAATCGACCACAATGATGTCGATGGCTGACGAACGAATGAGTTGGTCGGCGATTTCGAGTGCCTGCTCACCGTTGTCGGGCTGTGCTATATAGAGGTTGTTGACGTCGACGCCGAGTTTCTCGGCATAGAAACGGTCGAATGCGTGTTCGGCATCGATGATGGCAGCGATGCCGCCCTGCTTCTGTGCCTGTGCGATGGCGAGGATTGCCAACGTGGTTTTACCTGACGATTCAGGTCCGTAGATTTCGATGATACGGCCGCGCGGATAGCCGCCCACGCCGAGCGCATAGTCAAGACCGATGATGCCTGTAGGAATCACCTCAATGTCCTCGATTTTGTCGTCGCCGAGTTTCATGATTGCTCCGCGTCCGAAGTCTTTTTCAATCTTCGACATGGCGTTTTGCAGAGCCTTCATTTTCTCGCTTGCGCCGTTTGCCTTGTCTGTTGTTTTTTCCATAATGGGTCTATGCTTATTTTTTGTTTTCTCTTTTTCTGGAGGGTTTATCCCTCGATTACGTTGCAAAGTTACGCTATGTGTGGGCACGTTTTGTGCCTACACGCGTTAACGTTTTGCAACTTCCACCTTATGCGTAGGCGGCAGTTCGCGGTTGCGCTTGTCCACGGCTTCCACCACTCGCTGCGCGAGGGTGTTGAAAGCCTCGCCGCTGACGGTGTTTTGCAGCGCCACAGGCTTGCCATTGTCGCCGCCGTCGCAGATGCCTGCCACAAGTGGAATTTGCGCAAGGAGTTCCACTCCGAGTTTCTCGGCAAGGCGCTTGCCGCCGCCGTTGCCGAAGATGTAGTAACGCTCGTCGGGATGCTCAGCGGGAGTGAACCACGCCATATTCTCGACGATGCCGAGCACTGGCACGTTGACCTGTGGACTGAGGAACATGCTCACGCCTTTGCGCGCATCGGCGAGTGCCACCTCCTGCGGAGTGGTGACCACTACCGCACCAGTGATGGCGAGGGTCTGCACGAGGGTGAGGTGTATGTCGCTTGTGCCTGGAGGCATATCAATCACGAAATAGTCGAGGTCGCCCCAGTTGGCATCGCCAATGAGTTGCTTGAGGGCGTTGCTTGCCATGCCGCCGCGCCAAAGCACAGCGTTGTCCTTGTCCACAAGGAAGCCAATGGAGAGCACCTTCACGCCGTATTGCTCAACGGGAGCGATAAGGTTGCGGCCGTCCACCTCGTCCATATACACGGGTGCGTCCTCCAGCCCGAACATCTTTGGCGCAGAGGGTCCGAAGATGTCGGCATCGAGCAGTCCCACCTTGTAGCCCTGCTTGGCAAGTGCCACGGCGAGGTTGGTGGCTACGGTGGACTTGCCCACACCGCCTTTGCCCGACGACACTCCGATGATGTTCTTCACGTTGGGGAGCATCTTCGCTGGCTGCTGCACGTTTTGGCGGAACTTCACGGCAATATTGCCAGCCACCTTGGCGTTCTCGCTGGCGTAGGTGGTCACGGCGGCTTCGGCTGCCTTGACAACGCTCTTGACAAACGGGTCGGTCGACTTCTCAAAAATCAGGGAGAACGACACATTCATTCCGTCGATGCGGATGTCGTCCTCCACCATATTGTTTTCCACGAGGTCTTTGCCATTGCCCGGATAGCGCACATGGCGGAGTGCCTCGGTGATGAGTGCTGGATATAGTCTTTCTTCCATAATTGCGTTATTTTGAAAATTTCGCGTCGGTCTCGAGAAATCCGCGCGAGAAACTGCGGTAGGTGTCGCGCTCTATGTCGATTTCGGGCTCTTGCAGCGCCGTGGCCTGGTCGAGATGCCAACTGATATATTTTATCGTCAGTCCGCGGGCGAGCCATTGGCGCTCGTAGAAGGTGCGGATTTCGAGGATGTCGTCAGCAAGTCCGCTATGGTAGAGGTCGTCGGTGTTAACCTCCGTGCGGAAGCCGTTCAACTTGACCATCGCGTCGGTGTAGGCGTAGAGGAATGGGCTGTCGGTCTTCAGATGCACGATGCCGTCTTCCTTGAGTATCTGGCGGTAGAGTTGCATGAACCGCGTGGAGGTGAGGCGCTTGTTCACTTTCTGCATCTGCGGGTCGGGGAAGGTAATCCAGATTTCGGATACTTCGCCGGGGGCGAAAAACGATGCTATGAGTTCGATGCTGGTGCGGAGAAACGCCACGTTGGCGATGCCTTCCTGCACGGACTGCTTTGCTCCGGTCCACATACGCGCGCCTTTGATGTCGACGCCGATAAAATTGCGGTCGGCAAATTTCTTAGCCATCCCGACGGCATATTCGCCCTTGCCGCAGCCGAGTTCGAGCACGATGGGATTGTCGTTCTTGAAAAAGTCGCTGTTCCACTTGCCTTTCAGTGGGAACGGACCTTGCTGCAGTACGGCAAACGGATATTGGAACACGTTGGGGAAGGTTTCCATCTCCCCGAATTTCTTCAGTTTATTCTTGCCCATACCTATTGACGGCTGATTTTGAGCGTTTTCACTTCGTTGCCGTCAAGGAGGCAACGCACCACATAGGCTTTGCCGCTATATGCCGACAGGTCGATAGCCACGTCGTTGGCATTTGGCGTGCCTTCTTTCAGCATGATGCCGCTGAGGTCGTAGAGGTGGTAAGCCAATATCTTCTTTGTGCTGCGAAGCGTTACGGTGTTGCCTACTGTGATTACTTTGAACGCATCGTCGGAGATGTTGGCTATGGTCGACGACTTGAAGAACTCTTTCCACTGGTCGGCGGAGATGTAGGCTGTCTTCGACTCATCGGGCACGACGAGTTTTACGTTGTCGTAAACCACGCCTTCCCACACATTGTCGCCAAGCGCCGGCGGGGTTACGGCTTTGCTCTCAAGCATGGTCATCGCCGTCCATCCGCGCATGGCACGGGTGCCGATTTTCTCCATGCTGGCAGGGAGCACGAGTTGCTGCACGCTGCTCCAGTCGCTGAGGGCGTAGTCACCAATTTCCTTGAGCGATTCGGGCAGGGTGAGTGTGGAAGCGGCTTTGCCGCCCATAAAGGTATAGTCGTTGATTTTAGCAAGTCCTTCAGGCAATGCCACCGACTTCAGACTTGTGGAATAGAAAAAGGCTCCGTCGCCGAGGGCAGTGACTGATGCTGGCAGACTTACCGACTGCAGCGAAGCATTGTCGGCAAATGCCCATGCGCCAACCACCTCAAGACTTGTGCTGGCGGTGAGGTCGACCGCGGTCAATCCGCATTGCTGGAAGGCACTCTCGCCGATGGTCTGCAGAGTGGCTGGAAAAGCGAAAGTGGAGAGCGTCTTGTCGCCAAGGAAGGCGGATGCGCCAACCGTGGTGAGTTGTGCCATCTGCGGCAAGGCAGAGAGCGATGTGCAATGGCTGAGCGAATAGTCGCCGATGGTCTGCACTGCGTCGCCGCCAGTGATGGTGGCGAGTGCCGTCATTCCCGAGAAGGCGTTGGTGTCGATGGTGGTCACCGTCGACGGCAGTGCGAGCGACGTAACACCCGTACAGCCTGCCATAGCGCCCTCGCCTATCGACGTGATTGTCGACGGCAGAGCAACCGACGTGAGCGATGCCACGCCCATCAGTCCGTATTTAGGCAATTCGTTGGCAGGATAGAAAGTGAAATTGCCGAGCACAGGCACCTTGTCGGAATATTCCTCCACGGTGACTGCCGACAAGTCGAGTTGCGCCAGTTGCGGCATAGACTCCTGGATATAAGCGAAGTCGCGCACATCCATAGTGCCCGACAGCGTAAGTGATGTAATCGTTGCTGCATCGGCGGCAGGCACAACGGCAGACAGTTGTCCGGAGGTCGTCTCCATTGCTCCTGCGCACATCGTAGCGCAGCACAAAGCGATTGTAAATAAAGCCTTTTTCATAATTTACAAAGATAGTGCAAGCCGAGAGAAAAGAAAAGAGCTTGCTCAATTTTCTTTGCCGAGGCGCAGCCTATCTTATTAAAAGATAGTGCAAATCGAATGCAGAAAAAAGAGCTTGCTCATTTTTTCTGCTGAGATGCAGCCTATCTTATTAAAAGATAGTGCAAGCC
>CAVAPE010000003.1:23969-63334 GCA_963590405.1 Eubacterium sp. CAG:180 | reverse complement strand
GCGCATTTTTTATAGGCTGAAAGCCTTACTCGACCATAGCCCAGGGCAACGCCCTGGGTAACAAACGAATACGTGTTTTGCGCCCTGAAAGGGCAACACTCCAGCGGCAACGTTGGTGATTTGTGTTGCCCTTTCAGGGCGCTATTTGTTAATATACTCATACCCAGGGCGTTGCCCTGGGCTATGGTCGAGTAAGGCTTTCAGCCTATTCTTCGCCCACCGACACCATCATCATCACCGCACCGGCACCATCATCATCGCCGCATCGGCACCACAACCATCAACACACCGGCAACACAACCATCACCCACCGGCACCATCATCATCGCCGCACCGGCTGGTGTTGGTTGCACCCTCTACGGGGCACATCTTTCTTTACCGCCCACAAGGCGCACCCCTTTTTCTACCACCACTGGGGCGCATCATTCTTTACCGCCCTCTGGGGCTCCATCCCCTCCTGGGCGCCCCCCTGAAAAACAATTTGCCCCTCGCGGGAGCGAAGGGCAAATCTATGGGTTATGTTAACCTACGGGCTTAGCCTTTGTATTTCTTTACGATGATACATGCGTTGTGACCGCCGAATCCGAATGTGTTGGAAAGGGCTGCGTTCACTGTACGCTTCTGGGCTTCGCCAAACGTGTAGTTAAGGTTGTAGTCAATTTCTGGGTCGTTGTCGCCTTCCTCGTGGTTGATGGTTGGCGGAACGATATCCTCTTCTACCGACTTCACGCAGAAAATTGCCTCCAATGCACCAGTTGCACCGAGAAGGTGACCAGTCATCGACTTCGTCGAACTGATGTTCAACTTGTTTGCGCTTTCGCCAAACACGTCCTTGATGGCCTTTACTTCCGACAGGTCGCCTACAGGAGTTGATGTGCCGTGAGCATTGATATAGTCAATGTCGGATGGCTTCATTTCTGCATCTTCGAGAGCATTGTTCATCACCAATTTGGCGCCCAAGCCTTCAGGATGGGTTGCTGTGAGGTGATAAGCGTCTGCCGACATGCCGCCTCCGGCTACCTCTGCATAGATGTGTGCGCCGCGGGCAAGAGCATGCTCGAGTTCTTCAAACACAAGGCAAGCGCCGCCTTCACCCATTACGAAACCGTCGCGCGAGCCGCTGAATGGGCGTGATGCGTGGGTTGGGTTGTCGTTGAGTGTCGACAATGCGTGCATTGAGTTGAAACCGCCTACACCAGCAGGATAGATTGCAGCCTCAGCGCCACCAGTTACCACTGCGTCAGCCTTTCCGAGACGGATGGTGTTGAACGCATCGATAAGTGCGTGGGTCGACGATGCACAAGCCGATACTGTTGCGTAGTTAGGTCCGCGATAGCCGTAGGTCATCGAAATAAGACCAGCAGCCATATCGGCAATCATCTTAGGGATGAAGAACGGATTGTACTTCGGACCTTTGTCTTTGTTCATGGCATAGTAGCCTGCTTCTTCTTCAAAGGTGTGCAATCCGCCGATGCCTGCTGTAAAGATAACACCTACGCGGTCCTTGTTGAGGCCTTCAAATTCTTCGAGGCCAGCATCCTTTACTGCTTCGCGAGCAGCAACGAGACCGTATTGCGCGTAGAGGTCGTACTTGCGGACTTCCTTGCGGTCGAAATGGTCGGCAGAGTTGTAGCCCTTTACTTCACACGCAAACTGCGTCTTGAATAAAGAGGCGTCAAAGTGAGTAATAGGAGCGGCACCACTCACACCAGCAAGGGCATTCTTCCACGTAGTGGCGATGTCATTGCCGATTGGAGTGATTGAACCGAGACCTGTTACAACAACTCTTTTCAGTTCCATTAAGAGAATTTATTTGTTAGCGTTTTCGATATAAGAGATAGCGTCACCAACAGTCTTGATGCCTTCTGCTTGGTCGTCAGGAATTGTGATGCCGAATTCTTTCTCGAATTCCATGATCAATTCTACAGTGTCAAGTGAATCTGCGCCGAGATCCTGAGCAAATGTTGCTTCTGGAGTTACTTCTGACTCGTTTACACTAAGTTTGTCAACAATTATAGCCTTTACTCTTTCTGCAATTTCAGACATAATTTTTTAATTTTTAGATTAATAATATTCTTTTGTTTCGTATTTTAGACTTGCAAAGGAAATAATTATTATTCGAAATGAAAAATATTTAACCCAAAAACCACTCGTTTTTGCACAAAAAACTGACTATTGTGCATGTTTTAGAGCATTTTTTAGCCGTTTTTTAAGATATTTATATTTCAGTTGCCATTTTTCTTGAGGAAATATCAGCCACTCTTTCCACCCATCGAGCAAAAAATCTGGTCATCGCCTCATTGTCGTCGCGCATACGCTCCGGATGGAACTGCACGGCGAAGATTTCGCGCTCGGGCCATTCGAGGGCTTCGACCACTCCGTCAACGGTGGTGCCGCTCACGGTCAGGTCGTCTGCCACGCGGTGCACGCACTGGTGGTGGTGGCTATTGGTGGGAAGAAACTGTGTGCCAAACAGTTGCTCCGCCATCGAGCCAGCAGTAAATGCCACTTCGTGGGTCGCCACCTCGGTGGGCTCTTTCTGGTCGTGCTTGGCAAACTCTGCACCCATCTGCGTGAGCATATCTTGATAGAGCGAGCCACCGAGCGCCACATTGATTACCTGCAAGCCGCGGCAGATGCCGAGCACGGGGATGGCGCGCACCATAGCGGCATCGAGCAATTCGAGTTCGTAGACATCGCGCTGCAGCGACACTCGCCCCAGCCCTTGCCGCGGACTCTCGCGGTAGATTTGCGGGTCGGGGTCGCAGCCGCCAGTGAGGAGCAGGGCGTCGGGGCACACGCGGTCGAGCCACTCGTCGATTTGCGAGCGCAGCACCAGCGGCGGCATAATCACGGCGATGCCGCCGGCTTCAGTCACAGCCTCCACATATTCTTGGCGGAGGTTAACGCGCTCCTGGGCGTCGACGTCGCACGAAAGTAGGATTACAGGTTTTTCCATTCTATACCTATTTATATAGGCACAAAGTTAGCAACCCCGCGCCGTAATTCAAAATCACCCCTCTAAAATCCGCAAATCTCCAAAATTGCACTGAAAATAGTGCACTTTTAAGCAAAAACTGCACTATTTTCAGTGCAGTTTTAAAGAAACCTTATTATATTTGCAACGACAATATCAACCTAAAGCGCAAGGATATGGAACAACTGCAAGCCACATTTCGCAAATTACTGAAAGAAACAAGCACGGGATTTCACCGCTACATGTACGACAAAATCAACTGGGATGCCCGGATGATTGGTCTCATGGGACCGAGAGGTGTAGGCAAAACTACGCTCGTGCTGCAGCACATCAAGGAGCATCTACCTGTCAACCAAACTCTTTATGTCGTGGCTGAGGATTTCTATTTTGCCAACCATAGGCTCACCGACCTTGCCGACGCATTTGCAAAAATTGGCGGCAAGTACTTGGTTATCGACGAGATACACAAGTACAAGGACTGGTCGAGGGAACTGAAACTGATTTACGACTACCACGCCGAGTTGCACGTGGTTTTCACTGGATCGTCGGTGCTCGACATTGCCAAAGGGGCATCCGACCTTAGCCGGCGTGCGTTGATGTATGAGATGCAAGGACTTTCCTACAGGGAATACCTTGATCTTTTCCACGACATTCGCTTTCCACTGTGCTCCATTCCGCAACTTCTGAATCAGGAGGTTGAAATTCCCAACGGTTTTCTGCCGCTGCAGCATTTTTCTGACTATCTGCATTGCGGCTACTACCCATTTGCCGACGGCGACATCGTGCAGTACATCCAGCAGGTTGTCAATGCAACCATAGAGACCGACATCCCACAATATGCGAACCTGACGGTTTCGGTGGCGCGCAAACTCCGCCGACTGCTTGCCATCGTTGCAGAAAGTGCGCCGTTCAAGCCAAACTTGTCGCAGATAGGCGGGCAACTGGAGGTGTCGAGAAACAGCGTGGCTGACCTTTGCGCATATCTGGAAAAATCGGGATTAATCGGGCAACTGCGGTCGTCGACGGGTGGAATCCAAGGACTTGGGAAAGTCGATAAAATCTACCTTGACAACACTGCCCTCATCTACGCTCTCGGTCGGGAGAACGTAGAGATTGGCACAGTGCGCGAAACATTCTTCTACAATCAAGTCCGCTCAGCAATGGAGGTTGTTGCTTCTCCAGTTTCCGACTTTCTTGTCGATGGGAAATACACATTTGAAGTCGGCGGAAAGAAGAAAAAACAACGGCAACTGCAAGAGGTGGAGTACGGATATGTTGTAAAAGACGATATTGAAACGGGCTACGGCAACATCATCCCGCTGTGGATGTTCGGAATGCTGTATTAAATACTACATATTGGTGCATTCCTCGGTGGTTTCGGCTACGGTCTCGCCGGGTTTGAGTTGGCGGGCGGTGTAGCCGAAGCGAGTGAAGCCTTCGATAATCTTGTCGACCGTCGTCTTGTCGGCATCGTAGGTCACGGTGACTGTCTGCTTGTCGATGTCGGTTTCGATTTTCTTCACGCCTTTCTCGAAGCGGAGGTTGCCCTTGATTTTGTTTTCGCAGTTCTGGCAGTGCATCTGCGGAGTGGTTGTAAGGGCTACAGTCTTAATTGTTTTTGCCATTCCCGAAAGGGAAATAATGCCCATTGCGAGGGCGATGATTGAACGTTTCATATTTTTGATTTTTAAATATTTACTGATTAAAGTTTACCGATATTGATGCGCACACCAGCATAGAGCATCCAGCCGTGCACAGGTCCCCACACCATTGTAGGCTCAAAGTCTGCGCCCCAAGGGTTCGACGCGCCGTAGATGGGGGTCTTCTGCTTGAAGTTGGTGAGGTTTTCGCCGCCCACATACACCGACCAATGGCGGAACCAACGAGTAATCTGCGCACTCAGTTGCGGATAGGCTCCGAAGCGGTCGTCCCACGACATCGTGCCGTCGGCGAGCGCGTAAGGCTCTGGCATCCGTCCGCCGCCGTTGATTTGCAGTGTTGCGTCAAACTGCCACAGGTCCATCGCCGTCTTGTAGGACGCAGTGACCAGCGCTTTGTAGCGGCTCGTCAGCGGCTTCTCCTTGAGCACGCCGCCGTAGGTGGCATGCACGTCGTTGAGACGGTAGGCTGCCGTGAGCGTAAAACCCTCGAAAAACGGATAGGTGACATCGACCTGCATGGTGTGGGAGTAGGAACGCCCACCGTGAAGGTTGGTGATGCGTATCTGCTTCGGGTCGCTGTCGTAGTCCACAATCGCTTGTTCTGAGAAATGCGTATAATAGTATTCCGCATTGACTTTCAAGTTTTTGCCAAACAGCGGGATGTTGAACGAGCCACTAACGCCATAGTTCCACGCTGCCTCCTGATTAAGGCGGTCGATGACGAGCGTTCTGCCCGACGCCATCAGATAGTTGTTTTCAGCCAAGGCATGCACCGTGCGGTAGCCCTTGCCTGCCGAGATGCGGAAACTTGCTGCCGACGACGGCGCATATTTAAGGTGGAAACGCGGCGTGACAAACGTGCCGTAGAGCGAACTGTGGTCGAGGCGTAGCCCTGCCATGGCAGTGAGCCGCGAGCCGAGGGTGAAGGTGTACTGCGCATAGGCTCCCGGCGTGGTCTCCTTTTCGCGGTTGCGCTGGGCGGCGAGCGAGGCATCGTGCTGCAGGCGGTAGTGCTCGCCGAAGTAGTCGTGGTTAAGACTGAGGCCGACGCTGAGGTTGTGCTTCTCCGTGAAGTTGGTTTCAAACATCAGCGAAGCATAGGCATTCTTCTCGTCCACGGAGTAGGTCTTCAACCCGTAGAACGCATCTTCCTCGTGCAGCGACCCCGATGCCATCAGTGCGATGTTGGTGCCGTGCTCGGCATTGAGGATAAACGCATTTTTTGCGTATGCCTCGTAGCGGTCGGTGTTGACCTCGATGCCGAACAGCGGCGTCTGCATCTCCATTCCGTGGCTTGTCTGTCCGCCGTGGCGCTTCTCCTTGATGCCCGAGATGCCGCCGTGGAAGATGTAGCGGTCGCCCTTCCAGAGCCATCGCGTCTGCGCATTGTATTGCTCCACGCGCGGCTTGTCGTAGAAGCCGTCGTGGTTCTCGTCGTGGTTGTTGATGCTGTTCTCGTAGTGGAGCAGTATCTCGCCGCTGGTATGGCTGCCGAAGTGCATATTGCCGGCGGCATTGGCCTCAAGGCGCGACTTGGAGTCGCCGTAGAGGTTCACTTCCAGCCCTTGGTCGTCCTCTGGCTTCAGGTACTCCACATTGATTTGCCCAGTGATTGATTCGTAGCCGTTTTTCACCGACGCGCTGCCTTTCGACACCTGGATGCTCTTCATCCACGGTCCAGGCACATAGCCGAGGGCATAGGGCGCAGCCGCACCGCGGAAGTTGGGCAACTGTTCGGTGAGCATCTGCACGTAGGTGCCCGACAGTCCGAGCAGTTTGATTTGGCGTGCGCCAGTGGTGGCATCGTTGTAACTCACGTCGACCGACGGGTTGGTGGTGAAACTCTCGCCGAGGTTGCAGCACGCCGCCTTGAAGAGTTCGGTGCGAGCGATGTTCTGCCCGTTGAGCGCACCGCTGAGGTTGGTCACTCCCGGTCGCCGTGCTGTTACGCGCACCTCCTTGAGCGACTGGTCGGCGATGGTGTCGGTAGTCACTTGTGCCGTCGCCACAGGGGCAAAGGCTAAAGTAAAAATTGATAATGGGATGATTTTCATTTATTTCAGTACTTCTTTATTGTTTTAATTTAGGGTATGCAAATAGTGCGGCAATGCGCACACGCCTGCCACTAAATCAGAAGTACTCTAATAAACGTTAGATAATGTCGCGGAGGCGATTTCTCCACTTCGTGCCCGATGGCATTGTGGGGCAACGCGCAATCCGTGGGCACTACGGCTTCAACGATGGCGCTGAGCAGCGTCAATGCCTGCGCCGCCTCAGCCTTGATTTGCTGCTGGGCGGTGGACGATTGCAGTTTTTTCACCTTTAGCGTCATGCAACTCTTTGTCTGCTTCTTGGAGCAGCAGTCGTTGCAGCCGCCGCAGTCGGTGTTGTGCGAGCCAATAGCCTCCACGCGTCCGGTCATGCTGCAGTGCATCACCAGTTGTCCCGCTCCGAGATAGGCAACCATCATCGAGGCGAGCAGAAGAATCAGTATTTGGCTCTTGCTTTTCATATCGGCGGCAAAATTAATCACATTGTGGCACGCAAGCAACAACGTCCCGCCGATTTAATGATTTTTGCAACTTGGTTGCATTATTTTCAAATATCGGCACTATTCGTGGTAAATTTCCACATAAAATTCACCATTGCTTGCAGAAATTTACAAATAAACTTGCATATATGGAAAATTGAAAGTAATTTCGCCTAACGAATAACAAAAAATCAATGTTTATGAAACAATCTTTACTCTTATTTGCCCTTGCAGCAAGCACATGTTTTACAGCCTGGTCCGACGAGGCTGTTGAAGTACTCAAACAGCGTCAGATTGCCGACGGCATAACGCAGCAGGCAGTGCGCAACGCCAACGGATTTGTCTACAAACGCTATGTCGGTGACAACGTGCCGGCGGTTGTGAAACAGGACGAAAGCGAAACGACGCAGGACGACGTAACGCTTTATTACGAAGGTTTTGAAGGATATGCCACGGAAGGCAAAGACCTCAACTGGATTCCTTCCGACTGGACGAAAAAGATTGCCCCGGGCAATGAGCCTACCGATGAGATGATAGCGCATAACATCAACAACACTTGGTACTGCTACTACACCGGCGACGGGCATTTCACTCCAGTCACCCCCGACGGGCAGTGCGATGCGTTTATCCACTTTGCCTACTCCGAATCGACCTACGGTCTGGAGCCGGTAGCGCAGGACGAATGGCTCATCTCGCCGTCGGTGCAGATGGCTGCCACAGGCGAGCACTATCTCGACTTCCTTCTGGCAGCAAGTTTTATGGACTGCTATGACGTGGACAACGACTTCAACTGGAGTACGCTGACGTTCTCGCAGAGGGTTGTGGTCAACACGATGAAGGTGATGGCGTCGGACGACGATGGCGAAACGTGGACGCAGGTGTTTGACCTCGCCGACGACGTACTCTCGAAACTCACTGACCGCGAATGCTACGACACGGAACTTACGTCGATAACGAAATATAAAGTCGACGTGAGCCAATATGCTGGCAAAAAGATGAAATTCGCGTTCCGCTACGTGCGCAATGCCGGTAACTGGATTGGTAACTCGATGGTGGTTGACGGGTTTTATGTAAAAAACAATCCGCAAGGCGCAGTAAAAACCTTGAACACAGACGAATACAAGGTGGCGCAAAGCGGCAAAAACATAATCGTAAGCGGCCCTTCCGACAAAGTTGCGGTTTATGCTGCAACAGGCATGAAGATGGGCGAATATGTCGTGGAAAACACAGCGACAATCGATGCCTCGGAATGGGCAGATGGCATTTACATCGTCCGCTTCGCCGACGGCAAAGCAACAAAGGTCATTGTGAAATAGGCCATTACAACCTAACATCCTACAAAGGGAACTCCGCGAGAGTTCCCTTTGTTTTTGTGCAACCCGTAGGTGATGCCACCGACCGAAGAGCGCCCCGTAGGCGACGCCACCCTCACTATGTCGGCGAATAAAGAATAGGCTGAAAGCCTTATGCTACCATAGCCCAGGGCAACGCCCTGGGTAGCGGCATGTTAACAAGAACGCCCTGTAAGGGCAACACAAACCACCAACGTCGCCGTTTTGTATTGCCCTTACAGGGCGCAAAATGCGTATTTGTTTGTTACCCAGGGCGTTGCCCTGGGCTATGGTTGCATAAGGCTTTCAGCCTATAAAAAATGCGCTACGCGCATTTTGGCAATTTTCAATAATCTGGCTTGCACGATAGGCGGCGCCTTGGAAATGCAAAAAAATCAAGACCTCTTGATTTTTTGCAATTTCCCTCGGCTTGCACTATCTTTGTCATTTATAAGTAATTCTGTGAAAATAATTTTAATTTTAAACCAATTATAGAAAAAGATGAAGAAATTTTATCTCGCTTTGGCGATGTTGGGTGCGTTGCCATTGGCGGCATCGGCTCAAACTCTTCTCAACGAGGGCTTTGAGACCTCAAGCACCGACCAGTATAGCCCCAACTTCCCCGACGGATGGACCACGGTAGACTCCTACACCGGCAATGCCGACAACTACCGCTGGTGCGTGTACTACTACGAGAAAGGTGCCATGACGGGCACTCACTGCGCATGGGTCGACTCACCTATGTTCGCGGGCGACGAGGACGGCGGCTACGGACCTCGCGAAGAAATCCTACTCACTCCATCGCTCAACCTCGACAACACTTACCAACTGTCGTTCGACTGGGAGGCAGCATCGAAGGCTGCCATCGAGGAAGCAAAATACGACTTTCAGGTGCGCATCGTCGTTGGCGACGATGTGGAAAACGCCGAGACAATATGGTCGTTCAACAACGCTGAGCAACTCAAGGAAAACGGCAATGTGCCTTATCCTTGGACAGGCTGGCAGATTTACAAGACAACAATCGACCTCAGCCAGTGGCAAGGCAAGACCATCAAGGTGGCGTTTGTCTACAAGATGCTGAAAGAAACCGCCAACGTTCTCCAAATCGACAACGTTGTCGTAAAGCAGTTCACCCCAGCCACAGGGCCTAAGGCCGTGCTCTCGAAGAAGCAGTACAACTTCGGCGAGGTGTATATGGGCTCGAAGGCTTATTCTGAGGTACTTACCCTCAAGAATGAAGGTAAGAACGGCTTGAAAATCACAAGCATCGACTATCCTACTGGCTTCTCGTCGACCATCGACCCTGCAACGGTCGACCTCGACGCCAACGAGACTCTCGAATTTCAAGTGGGCTACAACGCTACGCTGACCACTCCTGCCAGCGGCTACATCACCTTCCACACCAACGGCGGCGACGTGCAACTCAAGGTGCTTGCCACCAAGGTTTCACTCCCTGAAGGCTACGGTTTTGAAGGCTTTGAAAACGGCTGCCCTCCAACTGGTTGGACAGGCGACAAGTGGAAAGCCACCAACTATGCCCTTGAGGGCGACAAGTCGGCTTATGCCAGCATCACCATGGACGGCGCAAGCATCCTCACCTCCCCTCGCCTCGACCTCTCAACAGGCTCTCACTCAATAGCATTCACTGCCTACAACGAGTTCGATTCCGACGAAGAAGAGGCTGTGCCTGGCAACGACGTTACTTTCGAGTTCTCGACCGACGGCGGTGCCACTTGGACACAGAAATGGGAATCGGAGACCTACAACACAATCGACAAGGTGAACATCGACCTCGGCTCGCCAGCATCCGACAACTGCTATGTGCGCTGGATCTACGGCGCAGTCGACGTGAGCGACGTTGACAATATCCCTGAAACATCGGTTATGTTCCTCGACGCAGTCGTTCTCCCACCTCTCTACGGCGCTGACGGCAAGCCACAGGCTGCAACACTTGTTTCGCCCGACGACGAGGCTACCGACGTCTACAACAAGAACATCACCCTCTCTTGGAAACCGGCGCTCTTTGCCGAGGGCTACAAACTCTATGTGGGCTCCGACGAGAACGCTACCAACGTGGTCAACGGCGAAGATCTCGGCAACGTGACATCCTACACTCTTGCCACAGTCGACTACGCAACGACCTACACTTGGAAGGTTGTGCCCTACAACGCACAGGGCGACGGCGAGGCTACTTCACGCACCTTCACCACCATCGCCGACCAAACAGTGTCGACCTTCCCTTGGACAGAAAGTTTTGAAAGCGGTGCCAACCCAACTACAGGCTGGAACGTGGAGTATGCAAGTTTCACAAAGTGGACCACCGCCAACAGCATCAACGCCTTCGACGGCAAATACAGCGCATCGGTAAGTTGCAACGCCACCGACATGGAGTCGTCGCTCGTTACGCCCGACTTCAAGATTCCTGCTGGCTCTAACCTCGAAATGACATTCTATTGGGGCAACTCGATGCCTGTCAACCTCGTGAAGGACGACAGCGGTTTGCGCACAAACACATCAACTGCCGACAACGGCATCGACGCTTGCTTCTTTGAGGTCTATGCCGACGGCACATGGAAGCAACTCGCCATCCTCTCCGACGACGCAGAGACACGCTACTGGTATCTCGAAACGGTCAACCTTGCTGCCTACGCTGGCAAGACTGTTACATTCCGCTGGCGCTACGTCGGTCACAACTACGTGCAAGCCAAGGGTGTGGCTCTCGACCTCATCACAATCCAGGCTTCATCGAGCACAAAGGCTTCGTTCAACGCATCGGATTGGAACGCCGGCACAGTGAACTACGGCAAGTCGGTCAACTCGACCCAGAAATTCTCTGTACTCAACGAAGGCACATCGACATTGACAATCAAGAACGTGAAGTTCGGCAAAGAAAACTTCTCAACCGACCTCGCTGCTGGCACAACCGTAGAAGCGAAGAAAGGCGTACCTTTCTCAATCACATTCAACGCCGGCAGCACTTCGGCGCAAGTCGACGACGAGATGACGGTAGAGTTTGAAGGCGGCTACGCAATCGCATTGCCAGTACACGGCCGTGCTATGGCTGCCGACTCCTACTACTACAACTTCGAGGACGACGCCCCAGGCACATTCAACCCTGAAGGCTTCACCACCATCGACGTTGACGGTCTCGCAACGAAGGCAATGACTGGCATGAGTTATCCGCAGCGCGGCGCAGCATTTGCCTACACCGTGCAGGCCGACAGCGACTGGAACAACGTGCTTGAGCCAGTAAGCGGCAACCAGACTCTCGTGGCTATCGCTCCATCGGAAGAGGGCAAGGCAGCCGACGACTGGATTGTAAGCCAGAAACTCACCGCAACATCCACTTCGGCGTTCCATTTCTACGCCCGCAACTGGGAATCAATCTATGCCATCTATCCTTGCAGCAAGAGTAGTGTAGAGGTACTTGTTTCCACAACAAGCAACACCGACACTTCAAGTTTCCAGACGGTGATGGCGAAGACTGAGATGCCTTACTTCGACAAAGAATGGCAACACTACAACGTAGACCTCAGTGCGTATGCTGGTCAGGACATCTATGTAGCAGTGCGCCACACCACAACCGACGGTCTCGCTGCCTTCTTCGACGACTTCTATTTTGAGCACTTCTCCAACTTCGGCGGAGTGGAAGCCGTGAAGGGCGATGCCAAGGTGAGCGTTTATCCTAACCCTGTGGTTTCTACGCTCTACATCGCTGGTGCCGACAATGCTAAGGTGAGCATCTACAATACAGCAGGCAGCCTCGTGAAGACAGCCGACAACTGTTCGCAAATCAGCGTCGACGGTCTCGCAGCAGGTGTCTATGTAGTACGCGTGGCAACAACCGACGGCGTTACCGCAACACGCATCGTGAAGAAATAGACTTAAAATCAACCAATATGAAAATCAACAGTTTCCTGAAGACAGCGCTGTTCGCCATAGTGGCGGCATGCGCTTTGTGGAGTTGCGACAGCAGCGACGAAAAGGTTCGCTATGTGGCTGTCGTGCTCGACGGCGAAGAGAAATGGAGTTTTCTCGACACCAAGACCGGCGAAATCCTTTGCAAAAACGATTTTGCGGAGATGCCTTCGATGGTGTGCGACGGACTGTTTGTCGTGAAAAACTCAAAAGGCTACTACGAATGCTACGACATCAGCAACCCTAAAGAGCCTATCAGCAAAGGCGGCAAGTACACCCAACTGGGTCTGTTCGGCCCTGAGGGCGTGGCTTTTGCCGTGAAAGAGGGCAAGGGCATCACCATTATCGACAAGGACTTTGAGGAGGTGAAGAAACTCCCGAAAAACGTGTCGTCGACACGCAATTTCAGCGAAGGTCTTGCAGCGTTCTGCAAGGATGGCAAATGGGGTTTCCTCGACAAGAAAGGCGACGAGGTCATTGCTGCAAAATATGAAGGCGTGACCGACTTCTCCGAAGGTCGTGCATTTGGCTTGAAGGGCGAGAAAATCCTGCTCATCGACAAGAAAGGCGACGTGATCAAATCGTTCAGCACAAGCCGCTACAGCCTACTTTCGCACTACCACAACGGCACTTGCGCCGTGACGAAGGGCGACAAGGTGGTGTTCCTCGACAAGGACGGTGAAGAGAAATTCACCGACAGCAAGATGCAGCAGAGCGGATGCTACTACATCGACGAAGGCAAGACGGTGTTCTGCCACGACAATTCCTACGGCCTCATCTCGACCGACGGCGAGGTACTTATCCGCGCCCGCTACGAAGGTATGCTGCGCGCTTCCAAGAACCGCTACATGGTGCATCAGGACGACAAGGAATTTGTAGTTGATGCTTCGGGCGAAAAGATTATCGCACCAGAATATGAATCAATCGCACAGATTTCCACCGCGCTCGACCACTATTTCGTGTACGACGGCAAAACTTGGACGCTGATCAACGAGAAGGGCGAAGAAGTGTCGAAGGAAAGTTTCCAAATGCTCAACTTCGTAACCACCCGCAGCGAAGTGTTCTACAGCGAAGCGACGGAAATGTGGACTTCGCCATACAACAATGATGTCTGCGACAGCACAGCCATTGACGACGAATACTACGACTACGCCGACTCGGCATACTAACCGCAACCGTAGTCAGTAACCCAAATCGGGCGAGGCTCAATGCCCCGCCCGATTTATTTTTCTACCCTACCGAAAGCGGCAGTTACAAATTGCTCAACGCATAGAGCGGAACTACATCCACATGCCTTACGGCATTGTCGGCTTCTTTGTCGACATACTCAAACTCTCCGAAATTTTCCAAAGAGGTTCGCACCGCACAGTCAATTCCCTTTTTGCGCATAAACAGCCACAGGCTTTGCATACTGCCGCGCGTGTTGGCTTTCACCTCTATCGGTAGCACCTTGCCGTCCTTGGCTTCCAAATAGTCGACTTCGGCATTCGCTCCGCGCGACAAATTTTGCCAATAGTACATCTCTGCCCTTTGGAAACAGTCGTGGTTTTTTATCAACTCCAGTCCGACAAACATTTCCGATGCCGCACCCTTGTTGACAAAATCAACATCGGACGCAAGAAGCACCTCCGACACTGGATTGCCGAGCATTGTCTGCATCAGTCCCAAATCGAGGAACAGATATTTCGTATAGTTGCCGTTTTCCTCTGCGCCCAAAGGCAGTCCGTTGCCGTCGCTGTGCTTCACGGGCGTAACGAGTCCGGCAAGAGTAAGCAAGTGGAGAGCATCTTTGATTGCCGAGGAGTGGACATCATCTGCTACCTGACGGAACACAAATTTGGTTCCTGCCTGCAGAGCGACCGACCGCAACACTTTTCGCAGCAATGCGGGCGACACTCTTGCCTTGTATTTGGAGAAATCATCCTGATAGGTGTCCAATATGTCGTTGTGCACATGGGCACATTCGATATAACTCTTCGACTCTACCCATTCTGTCACGGCAGCAGGCATTCCGCCAACGAGATAGAATGATTTCAACTGTTCTACCAACTCATTGTGGATGGCATCGGGCAGAGGCGCGCCAGATGCGCTCTTCCGCTTGTAGTCGACCATCGTTTCAAGTCCTTGTGCCGCAAGAAATTCATCAAACGAGAACGGATACATATAGAGCGAGCGGATTCTACCCACGCCAAACGACGGAAGTTCCTCCAGTGCAAATTCCAGCAGCGAGCCGGCAGCAATGACGTGCAAGTCGGGATAGTCCTCTTTGAAGTAACGCAACGACATAATGGCTTCCTGGCATGCCTGTATCTCGTCGATGAAAAGCAAGGTCTCGCTGGCTACAATCGGTATGCCAGTCAACGCACTGATGCTTTCACATGTGCGATGCACGTCAATATCCTTTGTAAACAACTGGCGGATTGAAACCTGTCGTTCCAAATTCACCTCAACGAAGTACCGGAAACTTTTCCCAAGTTGCCTTACGGCGGTAGATTTTCCAACCTGTCGGGCACCCCTGATTAGCAACGGTTTTTTCCGCGGAGAATCCTTCCATTCGAGGAGTTTTTGGTCAATATTTCTACTGTAGTATCCCATAAATGCGCAAATCATTAACAATCAGCGCAAAGATACTGATTTTATCCAAAAGTCAAGGCATTAAATGCCCTTTTTTATCCAAAAGTCAAGGCAATAAACGCCTATTTTTATCCAAAAGTCAAGGCAATGGGGTTATGAAGCGGTGTCGGGTCAGCGGATTTCGCGGCGGCGTTTCACTTCCTCAACGTCGCGCCAGATGTAGAGTTTGTCGCTCGGACGCACACGTTCGTCAACCTTGATGGAGAACCGCTCGCCACGCACTGTCTTTTCCACAGGCTTGAGGTCAACGCGTATCTCCTCCACTGTCATGATTATCGCGCCCGTCGTCGGACCTGAGATTACAATTTCGTCGCCCACGTGCAACTCGTCGTTCTCCATTTGGAACTCCGCCACGTGGATGTTTGAGAAATAGCGGATGCCCTTGGCGGCATACACCTTGACGCGCGTAGCCGACGAGCCGTATTTCGACGTCCATTCGCCAAGGCGCTGACCGAGATAGTAGCCGTTCCAAAATCCGCGGTTAAACACCTTGTTGAGGCGCTCGTCCCACGCCTTCACCATCTCCTCGGAGTAGGTGCCGTCGCAGCAAGCGTTGATGGCTTCGTTGTAGCACGACACTACAGTGCGTACATATTCAGCACTGCGAGCGCGACCTTCAATCTTAAACACCCTCACACCAGCGTCAATCATCTTGTTCATGAAGTGGATGGTTTTCAAGTCCTTAGGCGACATGATATATTTGTTTTCGATGGCAAGTTGGTCGCCGGTCTCGCGGTCGGTCACCTCATAACTGCGGCGGCAAATCTGCGTGCAAGCGCCGCGGTTGGCTGACGAATTCATCTCGTGCAGACTGAGATAGCATTTGCCCGACACCGCCATGCACAATGCGCCGTGGCAGAACATCTCGATGCGCAGGCGCTCGCCGTGAGGGCCGCGGATGTCGTCATTCTGGATGGTGTCGTAGATGCCAGCCACCTGCGTGAGGTTGAGTTCGCGAGCAAGCACCAACACATCGGCAAACTGCGCATAGAAGCGCGCCGCCTCGCTGTTCGACACGTTGACCTGCGTGGAGATGTGCACCTCCACGTCGATGCTGCGTGCATAGAGGATTGTTGCCATGTCGGAAGCGATGATGGCGGAGATTTGTGCCTCTTTGGCGGCGTTGACAATCTCGTGCATCAGGGCTATGTCTTCGTCGTAGACTATGGTGTTGACCGTAAGATAACTTTTCAGTCCGTTTTCGGCACAAATCTGTGCAATCTTGCGGAGGTCGTCGGTGGTGAAGTTGTTGGCTGAACGGGCTCTCATGTTCAAGCCCTCAATGCCGAAGTAGATGGCATCGGCACCGCCCTGTATCGCTGCATAGAGCGACTCGTAGGAGCCTACCGGCGCCATTATCTCAAAGTCTTTTCTGTTCATATCGTCGATTTCTTCTGCAAAGATAGGCATAATCCGTAGACTTTTGTAACTTTGAGAATTAAAACCAATTCGATATGAAACGACTCACTCTTGCCTGTCTGCTCTTTGTGGCTGTATTGCCACTGTCGGCGCAGACCACCAAAGAAGAAATGCTTGCGTCGCCGGAAAAGACGGCAGGCGTATACTACGCCTATCCGGCTCCTGCCTCAACTGCCCACTACACCAAAGCGCCGAAGGGCTACACGCCATTCTACATCAGCCATTTCGGGCGTCACGGCTCGCGCTATCTGATTTCCGACAGCGAATACACCGCCCCAATCGACATCCTCGAAAAGGCTGACAAGGCCGGGGCTCTGTCGCCGCTCGGCAAGGACGCGCTCCAGCGGCTGCGCGACATCTATGTGGAAGCGGCTGGCAGAAACGAGGATCTCTCACCGCTTGGCGTGCGTCAGCACCGCGGCATCGCAGAACGTATGTTTGGGGCTTTCCCAGAGGTGTTCAAGGGCAACCGCAGCATTGAGGCTCGCTCGTCGGTAATCCTGCGCTGCGCCATGAGTATGGCTGCCTTTGGCGACCGCCTGAAGGAACTCAATCCTCAACTGAAAATTTCCTACGAGTCGTCGCAGAAATATATGCCCTACCTCACTGGGCGCACCGACGAGGCGAATGCCTTCACGGGCAAGAACGGATCTTGGCGCGCCGCCTACAACAAGTTCCGCGCCAGCCAGACCCACGCCGACCGCTTTGTCAACGCACTTTTCTCCGACAAAGACTATGTGTACCAATACATTGAGCCAACCGACCTGATGTGGAAATTCTATTGGGTGGCATCCGACTTGCAGAACATGGAGACCTCTATCCGCCTCTATGACTTGTTCACGCCCGAAGAACTCTTCGACCTATGGCAATGCTTCAACTATCAGTTCTACTCGTCATGCGCCAACCACGCCGATTCCAACGGCGCCGTGCGCGACAGTTACAAGCCGCTTCTGCGCAACATCATCGAGAGTGCCGACGCAGCAATAGCCGACCCGACGAAGGCTGCGACACTGCGTTTCGCCCACGACTCCAACATCACGCCGCTGGCTGCCCTGATGGGCATCGAAAACTGCAACGTGGCACGCCGCGACCCAGCAACGCTCTATCAGTACTGGACTGACTTCAAAGTGTCGCCGATGGGAGCCAACCTGCAGATTGTGTTCTACAACAAAAAGGGAGGCACCGCAGCCGACATCCTCGTCAAGGTGCTGCTCAACGAGCAGGAGGTGCACATCCCTGTGGCTACCGACTCGTTCCCCTACTACCGGTGGAACGATGTGCGCACCTACTATGCCAAAGTGGCGGATTTATAGCCTTTTTTGCGCCATAAAGGCAAAAGAATAACGAAAATTGCGTATTTTTGCGATTATGAACAATCAAATCAACGAAATCCAAGACGAAATTATTGACGAATTCAGTGGCTTCGGCGACTGGATGGACAAATATTCCTACATCATTGAGATGGGCAACGCCCTGCCACCCATCGACGAGCGCCACAAAACGCCCGACAACCTCATCGAAGGCTGCCAAAGCCGCGTGTGGCTCAACGCCGAATACAAGGACGGGCGCATCCATTTTGAGGCCGACAGCGACGCCATCATCGTGAAGGGCATCATCTCGATGCTCGTGCGCGTGCTCTCCGACCAAACTCCGAGCGACATCCTCGATGCCAACCTCTACTTCATCGACAGCATCGGTCTGACGGAGCACCTCTCGCCCACTCGCAGCAACGGCTTGCTGGCAATGGTGAAGCAAATCAAGATGTATGCCTTGGCATACAAAACCAAAGAACAGGAAAAACAATGAAGCAACAACTCAAAAATCCCTGGGTCATTGTGGCAAGCGTGGTCACACTGATTGTGGCAGTGCTCTATGCCGCCCTGCCGCTATTCTCCATCCCGCTGTTCGGGTTCAACTACGGATGGGACTATGTGCGCACCTTCTTCAGCATCGGCAAATACATGGAGATGATACCGTTCCTCATGCCGTTTATCGGGTGCATCGGCACCATTGCGTGCCTCTTGGCGAAGAGCCGCGGCCCGCACATCCTGTCGGTGTCGTTCACGGCATTGCCGCTGATGTTTTTCGGATATTTTGTCTACATGATAGCGTCCTATCCGCAGGGCGAAATCATCGGCGCTAATTTCGAGACAGTGTCGATTCTCGCCATGCTCAACTGGTCGTTGTGGCTCTGCCTAGCATTCTCCGTAGTGGCGTTTGCAACAGCGTGCATCTATGTGTACCTCGAAAACAAGAAATCAAAATCCTAAAATAAAATCCATTATGTTTAAAAATCATCCCAAAGGGCTGCTTGCAGCGGCATTATCCAACATGGGTGAGCGCTTCGGCTACTACATCATGAATGCCGTGCTGGTGCTCTTCCTCTGTTCGAAATTCGGACTTTCCGATGAGGTCAGCGCCGTAATCTACTCCGTGTTCTACTGCGGCATCTATGTGCTTAGCCTCGTCGGCGGTATCATTGCCGACAAGTCGCAGAACTACAAGACAACCATCATGGCTGGTCTTATCGTGATGGCTCTCGGCTACGTGATTCTGTCAGTGCCTATCCTTTCCACTCCAGAAAACATTGGTTGGTTGCTCCCCGTAACCTGTGTGGCTCTGTTCCTCATTGCTTTCGGCAACGGTCTGTTTAAGGGCAACTTGCAGGCAATCGTGGGTCAGATGTACGACAACTTCGAGGCTGAGGCTGCTCTCAAGGGCGAAGACGCTCTGCGCGAGGCAAAAAGCCGTCGTGACTCTGGTTTCCAGATTTTCTATGTGTTCATCAACATCGGTGGCCTCGTAGCACCATTCGTAGCGCCGTTGCTGCGCGAATGGTGGCTTAAAGCAAACCACCTGCTCTATAACGCCGACCTCCCTGCACTCTGCCACAAGTTTATCGACGGCGTGCAGATGCAGACAGCGGAAACAGCCAACCTCACCACTCTTGCCAACAGGGTTAGCCTCGACGGTCCAGTGGCGGATATGGGTGCATTCTGCTCTCAATACCTCGACGTGTTCAACACGGGTATCCACTACTCGTTTATCGCCTCGGTAGCGGCAATGCTCATCTCGCTGGTGATTTTCATCGCCTGCCGCAAAGTGTTCCCTACCCCGGGCAAGAAAGAGAAGAAAGTGGCAGAGTCCTACTCTGCTGAAGAGAAAGCCGCTATGGCAAAGGAAATCAAGCAACGCATGTACGCCTTGTTTGCAGTGCTTGGCATCGTGATTTTCTTCTGGTTCTCATTCCACCAGAACGGTCAGTCGCTGTCGTACTTCGCACGCGACTTTGTCCTCACCGACAAGATTGCCCCTGAAATCTGGCAAGCCATCAATCCGTTCTTCGTGATTGTGCTCACACCGCTCATCATGCTCTTCTTCGGTTATTTCACTCGCCGCGGCCGTGAAATCTCCACACCGAAGAAAATCGCTATCGGTATGGGCATCGCCGGACTGGCATTCCTCTTCCTCACCGTATTCTCTTGGATTCAGGGTTATCCTTCAGGCGAAGCGTTCAAGGCTATGGAAGAAGGCGCTAAGGCTGGCATGAAGGCTGGTCCATGGGTACTTATCGTGGTGTATTTCTTCCTCACCGTCGCCGAACTCTTCATCTCTCCACTGGGATTGGCATTCGTGTCGAAGGTGGCTCCTAAAAACTTGCAAGGCTTGTGCCAGGGCTTGTGGCTCGGCGCAACTGCCCTCGGCAACCTCTTCTTGTGGGTAGGTCCGTTGATGTACAACAAATGGCCTATCTGGGAATGCTGGGGCGTATTCCTCGCCGTTTGTGCCGTTTCGATGGGCGTGATGCTCGGAATGGTGAAATGGCTTGAAAGAGTAACAAAATAAAGCTTAGAAAAAGATAATTTTGTTTCATGTGTTAAAAGTGGCGTAGTGCGTGAGCATAGCGCCACTTTTTTGCTGTTTGCACAGTTTGCACTATCTTTGTATATCAATCAGATTTTTATGGAAACGAAAGACAACGAACTATTTATACCTTGGACACCGGCTCCGGAAAAGGCTACTGCCGAAAACCCCTATCGCGAAGGACCTGCGCTGACTAAGCACGGACGCCTGCTCGGACACGCCCCGGAAATCGACACCGACGACGAATCGCTGAAGCGCACGGTGCTCGACTACTACGACCTGCAGAAGATGGTGCCATTTATCAAGGATAAACCGAAGTTGGTGCATTGGCTGATGCGTGTGATGAAACTCGACAACGTGAACTATCTCCACCACCGCAACCTCAACACCCCGGGTGCAGGATTTGTGCGCGGCTTGCTCGACGATTTCCATATCTCTATGCGTGTTGACGGTGCCAACGTTATCAACAATCTGCCTGAAGGCCCGTTCATCACCGTGTCCAACCACCCTTTCGGTGCGCTCGACGGCATTATGCTCATCGACCTGCTGGCATCGCGCCGCAGCGACTACAAGGTGATGGTAAACCTGATTCTGAATCACATCCGCGGCATGCGCCCCAACTTCATCGCCGTTGACCCACTATCGAGCAACGACCCGGAGAAGCGAGCCGTGACGATGAGGGGCATCAAGGAGGCTATGATGCACGTGCGCCGTGGGCATCCTCTCGGATTCTTCCCTGCTGGAGCGATGTCGAAACTCAACAAGCATCTGCGCATCGAGGACCGCGAATGGCAGCCGTCAATCATCCGCCTCATCCATCAACTCAACGTGCCCATTGTCCCCATCTATTTCCACGGACATAACAGCACAATCTTCAATCTGCTCGGCGTAATCAGTTGGCAACTGCGCACACTGCGCCTTCCTGCCGAAGTGTTTGCACACTGCGGCACCACCTACCACATCTCCGTGGGCGACATCATCACGCCCGACGAGCAGAAGCAATATGCCGACACCAAGGCGTTTGGCGACATGCTCCGCCAGCACACCTACGCCCTCCGCCTCCGCAAATAAGGTTGCATATTGCGATTTAATGTTAGTCAGAATAAAATTACTAAGCATGGACGAAAAACAAAAATTAGCTATTATTGATAGCGGAAAGCAATATTTCCGTTCAATAATCATACCGAACCATATTCAGAAGTTAAAATCACTGAAACTCAAGGATTTCGACATCAATCCTTTTCTTATAAACTATCTTGCTGCTTTTCTGTGTGGAAATACAGAACCAGAATCGCTTGCCAAGGCACTTCTGTACCCTCGCATTCTGGGCACAAGCATAAACACTAGTTTCGGTCAGAACGTGCAGATTTTCATTTCCCAACTTAAAGAAATTGTCGGCAGTGCTTCTGGTATAGACGGAATTGACATTGAGTTTGTAGATGCTTTGGATGGACGAAAAAAATATTGCCAATGCAAAGCAGGTCCCCAAACGATCAACAAGGATGATGTTGCAACTATACTTGGACATTTCAAAAAATTGGTCGGCAAGGCACGTCTTGATAAAATTCCACTCCAGACGGACGATATGATTGTGGGCATTTTGTATGGCGAAAGGATGTCTGCCAACTACAAGACTATCAACGCAGCCTATCCTGTCTATATGGGTGCTGAATTTTGGGAAAGACTGACAGGTGACAAAGATTTCTACAACCGACTTGCAAGTGCTTTCGGAGAAGTCGTTGACGAGGAAAACATAGATGGTAGCACACTCATTCTAAACAAGGTTAAAAACCTCGCAGAAGAGATCAAAGCAAAAGGTGGATTATAGTGATGAAATTTATTTCAGTAAATAATGTCGCCGCATTGACAGGCACGTCCAACTATGTCGTAAGAAAATGGGCAGACGATGGAGTTTTTCCATCTATCGAAGTCGATGGCATACGCGGATTTGATATGGAACAGTTGTCCCAGATTCCTGAAATCTGTGCTATGTTGCATAGCAGATGGGATGACGAAAAAACAGTTGTTCCCAAAAGACGGTACAACTCCATTGAGTTGTTTGCAGGGGGTGGCGGTTTAGCCTTGGGCATGTACCTTGCGGGATTTCGGCATGTACTGCTAAATGAATTCGACACTTCCGCATGCCAAACACTGAAGGCAAATTGCCCTGAGTGGAATGTGGTAGAAGGAGATGTGCGTCACATCGACTTTACGCCTCTGAGGGGAAAGATTGATTTCCTGTCAGGCGGTTTTCCATGTCAAGCATTTTCTTACGCAGGGAAACAAGCGGGATTCAATGATACCCGGGGCACACTCTTTTTTGAACTTGCAAGAGCTGTGAAAGAAGTCCAACCGCTCGTTTTTATGGGAGAAAATGTGAAAGGCTTGATTTCGCACGATAGTGGTAGGACATTTGAAACGATTAAGAACACAATTTCCGAATTGGGCTATACTCTGGTTGAACCGCGAGTGCTAAAAGCAATAATGTATCAAGTTCCACAAAAACGTGAACGACTGATTCTTATTGCCATTAGAAACGATATTGCAGACAAGGTGCAGTTCCATTGGCCCACTCCGTTTGAAAGAGTCCTCACATTGCGTGATGCGATTTATAAGGGGGTGATTTACGACTGTGACGTGCCAGCATCTGATGGAGCAAAGTACCCCGATAAAAAAAGGAAAGTGCTTGAGTTAGTTCCCCAAGGCGGTGATTGGCGCGACCTTCCTGAAGAAATCGCAAAGAATTATCTAGGCGGTAGCTGGCTGTTGGGAGGAGGCAAGACTGGTATGGCTCGGCGGTTGTCGTTGGACGAACCGTCACTCACTCTTACGTGCTCACCTTGCCAAAAACAAACGGAACGGTGTCATCCATTGGAAACGCGACCATTAAGCATAAGGGAATACGCAAGAATACAAACGTTCCCTGACTATTGGCAGTTTCAGGGCACAATAACAGAAAAATATAAACAGATAGGCAATGCCGTGCCCGTAAATCTTGCATGGGCAGTAGGTCGCTCTTTGATTCGTTTGCTTAACGACATTCAAGACATTCAGCCATCAAGTACGGCGGATTGTTCGGATGCGGTTGATCGCATAATGCAAGAGCAGTCGCAATTGGTGGTTGTAAAAGACAAGCATACTCAAACATCAACACTCAAGACCTTCAACAGGCAACTTAGCTTATGGAGCATAGTGAAATAGATCTGGGTAAATAAAACAAGCAGCGATGGTGAATGCCCTGTGGAGGCTCGTCATCGCTGCCTATTTTTAGGTTGTTTGTATCGGATAGTTACGCCCAGGCGGAATCGGCGACGTCTGAGTCGCAGGGTACAGCATATTCTGCATCTGTATCACGGACGAGTGCGCCCGATTGGGAGAGCGAGTTGATTGCCTCTTCTTGCGTTGTCTTGCCCCAAACGGCCATTACTTTTTCGCCATCAATCTGGCAGACTGCATACATACCGTTTTTGAGACGCAACACTGCACCGTTGTCGGTTTGCTTGACAACCGCACCGCCGAGTTTCTTGAATTTGTCGATCACCACATTCTTCAAGTCGTGCTCCTTACCATTCAGGCGACTGTCATAACCACAGTTAATGCCGAAGGCAAAAAATATTGGATGAACGTTGTTCCAGAAGTAGGAATAATCATAAGTATCAAAGTTGATGTTGTAGTCGCTTAGATTGCCGTCGAAGCGATAGGAAATATATGCCTGCGTTTTGCCTACTGGCTTGTGCACCTCAACCGAATTGGTGTAGTTGTACATATTAGGGTCGAGGGTTACGTCGTAGTCGCTGTATTCAGCCTTCTTCTTGAGGGCATCCAGCGGAGTAGAAGCGGTTGTGATGCCAAGAAGTCCATCGGCTTTGATATCGAGCGCCTCTACCATTGATTCAAGGTCAACATAGTCGCTGCGCACATCAAGTGAATTGTAGTGGTAACCTACGTCCAAACTGGCGATGTCGGGCACATCCTTGATTGGCTTGCCGTCTTTGCCTACAATCACATACTCCTTGTCGCTGACTTGCGCAAAAGCATAGTCACCATGGAAGTTGTCGACATATTGGTAGGTGTCATCACCGATTTTCTCGTCGTTCTTGTTGACAATCTGACACTCTATCTTGCCGTCCTTGCTGTTGAAGGCTGCGAAGAGTTCGTCGCTGAGCGCAGTCATAAGGTCGTATTTTGCACGTATCAACGACTCTCCATCGATGCTCATCAGTCCACACTGGGGGTTGTTGCCTCCGCTCTGGTAAATGAACATCTTGTCGTAGATGATAGACACAATTCTCTTATATTTAGCCGACGGGCGAACCACATAGTTGCCGTTCTCGTCGATGATGCCGCTGATGCTCTCGCCGTCCTTTGTCAGACTTACAGCAAGAAGTTTGGTGTCTTGGAACGCCTGTACTGTTTCGTATTTCGTCAGACTGAGCACCTCCTTGCCTTTGCTGTCGATAATCATCTTCTTGTCGCCCTTTTCGGCAAGGAATTTGTCGTCGCCATAGAGGCTAAGCGTGTAATAGACTGGCTTCAGCACCATTTCGCCCTTTCTGTCCACAAGTCCAAAAAGCGAATCCGTAGCGACGATATAGTAGTCGTTGTGGGAGCGGTATGCCTTTTCGATAGGTTGCCCGTCTATTTTGTCGAGCACCTTTATCACCTTACCTTCGGTGTCGATAATCTCTATCGGTTTGCCCTTTTCAGTCACCAGTGCCTGACCGTTGCTGAATGTGGACACCGACACATATTCGCCGCCCACCTTCTTCGGCTTCTTCTCGGCAGTAAACATCTCATAAACGCCGTCGGAAGTCTCCACGAAGAAGCGCCCGTCCACGGCTGGTGTAGGGCAATTCTTAAACTCGTCCTGGAAGATTACTGTGCCGTCGGTGGCAATCATTCCCCAGTTTGCATCGTCGGGACCCTTGAAGCCCACGCCGTCAATTTCGCTGCTGCTCTTCGAGCACGATACCATGGTAATTGTGGCAACGACAAGCGCCACAAACTTTAAAATCAATGTCTTGCGCATAATTTGTATGGATGATTCTAAGATTAGGTTATCAGTGATTTATATCTGCAAATATACGATTTTCCTGCAAAAATCTCAAATCTTTTTGTACCTTTACAGCGGCGTTAATCGTCATTTCGTGAGAATCGACCCATATTTATCCCTCGAAAACGTGAGAATTTGAGCATTCTTAACCCCCGAAAACGTGATTATGAAGAGAAAAATATACAAGGAAATGCTGCTCTGGAAGCAAGAATCGCAAGGTAAATCGGCCTTGATGATTGACGGTGCCCGTCGTATAGGCAAAAGTTTCATCGTTGAGGAGTTCGCCCGCAAGGAATACAAGTCGTTTATTCTTGTGGATTTCAACAATGCAGACAGCGAACTGATTGAAATCTTTGACAGATACCTGAAGAATTTGGATATGTTCTTCAGTTATCTTGCCTTGTACTTTAACGTCAAGTTGCATCACAGAGAGTCGGTTATCGTTTTTGACGAGGTGCAACTTTATCCGAAAGCCCGTGCCGCAATCAAGTATTTGGTGAAGGATGGGCGTTATGACTTTATCGAAACCGGTTCGCTCGTCAGCATAAACCGGAATGTGAAGGATATTGTCATTCCGTCGGAAGAATATCGCATAAGCATGCATCCGATGGATTTTGAAGAATTTCTATGGGCAACAGGAGATGAGCAGACGATGCCGTTTATCTGCAACTGTTATGAGGAAAAGCAACCTCTTGGACCGTTGCATCGCAAGATTATGGACAGTTTCCGGCATTATATGATTGTGGGAGGTATGCCACAGGCTGTGCTTGAATATGTGGGAACCAATGATTTCATGAAGGTGGACAGGGTAAAACGCAATATTCTTTCACTCTATAAGGCAGACATCGAGAAATATGCTGTCGGCAATGAGTATAAGGTTAAGTCTATCTTTGACGAGATACCTTCCGCCCTAAGCCGTCATGAGAAGAAATTCCGCCTATCTGCCATCAACGACAGGGCGCGCTATCGGGAATACGAATCGTCTTTCTTCTGGCTTGCAGAGTCGCGGGTAGTGAACATCTGCTACAACTCCACTGCCCCTGACATAGGCTTGCGATTGAACGAGGAACGCACCACCTTGAAATGCTATATGGCAGATACAGGTTTGCTCATAAGCCATGCCTTTAATTTGAAAACGATTATGGGCAACGACCTTTATCTCAAATTGGCTCTTGGTAAATTGGAAGTGAATGAAGGAATGTTGATGGAGAACGTAGTAGCACAGATGCTTAGGGCTTCTGGACACGAACTGTTCTTCTATTCAAAGAACTCTACAACAAATGCTGAAGACCGTATAGAAATCGATTTTCTAATTTCCAAACCGGTCATTACCACACGGCACAACATATCCCCCATTGAGGTAAAGTCGAGCAAGAGATACACGACTACATCACTTAACAAACTGAAAGCCAAGTTCGCCCCTATGCTCGCTGAATCGTATGTGCTACATACTGGCGACGTCGAGGTGAAGGACGGAATTATCTACCTTCCACTATACATGACAGGACTTTTGTAGTTTCTTCATAAATCCGAAGTTTTTCTACATTTCTTCTTTGATAATCCAGTCGGCGATGGTGCGCTGCTGGCTGTCGTAGTTCACGCCGACCTTGATGAGGCGCTTGCCGTCGGCTGTGTACGGTATGAGGTAGCCTTTTTCGTCGATTTGCTTGAGAGCATCCTCGGCTGAGCCGTCGTATTTGAGTTCAAAGACGTAGACGGCATCGGGCATATGCACAACCGCATCAGCGCGCCCAATGGCGCTGTCCTCCTCGACCTTGATGTAAGCACCCATAAGGTTGAAAATAAGGTAGAACACCGTCTGAAAATCCCGCTCGTTCTTGTTCGACAGGCGGTTACTGATGCCCGAGAGGTAAGCCTTCAGGTTCGCCATAGCCCCCTCAAGGTCGTTGTCGTATAGTTTTCCTACAAATTTGATTACCAAACTATTATTATCAACCGAGACAGGCGAAAGATAATGCGGCGCAAGACTCCGCAACATACCAATTTTCACCTCTGTGTTTGGGTAGCCGAGCGTGTAACTTTTTGTCAGAGGGTTGTATTTTTTGATGGTGAGGTAGCCACTTTGGTAAAGAAGCGGAAGCGCCGAAGTCATCTGCTCTGGCGACACATCGAAATCGTCTATGCTGATATCCTTCTGCTCAACATCAGTCACGTCGACATGATATTTCTGCAATGCCTTAATCAAATACGACGGAGTACCCGAACCGAACCAAAATGATTCGATTTTCTGCCCATTCATTGCTCTTATCAGGCTAAACGGATTGAACACATCTTCCGAACGACCTCCAAAATGGTAGCCATCATAGTAGTCGGTGAGTTCCTTAAGGCATTCTTCGTAGGTCATATCGAGAGCCTTGCCCAAGCGTTCGATGTCGGGGCGCATCACGGTGGTGAGTTCCGTCTTGCTGATGCCGCAGATGGCGGAATACTGGTCGAACATGCTGATGTTCTCCAAATTGTTCAACTCGCTAAAAATGCTCAGTTGAGAGAATTTCGTGATGCCAGTGATAAACGTAAATTCGAGATATGGGTCGAGTTTCTTCAGCGGACTGTAGAAATTCTGCATAATCAAGCGCAGAGCCGAGAGGTTTTCCTTTTCGTGCACAACGTCGAGCAGAGGAGCGTCGTACTCGTCAATTATAACCACGACTTTTTGCCCAGTTTTCTCGTAGGCGCGCCTTACGATGCCAATCAACCGCTCGTTATGATGCTTTTCTCTCTCTTCCTTTCCATACATCTCCTCGTATGGCAACAACTCTGCATCAAGATAATCAATCAGCCTTTCAGCATCAAAATGCTTTGCACCACTCATGTCGAAATGGAGCACAGGATGCTTCACCCAGTCCTTCTCGTAGTCGGCAATGGCAAGCCCGTCGAAGAGTTCTTTCTTGCCTGCGAAATAGGCGTGTAAAGTAGAGGCGAAAAGTGACTTTCCGAACCGCCGAGGACGATTCAGAAACACGTACGACATTTGCTTTTTGCGGAAATCGACAATGTATTTTGTCTTGTCAACATACAGGTAACGACCTTCTCGAATGTTTTCGAAAGTCTGTATCCCGACAGGATAACAATTCACAATTTCTGCCATAATCTCAAAGCCTTAACGTTTCACTTTGCTAAGTTACGAATATTTTTTGCATTGCCGACATTTAGGGCGGCTTATTTCAGGGACTTGAGCATCGCGGCGAGTTTTGCCACGCCGACGGTCGCAGGCTCGGCAATGACGGTGACATTCTCCACGCCCTGGGGTATCGGAGCCGGGCGCGGGTCAATGTAGTAGACGGGCACACCGTGGCGCACATAAAACAGCAGACCTGCAGCAGGATAGACATTGAGCGAGGTGCCGATAACCACGAAGATGTCAGCCTCGCGCACGAGGTCGACAGCGGCATCGAAGTTGGGCACTGCCTCCTGGAAAAACACTATGTGCGGACGCACTGGGTCGCCATACTCGTCGCGAGTGTCGACCGACGTGTCGAGGTTGTCGGGCGATAGCGTGTAGACGCGCTCCTCGTGGGTGACGGAGCGCACCTTCATCAGTTCGCCGTGGAGGTGGAGCACCTTGCTACTGCCAGCGCGCTCGTGGAGATTGTCGACGTTCTGCGTGATTATCTGCACGTCGAAGTCGTCTTCGAGAGCCTTCAGCCCGAGGTGGGCTGCGTTGGGCTCAACCTTCATCAGGCTGTGGCGCATGTCGTTGTAGAACTTATGGATAAGGGCTGGATTGCGCAGGAAGCCGTCGTGGCTCGCCACGTCCATCACCGGATAGTTGTTCCACAACCCGTTGGCATCACGGAATGTAGGCACGCCGCTCTCAGCGCTCACGCCTGCACCCGTGGAAACAACAAGTTTTTTCATAGCGGTCTTTATTTTATGTCGAGAAGTTCGCGTATCTTCTGCGGAATCTCAATGTTGTTGTTGATTGACTTAAATATGTCGCTGCCCACACCGATGGCAAACACTGGCACAGGGTTGCCCGTATGGCTGAATGTGGTGAAGCCGATGCCGTTCTTGTGGTTCACGATGTTGAACACAACCGATGAGAAATGGTTGAAATCGTTGTAGAGGGTCTTCTCCGACGCAGCGGTATTGATTTGCGAGTAAGCCTCCTTCATCTCCGCTTCCTCTTCTTCAGTCACATCGATGTGGCTCCAAAGACCAATTTTGTCAATCATGATTTGCTTCACCTCGTCCCACGAGAGGTTAGGATGCTTGGCGCAGTATTGGTTAAAGTTTTCCTTCGAGATGCGTCGCCAGTCGATGTCGGCAAGCGTAGGCACTTTTCTGCCGCCCTGCACGCCGAGGGTCATACCGCCAGTATCGTGGTCGGCTGTAACGACAATCAGCGTCTCATCGGGGTGCTGCAAATAGAACTGATAAGCCACGTTGATCGACTCCTGGAAGTTGAGCACCTCCTTCACCACCGTAGCGCCGTCGTTGGAATGGGCAGCGTGGTCGATATTGCCTGCCTCCACCATCATGTAGAAATGGTCGGGGCTCACATTGAGCATATGTCCAAGGCAAGCCTCAGTGAGTTGGCGCAGACGGGGCGCGCCCTTGATGCTGTCGATGGTGTAAGGGAAGTCGTTGTATTTCTCTGCCGTACCTGCTGCAACGAGGATTTTCTTACTCTTGGCTTTCTTGAGGTTGTCGAGACCGAAAACCACGTCGTAGCCGTTCTGACGGTAGCCGTCGAAGATGGGTTTGCACTTGTCAGCACCGTGCTTTGCCATAAGGGTGTATGCGCCGCCGATAAAGTCGAAGTCGCTCTTTGCACCGTCCTGGTTGATGCCTTCATACATGCTGCGGTCTGCCTGATGGGCGTACTGCGTTGCTGGGGTGGCATCGTCGAATGCCACCGACGTGATGATGCCCACGCCCCAGCCGCGGCTCTTTAGTTGCGATGCAACACTCGTAGCATCCATCTTGTTGGGCTTCATGCCAACCATGTGGTTGTTGGTCTTCGAGCCAGTAGCAAGAGCGGTGCCAGCGGCTGCAGAGTCGGTGACAGGGCTGCTTGCCGAGTAGGTCAGCGCCATAGATGCCACAGGGAACTGCATCATCAGGAGTTTGTCGTTGTTCTTGAGCACCATGCGGTTATAGGTTTCAGCCGAAAGCACGTGCCCCATGCCCATGCCGTCGCCTATCATCAGAAACACATATTTCAGCTCGGCTGAGGCTACGAGAGCCAGCAGAAGGAGCGAGAATGTCAGGATAAATTTCTTCATTGTGGTTATAGTTTTTGGTTATTTATTTTCAACATATCGTCAATAATGTCGCGCGAGTTGTAGAGGCGCGGTATCTTGCGCTGACCGCCCAACTTGCCGCTGCGCTGCAGCAACCAGTCGTCAAACAGTCCGCGGCGGGCTTCGACCACCGACAAGCGGTCGATGAAGATGCCCTGAAAACGCTTCGCCTCATAGTCGGAGTTTTCGCGCTGCAGGAGTGCGTCGAGCGTGTCGGCAAACTGCTCCATGTCGTCAGGACGCTTGTCAAACTCTATCAGCCATTCGTGTCGGCCTTTGGTCGTGGCGGTGGCATAGACGGGCGCAACGGTATAGTTTGCCACGGCAGCACCAGTTTGCCGGCAAGCCTTCTCTATCGCCGCGTCGGCGTTGTGCACCATCAGTTCCTCGCCGAAGGCGTTAATGAAGTGCTTCGTGCGGCCAGCAATGGTGATTTTCAGCGGATTGGTCTGCTCCACGCGCACGGTGTCGCCGATGCGGTAGCGCCAAAGGCCGTTGCAAGCCGTGATTACGAGTTCGTAGGTGTGACCAGCCTCAACCTCGCCCACTGTGAGCGTCTGCGGATTTGCAGAATCGGTTTCGGAGAGAGGGATAAACTCGTAGAACACACCGATGTCGAGCAGCAGGAGCATCGCCTTGGTGTCGGCCGACGACTGCACGGCAAAAAATCCCTCGGAGGCGTTGTAGGTCTCCACAAAATGCATCTTCTGCGGGTCGGTAATTGCCTCATATTGCTGACGGTAGGGCTTAAAACTTATGCCTCCGTGGAAAAACACTTCGAGATTGGGCCACACGTCGTGGATTGACGCAGTGCCCTCGCGGCGCAGCACCTCCTTGATTACCGACAGAAACCACGACGGCACGCCGGAGATGTTGGTCACATTCTGGCGGCGACTTGCCTCCACCAGTGCCGGGAGTTTCTTGCTCCAGTCCTCCATAAGGGCTATTTCCTTGCTGGGGATGCGCACAAGGTTGGCAAGCGGATTGATGTTGCTGATGAGGTTGGCAGAAAGGTCGCCCACGACCACGCCTTTGCGTAGCGTCAACTCGTTGGCATAACTGCCGCCGAGGATAAACGCCTTGCCGTCGAAGATGCGGCTGGAAGGGTTCATGGCGAGGTACACCGCCACGCAGTCGGCACTGCCGCGGTAGTGGCAGCGGCGGAACGAGTCGGGCGTAATCGGCACATACTTACTCTTGCCGTCGGACGTGCCCGACGACTGGGCGAAGTTGCGGCACTCGCCGCGCCACAGCACGTTGCGCTCGCCCTCGACCATGCGCATCACGTAGGGGCGCACGTCCTCGTAGCGCACCAGCGGCACGGCACGGCGGAAGTCGTCGATGGTTCTGAATTTGTCAAATCCGTATTTGCTGCCGTAGACGGTGCCAGCGGCTTCGTGAAGAAGTCGCTGCAACTGCCGTTGTTGGATTATCGGACCTTCGGCGGCAAACCGCTGCAGTTGCCCCACGCGGTGCATAAAAAAGGGCCGAAGGATGCTTGTTATACTCATCAGACAAAGATATACAAAAATTGCTTGTTCCTGATTACATTCGCATTACTTTACAATCACTTTGACAACCGTCGTTCCGGCTTTCACGAGGTAAACGCCCTCCAGAACTGGGATTTCGGCGTGCGCCGAAGCAGCACTATAGACCACGGCGCCGCTGAGGGTGCTCACGGTAACTATGCCGTGTGCACCGTCTACGATGATGGTGCCGTGCGCGGTGCGGATGGTAGGCGCATCGGCAGCGATGGCTGAAACACTGCCTTCGCGGTCGACGGTGACGGGCTGACTTGCCGTGGACTCGCCTTTGTTGTAGACGGCGGTGACCACGTAGTCGGCTATGCTGTTGAGCGGATTGGCATCGGTGAACTGTGTCGTGGCGATTGGCTCGCTATTGAGTTTCTCTTTGTTGCGGTACACGTTGTAGCCCTCCACGGTGAGTCCGTGGACGGCACCGGCGGCGGTATAGGTCACGTCGTCGATGAGCAACATGTAGCATCCCTCGGAGATGCAGCGGATGGCGAAGTGCTTTGCGCCCTCTGGCAGGGCAACATTGTAGCGCGTCCACGCATTTGGCACATTGGCGTAAGTGCCGAGCGTGGTGAAACTGTCGGTGTCGGTGCCTGTGGTTGAATAGAGCACCTCAAATGTCTCTGCATAGCCTGCCATCGACGAATAACTGCGTGCGAAGAACGACACGGTCTGCGCCTTGCCGTTGAGTTCGGGCGAGATTGCCCAGTCGTCGCACTGCGAGTTGTCGTAGTTGAAAATCTGCGCCAGATAGTTGTTGCCAGAATGCGCTGCGTAGGAGGCGTTTGCACCTTCCATCGACGCATCCATCACCCAGAACGACTGATGCGAGCCTTCGTAGGTGATGCCAGGGATTACGAGGTCGAGTTTGCCCACCTGTGCGCCGTCGAGGTCGGCGAATGTCCATCCGCCCACGCCTGTGGTGGCAAACGAGGTGTAATTCTCAAACGTGTCGGTAGTGGTCTCGGGCAGAGCCGTCGACAAGTCGGGCTCGTCCCATGTGAGGGTCACGGCGTCTGCGGTGCTTGTGGCTTTCACGTTGCCCACAGTCGGGTATTCGGGCATCGCCACGGTGATGGTTTCTTCTGCGGTGATGTTGTCGGCAGGGTTCTCGTCGTCGCTGCATACCACACGTGCCTGATAGGTGTTTTCAGCATTGTCGACCACGCCGATGCAGTCGGAGAACACGAACTGCTGGTGCTCGCACGAGTCGATAGACACGCCCTCATACTGCTGTATTTTCTCGCCGTTGCGATAGAGTTCCACGGTGTAGTTGCTGACGGTCTCTGTGCCAGCATTTTCCACGTCGACTTCGATGTCGAAGTATTCGCCAGCAGTCATCTCGTCGGGGAACGACATGGAGACGGCAGCAAGGTCGGTGAGCGGACGCTCGCCAACTTTTATCACGTCAATAGGTATGGCGGTGTAACTCTTCACAGTGCCTGAAAACACGAGACGCACCACCTTGTCCTTAAATTCCGTGAGCGGAAGGATTACCTTGTTCCATCCGCGACCGCCGGTTTTCCCCACGGTCGTGTTCGCTATCAAGCGATAGCCTTCGCCAGCAGAGCAGAACACCAGCAGCGGATTGGCGTTGGTCTTGTCGCCGAAGTTGTAGACATAGAACGAAAGCGCGGGGACTGCAAGACCATTGAGGTCGATTTTACCGCTATAGAAGCGTGCGCAATCGTTCTCGTTCTCGCCGAGCATAATTACCATTCCGTTGTCGCCGTCGCGCGAAGTGAGGTTGCTCACTTCGGCTTCCGATACTATCGCCCATTCGGGCGCAGTGCCTTGATAGTTTGCCACCTCTGAGCGCCATAGCGTAGCGGCATTGCCGTCGACGAAGGATTCAGAGAATGGTGTCGCATAACTTGTGCCCACAGGGAAAAGTGGCGTCTTGTAGGCATCCGATTTACCTGATACCGTCACGGCATACACGCCGTAGGCTGCGAATTTCTGCCCTGCATCGGCTGCAATGGCGGGGTGGGTATAGGATGTTGTGGTAATGTTGTCGGCGAGGTCTTCTTCAACGTAGTAACTGCCGTTGACAATTTCGTAGGTCACAACCTTGTAGGTAATCAGCGACGGGTCAATCTCGTTTCCATTCTTGTCGGTCTTCGGTGCGCCCCAAGTGAGTTGCACCACACCCGACGATATTTCGGTGGTCACGAGGTCTGTGACAGACACAGGGATGCCCGGACCCACGAACACGCTCTCAGAGGCTTCGTAGCCGCGTCCTGTGCCGCTATATGCCACGACCATATAGGTGTGGTCGCCAGCGGTCACTGTCTCGTCGACGAAACTCATCTTATCGCCGGGGGCGACGGTGGTGAAGGTCTTGATGAGCGACTTGTCGCGGTACACTTCCATCTTGGAGATGCTGCCGAGCGCATTGCCGGCTGTGGTGGTTGTCGGTGCGGTAAACGATACCGTAACTTTGTTCAGTCCGCGGCTATCGGGCTGCAGGGTGAGGTCGGCAACGGCTGCTGGGCTCTCCTGCTCCACGCCTGCCGACAGGGCGATGTTGTCCACCTGGATGCCACGGCGGTCGACTGCGGAAGTGCAGTGGATGCCTATGTAGTAAGTGCCGGCTTCGGTCACGGCGATGTCCTGCTTGAAGTGCTGGAATTTGTCGCTGCTGAGGGTGGTCGAGGCGAGCACATCGGTGGTCATGGCTTCGGCGGTGGCGGCGGTACCCATCTTTATCTCAAACTGCTCCTTGCCGAAGAAACTGCTATAGCACTTGGCATCGAGTTCGAGGGTATAGGTCTTTGACGGCTGGAGGCTGAACGCTGGAAGTATCAACCAGTCGTCCATATCTTTGCTGTCGGAATAGTCGGTCTGGGCGGCTTGGGCATAGGAGTTGTAGTACCACGTCTTGCCGTCGCCGTTGGCGTCGACCACGGTCATTGTGGCAAAGCCGCTTGCGGTGTCAAAACTTTCGCTGTAGGGCAACGCCGTTGCTGCCGAGGCTTGCAGGGCTGTTGCGGTAATAAGGGTTGCAAGTAAATATCTATTCATTTGTTATGTTGGTTTTTCGGTTCGGACACACGCTCCCGCGTTTCCGCTAATTTATCGTTTCAGCGACCGATAGATTTCAGCCACGCTGTCTGCAATCTGCTCCCAGTCGTACTTTGCCATATCGTAGTCGATGTGCTGCAACGGATGGGCGATTACGTTCGCGAGTTTGGCGGAAAGTCCGTCGACGTCGCCGCAATGGAAATAGTCGTCGGTATCCAAGCCAACTTCCAGATTGGCAGGGATGTCGCTCACCACCACCTTCACGCCGTAACTCATCGCTTCAAGCAGTGCAATCGGCAATCCCTCGTGGCTCGACGGCAAGCAATAGCACAAGCAGTTGGTCAGCAGCGAGTGGAGTTTGCGACCTTTGATGAAGCCAGTAAGCACCACATCGTTCTTCCGTGCCATCTCTTTGAGGCTTAGAGAGTATGCATCCTCGAAATCGGTGTCGCCAGCCAGCACAAGACGGATGTCGGCGCGACCTTCAGCCGATGCTTTCCACTTTGCGAATGCCTCGACAAGGTGGTGCAGATTTTTCTCGGGCACGAAGCGGCACATGCCAAGCACATATTTGCCTTTCTCGATGCCGAGTTCGCTAAAATATTCGGGATAGTCGCAGATTTCGGGCTTCGACACGCCGTTGTACACAAGGTGTACGCCTTTCGTTCTGCCGTACTTCCGCGCTATGAGGTCTTTGATTACGTTTGAAATCACGATTACATCGTCGGCAAACATGCATCCCAGCCGCTCGCCGAGCCGCAGCATAGTTTTTGCTGCAAAGCCCCATTTGTCGCGGTCGTAGTCAGGTCCGTGGTGGGTAAACACCACCTTCATGCCGAGCAGTTTGGCATAGGGGGCAAGCAATGCGGGACCGATGGCGTGGATGTGGAGCACGTCTGCGCCCAGGCGCTTTGCCTTGTTGATGGCGCGCAGGGTGTGGACGATGGCTTCAAACGACTTTTTCTTTGGCGAAGGCAGTGTGATCAGATGCACGCCGTTCCACTCCGTCAGGTCGTCCTTCACATAGTTTGACCGGCGGACAATAGTCACGTCGAAGCCGCGCTTTGCCACACGGGGAAAGAGTTCCTCGCAGTGGGTCTCAACGCCGCCCATCACGTTAGGGATGCCTCGGGTGCCTGTCACTACTATCTTCATCTGCCTTGCTGCCTACTTAATTTCTATCTTTTTGTCGGTTTCCTTCTTCGTCGCCTCGTAGCCTTGGCTTGCCACGTCGGCGTTCACGATGTCCTCGCCGCGCTTGCCTTTCAGAGCCTCCTTGCTGTCGACTGAGAGACCATTATTGACCACGGCATTCATGTCGCAAGTGGAGAGTTTGTCAAGTTGCTCTTTGGTGACCTTGCCGTCGCGATAGTCGCAGCAGATGGGGTTTTCATACATCGAATACTTCATGCCGAGCATCGACTTGAGTTTGTGCTTCAACACCCACATGGCAGGGGTCTTGATATACTTGTGCATCGCTGGCGACACGGAGCCAATCATCCAGCAGTTGCGGTCGCAGTGGCGCACTTTTTTGCGCACTGCCTCTGCCTCTGGACTGCCCCACAACTCGTCCCAACTCTGGCGATTAAGGTTGCCCATCACCTCCTTGTCCTTGGTGCCGTTGCAGGGCATCACGTCGCCGTAGGGGTCGATGAAGAAGGTGTCGAAACTCATGTCGCACGGCAACAGGCGCGGCTGACCGTAGATATAGTTAATCAGTCCGTGGTTGAAGTAGGCGCGAAACCATTTCTTCGGCGAGTTGGACTTGAGCAACTCGTTCACGAGGTCCTCAAAGTTCTTCGCCACCATCGGTCGGTCATGGATAATATTCTTTGCCTCAACGAAATAGAACGAATTATGGAGCGATGCTGTGGCAAACTCCATGCCCATCTTGTTCGACAGGTCGTAGAGTGGCACGAGGTCGGGCGCATTCTTGTCCTGCACGGTCATACCGAAGCCCACATCCTTCATCCCCATCTCGCGGAGTTTCTTCAGTGTGGTATAGCCGCGGTTGAAGCCATCGTTAAGGCCGCGGATTTCGTTGTTGGTCTTCTCCAGACCTTCGATTGATATGCGTATGCCGATTTGAGGGAACTCCTTCGCCAAGTCGATGATGCGGTCGGTGAAGAAGCCGTTCGTGGAGATCACGATGCGGTCGCTCTTCTTGTAGAGTTCGCGCACAATGTCCTTCAAGTCAGTGCGGATAAACGGTTCGCCACCCGTGATGTTGGTGAAGTACATCCGCGGGAGTTTCTTGATGGTTTCTATCGAAATCTCCTCCTCAGCACGGGAGGGGGCTTTATAGCGGTTACACATCGAGCAACGTGCGTTGCAACGATAGGTCACGATGACAGTTCCGTTAAGTTTCTTTTCTGCCATAATATCTATTCCTTCGTCTCTTTTTAAAGTAGTCGGTAAAGATACTACAATTCCCCCACATAGCCGCCCTTTTCCGCCAAAAAGTAAGTTCGGCGCGCACGGTTGCTTACGCAAAGAGGGCGCATCCTCTCGGACACGCCCTCATAATCTTAAAACTTTATGTATTTTTATGTTCGCCTATTTCATTAGAGGATTACCTTCTTCACTACTGGAGTGCCAGCAACGACAGCCTTAACAATGTAAGCGCCTGTTGCAGGAGCGGCTACCTGAGAAGCATTGTGAGCCTCAGCAACCTTCTGACCAGCGATGTTGTAAACCTCGATTGATTGAGCCTGCTCGCTAACTGCGATAACGTCGCCGTTTACAGTAATCTTAGCAGCAGCAACTACGTTGCTTTCTACGCTACCACCTTCTTTAGTGATTTTGTAAGCGCCAAGACCGTTGAAGCATTTGTATGTCAACAGCAATGCAGAGCCATCTTCCTGTGACAAGCAGAAGAGTGAGTGAGCGCGTACGCCACCGTCAGATACATTACCAAGACCATCAGCAGGAACTGTCCACAAATATTTCATTGACTCGAATGCCATATCTTCATTCACTGAAGTTACGATAGCCTGGCAGCAGTGAGGTGCATCATATTGACCTTCTGAATAAATCATCAAGTTTGATTCATTAACCACACCTTCTGCGATACCGTTAGTACCCTGTGCAGGTTCTGGAAGAGTACCAGAAATCACTTCTTTTGTCTCTTTGTCTTTGACAATCAAGTCAGCATTACCGAGATTGTCAATCATAGCGCCGTCTGAGCCATAGAGAGCAGGAAGAGATGTGAAACCGTCGATGTAGAACATTGACATTTCGCCTGACTTAGAACCGTCGCGTACCATCTTGATGACTGAGCCATAAGAAAATCCTACGACACCGCTTGGGTAAGTCTGATCTGCATTGATTTGTTGAGCGACAGCCTGATCTGTCCAACCGCCTAACCACTCGTCAGAACCTTGTTCGCGTACCCATTGGAATACGTTTGTATTGTCCTGGCTTGATGCTACTGCCATAATTGTTGCCTGTGCTTCAACGCCGGTAATATCACCGATTACATCACAAAAGTCTACACGACCAACATTACCATCAAAAAGAAGATCGCCTACAGCAGTAAGGGCACCAGTCTGCAAATCTACTGTATAGACATTGTATTGACCTGCACCATCAGAGTTTGGTGCGAATGTTGCAGCATAGAAATGACCGTATTCATCAAAACCAACTTGGTTTACAGCCAATGTTCCTGTTACTGCCTCGCCATCCTTAGTCACTGCCAATGAGCCGAGATATGCACCTGTCTTGAGGTCGAACTTCTCGATTGATGCGCCATTGTCGCTATCGCTAAGACCTACATACACTGTAGTGCCGTCGGTAGTAGCAGTACGAGCATTCTTGCTGGCAATTTTTGAAGCCAAATAGTCAGACTCAGTGTGTACACGGTCAAGCACCCAAAGGTTTTCGCATTTGAAACCGTCAACATCTTCATAAGTTGCATTGTCGGTTGCAGCAAACGATGCACCGGCAAGCATTAACATTGATGCAGAGAGTAAAATTTTTTTCATAATTAATAGTTTTAGTTAGTATTAAGTGTTTCTTTGTTTCTCTGGTTGTGGAGTGCCTCAGCACTTCATTTATCACTCCGTAAAGATATACCGAACTTTTGAGCAGAGCAAATTTTTCTGCATAAAAATAATGTATAAATATATTAAATAAAGTTTTCATACCCCATCA
>CAVAPE010000003.1:0-23959 GCA_963590405.1 Eubacterium sp. CAG:180 | reverse complement strand
CCCCATCACCACCGCCACCTTTTTTCGGGAATTTTGAGAAAATCGCCCTCCAAAACCCAGGAATTTTGTGAAAATCGAAGTCAAAAACCCCGGAATTTTGTGATTTTCCACCCCAAAAACCTCGGAATTTTGTGAAAATCACTTACCTTTGCATATCAAACACTTCTAATTATGAGCCTTTTACGCAGAAAAATAGATTCGTTCCTCGAAATATGGAAAGAAAGTGCCGATAGAATGCCTCTTATAGTGAAAGGTGCGCGGCAGGTCGGGAAGACTGCTTCCATACTCCAATTTGCCCACGACAACTACAAGAATGTCGTTGCCATCAACTTTGTGTTTCAACAAAAGTACAAGGCAATTTTCGAGGACGGATATGAAGTGGACAGCATCATCCGCAACATAAGTCTCATCAACCCGTCGCTGAAAATAGAGCCGGGCAACACACTGATATTTTTCGACGAGATGCAGGACTGCCCAGCATGCGCTACCTGCCTGAAGGCGTTCAAGATTGATGGCCGATACGACGTAATCTGTTCGGGGTCGCTGATGGGCATCAACTACAAAGAAATTGAATCAAACAGCGTGGGTTACAAAGAAGACTTCACGATGCACTCCATGGATTTCGAAGAGTTTCTTTGGGCGAAAGGCTACAACGACGATTTCACCGAGCGCCTATACCAAAAGATGATTTCGCTCACTCCCCTGTCACCCATTGAGATGGACGTGCTGGGCGGCGTGTTCCGCGAATACATGACCATCGGAGGCATGCCTGCCGTGGTCAGCAAGTTCGTTGCCAGCGGCAATTACGTCGGCACGCTAAAGGCGCAGCGCCAACTGCTTCTCGACTACGAGGAGGACATCACAAAATACGCGCAAGGGCTCGACAAGGGTAAAATCAAGAACGTCTACAACCACATCTCCGTGTTTTTGGGGCAGGACAACAAGAAATTCCAAATCAGCAAGATAGCCCACAATGCCCGAAACCGCGAATATATCGGCACCATCGAATGGCTTAAAGATGCCGGTATCGTCAACGTGTGCTACTGTCTTTCCCAAGTGTCGCTACCGCTCAAAGGTAACTACGACCCGAAGTCGTATAAAATCTACTTCAAGGACACAGGGCTTCTCGTTGCGTCTCTCGACGAGGAGTCGCAGGAGGATATGCGTGTGAACAAAAACTACGGCACATATAAAGGCGCAATCTACGAAAATGTTGTTGCCGACATGCTTGTGAAGCAAGGCTACGACCTCTATTTCTACCGCAACGAAAAGTCGACCGTCGAAATGAATTTCTTCATCCGCGATAGCCGCTCTCTTATCCCCATTGAAGTGAAGGCGACGGACAACGTCACCAAATCGCTATCCAAACTCACCTCGCAACATGAGGTATATTCCGACATCAAGTATGGCATCAAGTTGTGCAACAAGAATATCGGATTCAATGGTCAGTTCTACACATTCCCCTATTTTCTTACATTTCTGCTGAAACGTTTTGTAAGAGAACGGAAATGCGACTAACGCCATAATCTACCATTAAAAAACCTCGCCGGGCGGATACGCTGGGCGAGGTTTTTTGTGGGTATAGGTTGTTGCTTATTTCTTCACGAACTTAACTGTCTTCGTGCCGACGGCAACGAGGTAGGTTGCTTCGGCGAGTTGCCCAAGGCTGAGTTTGCCTGAGGCATCGGTCTGAGCCGAAAGCACAAGTCGTCCGTCGAGGGCATAGACATTGACCGCCTGCATGGCTGCACCAGCAAAGAGCACATTGTCGACAATCTTCAAAGCATCGGCATCGACACTTCCGACACCTGCCTCAGCGCTGTAGACAAACGTCAGCACTGGCGACCAGTCGGTGGTGGTGTAACTGCCCGAGGCGTTGCGGTAGTTGAACTGCGCACGCAAGTAGTAGGTCTTGCCGTCCTCCAACGCCTTCGACACCATCTTCACGTCGCCGAGCGCTGGAGTAGAGAACTCGCCAAGGTCGAACGTGCCGTTGTACGAAGAGCGTGCTGGGAAGGTCTCCTTTTCGCTGATGTTGAAGTGGGTTGACACCACACCGGCTTGCGGCTGCACAGCAACTGCCTCGTCACTGTGAAGGGTTGCACCGCTAACGGCAGGAACAGTGAACACAGGCGCTGCTATCTCGGCTGCCGCCGTGGTGAAGGAGTACACATCTGCTTCCTCAGTATTGCCACCTACAGTACCCGTAACTTTAACGTAGTATGTGCTTGATGCCGCGAGAGTATAGGCAGGAACGGTGAACGAGGTAGCAGTGAGTGTTTCGTCGACCACTGGATTCTGGAACGAGTCGGACTGGCTAACAACGAGATTGTAGGTTGCGCCGTCGCCAAGGTTCGACCACGTAATTTCAGGAGTAAGAGCCACGTCCTCGCTGCCATTGGCTGGCGAGAGCAGGCGGAAGATGTCGACCTTGAACGACTCTACCTTGCCGGCTTCTGTGTCGGTGGCATTGTTGCCGCGGGCGGTAACGGTCCAGTAGTATGTAACATCTGGTTCGAAGTTGTAGACACCAGTCGACGATGCGGCGTTGCCGTTTGCCTCGAAGCGTGCCACGATGTTGGTCATTGCCTCGTCGGTGGCGATGGCTATTTCGCTCACCTCAGCCGAGCCAGCCCAAGTGAACTGGAAGCCGCGCGGTGCCAACTCGCCGTTGAGCGGATAGGTCATCACTGGCTTTTCGGAAGCCGTAACCGTTGCGCCCTCAAACACGGCGCTATACTCGTTGCCATAGCGGTCGAGCACGGCAACGGCATAATTGTAGTTGCCGAGGTCGGCATCGGCAATACCGTAACCAGGGAATTTGTCGATTGTAGCAGGTATCTCAAACGACTTCGTGTAACTGTTGCCGAGGAGATATTGCGCATCCTTGTAGAAATGCTTTGCGTCGACAGTCGACGGCACTGCATAGACAGTGAAACGCACGTTGTCGGGACCGTCCCAAGTGAGGTTGCGTCCGTTGCGAGCCACATTGCTGACCGTGCCTGGGTATGCCACCTTCTCCCACGTTGTTGCTGGAGTGAGCGAAGGAGTGTCGAACACGGTGTTGCGCAGATAGCGGAACAGCGACAAGTTCTTGCCGTCGATGCGCTGGCGGCGTGCGTTGAGCGACTTCCATGGGAAATAGACCGTACCCGGACATTCACCCACCACATTGGTGTGGGTCATGGTGATTTGGTCGTAGAACTCGCTGAGGTCGCACGAACTACCTTGCGTGTTGCTCAAATCTTGGCTGATGAAGCACTGGCGGTTGAATTTCGCAGCGACATTATACCACCATGGGGTAATCTTTGCATAGTCAGCAGCCGCATTGCCTATCTTCCAGTAGACCTGCGGCGAGATGAAGTCGATTGTGCCTTCTGCCAACCAAGCCAATGGGTCGGAGCAGATGCCGCTGTACTGCCAGTCGCTGCCCGGACACGGTTCAAGCCCATAGGCAGCGGCATTCTTGCCAGCCACACCGGCAGGACCGATGCCGAAGCGCACCCAAGGCTTTGCAGCCTTGATGGCTTGGTACACCTTGCGCACCATGTCATTGACATTCTCGCGACGCCAGTCCATCTGCGACAGTGTGCCGCCGGCTGCAGTGTAGGCTGCATAGTTATCGGCGTCGTAGGATGCTGGAAGGCCGTTCTGGTAGAAATAGTCGTCGAACACGATGCCGTCAACGTCGTATTTGTCAAGGATGTCGAGCACCACATCGACGATGCGTTGCTTCACCTCTGGCAGAGCCGGGTTGAGGATGGTCCATGTTTGGTTGCCGTTCACCCATTTGAGTAGCCACTCTGGGTGACTGTTTTCGTAGTTCTTGTCGCCACCATTTTCGCCCCATCCGCTATAGTAGGACGAGTTGATGTAGCGGTAAGGGTTAAGCCATGCATACACTTCGAGACCGCGCTCGTGGGCGTTCTCCAAAATGAAGGCAAACGGGTCGAAAGCCGGAGTGACACCACGCGTGCCCGACACATAACTCGACCACGGCTCGTACTTAGAGTCGTACATAGCGTCGCTCATAGCGCGGGCGTGGTAGTAAATCGTGGTGAAATTGTTGCGCTGCAGCGAGTCGAGGGCAGTGCGGCAGATGGTTTTGTGGGTCTCTGCGTTCGATGTCGTGATGGCAGTCGATGGCCAGTCGGCAATGAAGGCCGACATCCATGTGGCTCTCTGCTCATGCTTCAGGGCATTGGCTGAAAACGACGTTGCCAGCAGCATTACGGCAGCCGAGGCTGCCAAAAGTTTTTTTACCATATTAATCTCTTTTTTCTGTTTTTACAAAAAGCAATGGTTGCTCCTCCATCGACTTGCGAAAAGAAGCAACCATTGTCTTTACGTCAAAGCCGACAACCGATTAGAACAGTTTCGACTTGTATGGATTGATCACTACACCGAGGATTTTGTCGGAAATAGTAGTCACATTGACAATCTTGCCGGCAGTTGGGTCGTAGTATTTCAAGCCTGTTGCATAAGCCGAAGCATCGGCAGCAGCCTTGTTGAAGCCGAAGTAAACATTACCAGTCTCGTTGTCGAGAGCCATCTGCGTACAGTAGACGCCTTCGTCGGCAGTTGAGTTGATGGCATCGGCAGTCATAAGGAACTGCTTAGTGAAGTCGCCCTTAGCAACAGTGGCATTGTCGGCTGGCAACGGATATACATAGAATCCGTCGGCATCCTGCCAGCGCCATACGTAGAGGGCGTTGCGAGCCTCGTCGATGGTGAAGGCTTTCAACTTAACGGCATTGAGGATTACAGGATAAGGCTCAGAGGCTGTCTTGTAGTCGCTCACGATGTCGCTCGACTTGAAGCGGAGGATACCGTTGCCGTTGTAGCACTTGCCCCACCAGTACATACCCTTAGAGTCTTTAAGGATAGTAGTGCTGATGGCACCGTAGGCGATGCTGCGCGAGTAGTAGCCCAACTGGTCGTTCTTCACGAGGTAGGTGCTGCTTTCCTTGCCGCCACGGGTAGAGAGCGCCGTCTTGCGCAAGCCGGTGTTACGGTCGGAGTAGATGAGGTCGGTGCCGTCAACGCAGCCGAAGAATGGGTCGTTGAATGCTGTCTGACCTACATTGGTTACAAACACGTTGGCTGATTTGCCGTCGGCTGTCATCACTGTGATTTTGCCGTCGCCGAGCACGCCGTCAGCGTCGTTAACGTAGGTGTACTGCTTACCAGCATCGAGGATGTAAATCCAGTCCTGACCGTCGGCATCACGGTAGTGAACGAGGTTGAACGGCATGTTGCCTGTGCTCACGCCGAGGTCGAACGGAAGGTTCTTTGTGCCTTCAGGGAGTTCGCTGTCGGGGATGAGTTTGAGAGCGTGAACTGTGCCGCCGAGCGATGCGTAGTAGAGAGTCTGATACTCTTTGCTTGCGCCCACTTGAACGTTTACATAACTCTCTTCGAGTTGGCGGTTTTCGCCGTCAACGTCGAAGGTGGTCTTGAGGGTGATGCGCTGCGAACCGATGTTCTTGAAGTGCACCTTGCCAGGATATTCCACCTTGCCAGTCTCGTCGGCATAGCCAACAAACGAGGTCAAAGTGTTGCCGTTGGCATCGAGAGTGCCGTCGGGGAATGTCCATTCGTATTTCACCTTCTTGTTTTCAGGGTTAGGCAGGAAGATGCTGAAATCTACGTCTACATCGTTGATGGTCAAAACCTCAGCCGACTGGCTGTTGATTGACAGCACCGGAGCGATGTCGTAGATCATGATAGGATACGTGCGCGAGCCGACACCGTCGATGGTGAGTTTCACCTGATAGGTGCCTGCCTTGTCAAATTTGTGCACAGGGTTTGTCTCTGTCGAAGTTGTGCCGTCGCCAAAGTCCCAAGTGTAGTTGCCCTGCTTAGCAGAAGTGTTGGTGAACTGGATGTGGGAAACCACATAATAGTCCATGCCATATTCCACTTGTCCATCGGCTCCCGCAGCGACAGCGTAGGTGAAGTCCACATCCTTCGACGGGAAATCCTTGTAGTCGGGATCCGGGTCGACACATGAAGACACCATCATCACCAGAGCTGCGATAAAGCTGATATTCAATAATATTCTTTTCATTTGTCGTTTCTGTTTTTAATTAGTTAAGCTCAATTTGCTTGATGCCCGACTCGCCAGTGGTGTAGCCCACGTTGCCCTTGGTGTCGTAAACCTTGTAGACGAGGTTCAGACGGTAACTGCGGGTGAAGTCCACGTTGTAGTTCTTGTCGGAAGAGTTGTAAATCCACTCAGTGAAAGGAATCAGCGAGATGAGTTCCTTGAACACTGGCATGTAGGCATCTCTAACCTCGGTAACCACGCCACCGGTGTTGTCGTCGTAGCGGCAGAACACCCAAGGCGACGACTTGTAGACGTCGTAGTAGTTCTTCGAAGCATCGGTAGCCTCCGATGTTGGCACTTCGTGGTAGACGGTCTTGCCGTCGACAATCTCAGTGTAGTATTTTCCAGCAACTGTCGTTGCGTCAACAAACCACACGTCGCTCTTGTCGGCAGTCTCAGTCAGCACGAGTGTGCCAAGGACGGTTTGGTCGAGCGAAGGATAGTTGGCAATGACGCTCTTGATTTGCTCTTCGGTAAACGCATAGTTGACATACACGCGGCGAAGGTCGGCGTAGTAGGTGTTGTCCTTTGTCAGGTAGTCGATTACCTTGTCAACAAATGTCTGTTTGAAATCCGATGGATAGTAAGAGTCGAATTTCTTCTGATCCCACTCCTCTGGAGTTGCCCATTTCACCGACTTCAAAGTCTGCGAAGTAGGGATTTTGGCATCGAGTTGCCATTCATGACCGTTCCACACAGCCTGTGAATGAGGGAACGATGCCGACATCGACGTGCGGACGGTGTCGCTTACGGTAGTGGTCTGAGTGTACTTCAAACTTGAGGTCAAACCGACAGTAGCGGCAGCCGACTCGTTGAGCACCACTGTTTCCCAAACCTCAGAGTGGTCGGGAGTGTGGTCCTTGTCGGTGTAGTACTTGCCAGTGATTTCAATGCTGTCGCCAGCGTTTGCCACCGTGCTACCAACCGACCAGGTGACCGTAGGCACCGGCTGTCCCGGCTCGACGATGTCGCTGAACGGGTCGTTGGTTTCGCAGGAGGTCAAGGCAATCACAGCGAGAGCAGTGGCTCCTAATTTATATTTCAAATTCATAACTTAAATGTCTGTTTTGGTTAAACAATCAATTGCCTGTAAGCGAAGTGCGCACACCGGCAGCCTGCGACCAGATCATAGGCTGGCGAAGCCACTCGTAGTTCTTGTATGCGCCGAGACGCTCAAGTTCGCTCTTGTTGTACTTCTCCTCTGTTTCTGGGTCGTAGTTGATGCGCTGGATCCAGGTGTTCTCTTTCTGGGTGTCGGTCAAACCGTCAATCCAGTATGGAGAATAGAGGTTGTACGGGCGGCGGAGTTTCGGATAGACAATTTCCTGGCTCGAACCGATACCGTAGTTGTTGCGGTTGTTGCTATAGTGGTAACGGCGCATGTCGGTCCATTGCTCTGGCTGCATGTACATTGCCACATACTTCATCTCCATCAGGTCGCTCAATGAGAATTCCGACGGGTTGAAGAACCAGTGGTGGTTACCCTTGGTGTTTGAGTCGGTTACGCCTCTCACGCGCTGAGGGTTGGTCTTGCCTTCGGCGTTCTTCTCAGGCATTGTAGCATCGTCGAGGAATGCGTCAACGATAGCGTCCCAATAGTATCTTGAATAAGCAAACTCGCCTTCCTTGTCGCGGGCATCGAGTTTGGTATAGCCAGTGGCAAGCATGTTGCCTGGGAACATCACTTCTGGATATTTCTTCTGGAATGCTTCCAAATGGCGCTCGATGTTGAAGCGGGTAGCCTCTTTTGCCAATTCGCAGGCTTTAGCCTTGTCACCCTTCCAATAGTAAGCCTCTGCCTTGATGAAGTAGAGTTCTTCCATTGTGAACAAAGGCACATAAGCGTCGGTTGAGCCGGCATAAGCGCCTGTGTAGAGGTTTGGATAGGCTGTAGCAGTGAATTTTGAGTTAGGCACACCGATGTTGTTTTCAAGCCAGCGCAATTTGTAGGCTGTGGTCTCAGTATTAGTTGCTGAGATAGGACCTGTACGCGGAGTGAAAAGGAGTGCTGCACGTGGGTCGTCGGCATAGCCGCGGCGTGTCACGAATTTACCCTCATCGGTAGCGTTGCCCTGGTTGAACACGCCCATGATGTCGGCAAGCATAAACTTAGAAGGAACGGCTGCTGTGAGAAGGTTGGCACGCGACTCCCAAGAGTTGATCACTGGCTGAGCCTCGCTCCATGGGCAGTTCTGCTGTTGTGTGCCGCCGTCGAAGTTGTAGCGCGGCTCGCAGCCGAAGAATGTACCGTAGGTCGGTGTGGCTTGCCAAATCTTGATTGCCTCGTCGGCAGCAGCGATAATCTGGTCGCAAACGGCTGACGATGTGTTGACGTTAGGAATGTTGCGGAGCAACAGACGAGCCTTGATGGCGTAGACCAGACCTTTCCACTTGTTGAGGTCGCCAGCATAAACGCGGTCAATCTTCTGGGTGATGTTCTGGTTGCCTGGGGCTTCAGTGTAGTCCTTATTTTCGAAGTCCTTCACCAACTGGTCGCACTCGTCAAACATCCATTTGTAGATGCTCTCCTGAGTGTCGTAGGTCGGTGAGTTCGACTTGTAGGCGTTGCTCAAAGGCATATCGCCGAAAGCGTCGGTGGTGAGTTGCGTCGACATCAAGCGGATGGTGCGCGCAATCAGCGTGTAGTTAGGTGAGCCAACCTTCTCGGCATTGGTGATAAGTTCATTGACGTTGCGGCCAATGTCGTAGAAGTGGCGGCGCCACTGCGGGTGGCGGTTCATTGTCAAAAATTCCCAGCCGCTCTTGTAGCCGTAGGCTCCTGTCGACGACTTGCCTGTTGTGGTGAGGCACTGCGACAGATAGATGTAGTATTCGGCATGGTCGTAGTTGGTCTGTGCCGCATAGTAGACTATGGTTGGCAGACCAGTCTCTGCGGTGATGCCGCGCGACTTGTCGGGATTGACGTTATCGTCGAGCATGTCGGCACAACTGGTGCCGAGGGCACCGATGAGCAGCGACATTGCCATTATTTTTAGTTTGTTCATACTCTTTTCCCGTTTTTAGAATGTAGCAGTAAGTGAGAAGTTAAAACTGCGTGCAGTTGGCACACTGTAGTTGTCGATGCCTGCAGCTCCTGTACCACCGCCTGTGCCGGCAAGGATTTGTGGGTCGGTACCGGTGTATTTGGTGAGGAGGAAGAGGTTGCGGCCTGTTGCCGATACCTTCAAGCCTTTAAGAGGGCACTTCTTCGCGAGGAAGCGAGAGAGGTCGTAGCCCACTGTCACATAACTCAAGCGGATGTAAGAGCCATCTTCGATGAAGTTTGAAGAAACGGCATTGTAGTAGTTATTTACGAAGTTGCTGTCGAAGATAACCGGGTTGGTGTTTGGCGCATAAGTGCCGTCGGCTTGCTTCACAACGCCCTTCACGAGCACTTCGTGGCTACGGTACTTGGTCAGCAGTGATTCCATACCGTTGCTGTTGAGACCGCGGCGTGTCACGTTGACCACGTCACCGCCACAACGACCGTCGATGAGGAAGCCTACAGTGAGGTCTTTCCAGCGGAAGTTGGAGCCGAGACCGAGGAGGAACTTAGGCTCGCGGTTACCGATGAGGTTACCTTTGGCTGGGTTGATGAGTGGATAGCCTGACTCGTCGCAGATAATCTGACCATCGTCGGTGCGCTGGTAGTCCTTACCTGAGATTGCCGTGGTCGAACCGTTGAGGTAGGCAGAAGCGAAGATGTCGCCGTACTGTCCGCCCTGGATTTCCGATACGCCTTCTGGCAACGAAACCACCTTACCGCGGTTGAACGAGAAGTTGGCGTTCACGCTCCAAGTGATGTCCTTCGAGCGGATGATGTCTTGACCCAAAGTGATTTCAAGACCTTTGTTCTCGATAGAACCCTCGTTGCGAGTTTGGAGGATTGTACCTGATGTAGGCGACACGCGCACTTGCACAATCTGGTTGTCGACGGTAGTAGAGTACCATGCCACATCCAAACGGGTGCGTGAGTCGAAGAAGCGCAAGTCAGCACCAATTTCCCACGAACTTGTCATCTCTGGTTCGAGCACGTTGGCTACGGCTGTCGTAGCGTCTACGCCCCAACCGCCGTCAGGGAACACTTCCCAGTTCTTGTAGGCAGTGGTGAAGCGGTACGACGGTGCGTCCTTACCAACCTTTGCCCAGTTGCCGCGGATTTTACCATAGGAGAACCACTTGTTGCTGATTTTGAACAATTCAGAGAAAATCACACCGGCTGTTACCGATGGATAGAAATATGTGCAGTCAACCTGCTTCAGTGTCGACGAACCGTCGTAGCGGCCTGTAACCGACACTTGTGCCATGCCCTTGTAGTCGAAGCGAAGTTCGCCGAAGTAGCCAAACTTGTTCTTGCTTGTGTGTGACAACGACATGTTGTAGTCTGTACCAGTACTTGTTGTGAAGAGGCTGGCGTCAGTGTTCATGAAACTGTAGAAGTCGCCTTCCAAGAGGAAGTGCTGACCTGCCATCTGAGCCGAAAGGCTTTTGTTTTCCTTGTATTCAGCACCTACGAGTACGTTGAGGTTGTAGTCCTCAGCGAATGTTTTCTTGTAGGTACCCATAATCTGTGCCGTGAGTTGTGAGCTGTTTGAAGGCTGGAACGAGTAGGCACCGAATTTATACTGATACTTGGAGAATGCTTCGCTTTCTGGGTCCTGGAAGTCGGAGTTAACGAAACGAGGCACGGTGTACGACTCATAGTTGGAGTAACCTTTATCGTAACCGATTTTGCCTGTGAACACGAGGTCCTTGATTGGCTCGTAACTTACCTGACCGTTGATGATCATACGGGTTGCCTCTGTCTCGCTCTTGTCGTAGTAGCGACCGTAGTAAGGAGACACGGTTGCCGTGATGCGGCTGGCATCGTTGAGCAGGTCGGTGTCGTCCCAGTTGTCGTAGAGTGCCCACCAGTTCGGACGGCCTTCTTTAGTGGCGTAGTCCGACATGTTTTTGTTGATAGGCCATGAGTAGATCGACGACATGCTGTTACCGAAGCCGCGGCTCTTGGAGTTGACGAAGTTAGCAGAGAGTTGCACATTGACTTGCTCAGACGGCTTGAAGTCGGTCTTTACGAACACGCTCAAGCGGTTCTTGTAGTCCTTTGGCACCATACCTTGGTTGTTCATGTAACTTGCCGAAGCATAGGCGTTAAATTTCTTGCTACCGCCAGAGAGCGAAAGGTCGTATTTCTGGAGGAAACCTGTGCCGAGGAAGTCGCCCACATTGTCGTAGACGCGATCCTCGCTCGTGAGGTATGAGCCCCAGCCGCCGCTTGATGCGTTGCGCGAATAGAAGCCACCGCCACCAGCCTGGAACTGGTTTTGGATCTTAGGTGTGTGGATGGCGTTGGAAATTTCCCAGCCACCGCTTGCAGTTACCTGCATCGAGCCTTCCTGGCCGCGCTTGGTGGTAATCATAATCACACCGTTGGCTGCCTCCTGACCGTAGAGGGCAGAAGCGGCTGCGCCCTTGAGCACACTCATGTTCTCGATGTCGTTAGGGTTGAGGTCGCCGAGGCTCGAACCGCTACCACGGATAGGCATGCCGTCGACAATCACCAATGGCTCGTTGCTTTGCGAGGTGTTGATTGACGAGATGGCACGGATAATCACCTGAGTAGAGCCGTTAGGCGAACTACCACCGGTCGACACCTGCAAACCTGCCACCTTACCTTGCAGACTGTTTGCAAAGTTGGCGCTCTGGCCTGCCGACACGTCGTCGGAGTTAAGCGACTGAACGGCAAAGTTCAGTTTCTTCTTTTCTTGGGTCTGCCCCATCGCGGTCACTACGACCTCGTTGAGAACCTGTGAGTTCTCCTGGAGCACAACGTTCACCACGTCGCGACCGCCCACCTTTACTTTCTGTGGGGTCATGCCAACGTAGGTAACAACCAGGACGTCATTGTCCTGCACCTCTAATGTGTATTTTCCATCAAAATCGGTCGACGCTCCGCGCGTGGTGCCCTGCACCTGTACGGATGCGCCTATGACAGGCTCTTTGTCGCTCGCCGACGTAACCACACCGGTCACCGTGCGGGCGTAGCCCAAAACCGCAAAGACGGAAAACAACAGTAGCATTAGCTGTTTCTTCATAATTACAGTTTGTTAGTTTTATAATAGGTTTATTCTCTCTCGTCGTTTTTATGGAAATGTTAAATTTTAAGTCTTTTAAAGTTAGTTCGCGTAACTCTATCCTTTGTTTTTAACAATAGCCAATAAATATCGCCTAAAAAAGCGATTTCGCAGGCTAAAAAGACGTTAATTGCATCTTTTCTTCCGTTACAAACTTAACCTTTTTCAAGGGATTTGCCACGATTTGCGATGCTTTATTTTGTGCGTTTCAACATTATTTATGTTTTCCATACATATTTTTGCAATCACAGAGTCAACTGCTTCGGGGCGTGCATCATTGCCGCAGCGTAATTGTTAAAAATCGGGATTTAACAAAATTAACAGTAAACCCTACGGCATTTCTGTCGTCATAAAAACATAGAGTTTAACAACCGATTTTCTCACTTCTAAACTTCTTCGACTATGAAGCAGAATTTATTTGTTGGACTGGTTGCTTTGGCAGCAATGTTCTCCACCTCGATTTCCTCTTATGCTCGCGAAACAGAAAACACTTATCACGCAACATTCGTGAAGCAATGCAACTCACAGCGCTACGGCGAAAGAATGTACACCGACTACTCTTTGTTGGGGACAAACAATGAGGGTTATGAAATCTGGGGACATGTGTTCGACGGCAGTTATTTCCCAGCATATAAAGCCGAAACAATGTGGTTTATCGACAACACTTCAAAATGGGATTACCGCATTTCGGGCTCTGTCGGGGTATTCAACCACAACATTGTCTATCATTTGGATAGAGATTACGACGTGTACTGCAACCAGGAGTTTCTTAACGACGGCTCTACCCATTTTATAAAGGTGAAAAACCGCCAGTCTGCCGACTATGTTAGTTGGAAGCACACCGACGACATCAATTCTGACGCAGTGAAGAAATGGACCAATGACTGGTACATTACTGGCAACCTTTACCTGACGCTGGAGTACCCTACATATTTTCCGGAGAAAAACGACTATCGCGTTTGGCTCACATGGCGTAGCGATGGTTTCAACGACGAAGTGTTTGACCACGTTGAGTTCGTAGCACGCTACGACGACGGCAGCGAGTACACTCAGGTGCTCACCTCCGACAAGTCAAGCGGCAACTCGTTCATCAGAGTGGGCGACATCACCAAGAAGATGGTCGAAGTAAAAGGCATCGTGCATCTTAAAGACCAGTATGCACCGCTCTACGATGCAGAAAAATCACTCCGCTGCGAACCGCAGACGTGCGAACTAAGGACTTGCGATACCGAGTTCCGCGTAACCTCGATGCGCGACAACTTCGAGCCGAGCAACGGTACATACACAGCCTTTTTGGAGTGGTCGTGCCCCGAGGTTTACACCGACTTTATCAACAAAATCGAGGTTGACTACAGCGTTGACGAGGGCAAGACATGGAAACAAGGCATCTCTGGCGCTGGCTACAAGGGGTCTGACTCGGGCAAGATTTCAACAATTCTCCCTGGCTACCACAAGTACATCTTCCGCTATCAGGGTATGCGCAACTATGGTGACGAAACGGTTACATACTATGCTGAGGCATACGACACTATCGAAATCAACTACGACCCACAGGTGGTCCGCTTCGAACTGGCTGGCAAAATCACCGACGACTACGACGAGCAGACCAACACATACAAGCCTACCATCGGCTATATGTTCAACCGCGACCTCTACGAGATGTGTGCCGACAAGACTACAATCGAATACTCCATCAACGGAGGCGAATTTGTAGAAGCAACAAAGTTCCTGCCAGAGGCTTACGGCATGCAGCAAATCACCATCCCGGCAGACGGCAAGACATACCAGTTCCGCATGAAGGTGACTGCCACATGCGAAGGCAAGTGGACATCCTACGAGGCTCTCAGCCCAGTCTACCAGCGTTTCACTGGCGTCGATGATATTGAAGCCGACAACAACACACCGGTTGATGTCTACACTCTCGATGGCAAGGTGATAGCAAAGCAAATCCTTCCGGCTGATGCTAAGACGAGCCTCGCCAACGGCACCTACATCATCGGAGGTCAAAAGGTTATCATCAAGAAATAGCAAAGTCTTTGCTCCCCCCACATAAGTCCCGCGCTCGCAACCCGAGCTGGGACTTTTTTGCCCATTGCTGGAAAAAAGTTGCAGATTTACCCCCCAAAACCTGGAAAAAAGTTGTAAATTCACCCCCGAAAACCTGGAAAAAAGTTGCAGAAATACTTCTAAAATCAAGACTTTCAGCGAATTAGCGAAACAGCGTAAAAAAGCAGTCAAAAAGCAGGGTCAAAACGCCATAAAAAAGGACAAAAAACTGACAAAAATGAGTGCGGACAGCGAGAGCAGGAAGGTGAGCAGTGGGGGCATAACGGTGAGCCTCGAACTTAGGCAGCCGTTTGCGGTGGGCTGCCTGGAGAAAAACGCCGACATGGCAATGATGCTCGTACTGGCTGGCACGGCAAGGATTGAGATCGACTTCCGTCAGTACGACTTGAGCGCGAACCAGTTACTGATGCTGCCGCCGTCGAGCTTTTCCCGATGCACGGAGCAGAGCGACGACTTCACAGTGTCGGGCTTCACCCTGTCGCAGGCCATCACCCAAGAACTCACAAGCCGTTTTGAGCCAGCATATTTCGGGTTTCTCACCGAATACCCAGCACACACTCCCCCGATGGACGACGTGGCGTATATCCGCAACCTGATAACCACCGCGGGGTACATGCTCGAAAATAGCGACCAGGAGCACAGCATGCAGAAAGCCAAGTTGCTGATACAGTGCTTCTACCTCGACCAGTACGACCATTGCAAGAACCAGATTACACCGCGCAACACGGAGGGCATCAGCAATCAGGAGCACCTGTTTATGCGCTTCCTCACGCTTGTGCACGAGAATGCCTCGCGACAGCGCGACGTGGCGTTCTACGCCGACCGCCTCTGCATCAGCAACCGCTACCTGTCAGCCATTGTGCGCAACCAGACGGGCAAGACGGTGAAGGACTTTGTAGACAACCGCTGCATCCAGGAAATCAAGATTTTGCTGCGCACCACCGACGAGCCGTTGCAGAACATTGCCTTCGACCTCAACTTCCCCGACCAGTCGTTTTTCTCGCGCTATTTCAAGAAAAACACGGGCATGACCCCTACGGAATTCCGTGCTCAGTAGCATAGCAAAATGCGAAGTAGCCACAAAAAAGAAGGACGCACCGCACCACGCGTTGCGCCCCCCAAGAAATTCATCGATTACTCTTTAGGTATGAAAATTAGTATGAGAGAAATGTAACCGACGCTTTTGAAAAGGTTAATGATTATAAAGGTTGCTTTTCTTCGCCTCCTCCCAAGGCTTGATAGAGATTTACAAGGTTTTGGACGAGGGTCAATTTATTTGCTGATTGAGTGAGTTGCGCGCTCAGCAGCGACTGGCGCGCGGTAAGGATTTCGAGATATGTGTTGTTGCCATAATCCATCAGCAGTGTCGTGTTTCGGAGTGCGCTTTCAAGGGATTTCACCTGCGCCGTTATCGATGAATCTTTATCCATAGCCGTCTGGCAGCCGGTCAGGGCGTCGTTCACCTCCTTGCCAGCATTGAGGAGCGTCTGGGTGAACGCCAGTTTAGTCTCTTCCTGCTGTGCTTTGGCTATTTTCAGTTGAGCCATGTTCTGACCGCGGGTGAAGAGCGGAGCCGTCAGCGCGCCCACTGCGGAAGCGAGCAACTTGCCTGGGTTGGCGATGATTGCACCCACATTATTGGTCCACCCCACCGTACCGCTCAGCGTGAGCGACGGATAGAAGTTGGCACGCGCTTGGTTCACGCCATAGAACGCAGACTCCACGGTGCGTTGCGCCGCACGGACATCGGGACGGGACGAGAGCATCTGCAGAGGCACTCCCACCGAGATGGTTTCCGGCACGGAGAGCGACAACTCGCTACTTGTGGCATAGTGCCGCGGCGTTTCGCCGAGGAGCAGCGACATGGCGGTTTCCGTCTGCGAAATCTGTTGCTCAAGGTCGAGCACCGAGGTGTGTACCTGATGCATTGCCGCCTCCATCTGGTCGACGGCTGCCTCGTTGTATCTGCCCACATTCATCAGCGCCTGTGCCGACTTCAGAGTCTCTTTCCACGCCTCTTCAGTCTCCACCGACAGTTGGTGCTGCTCGCGGAGAGTGCCGAGGGTGTAGTAGGTGTTGGCTATGTTGGCAATCAGTTGCGTGCGCACTGCCTGACGGTAATCTATGCTCTTGGCGTAGAGTGCCTTTGCCTGTTGCTTGGCGTTGCGCATCTTGCCGAAGATGTCGATCTCCCAACTCATGTTGAGGGGCACGGAGTAGGTCTGCGTAGCCTTGCCCTTGTCGAAACTGGTCACACCTGCCTGTGGTGCCAGAGCAAACGACGGCAGGAATGCCAGTTTGGCTGCCTGAAGGGTGGCACTTGCCTCCTCCACGCGGTAGGCAGCCGACTGGTAGTCGGTGTTCTGCTCCAGTCCCCTATTGATAAGGTCTTGGAGAAGAGCATCGGTGAAAATCTCGTGCCAGTCGAGAGCGCCGAAACTCAGTGTGTCGGCGGCGGCGGTGACCGTAAGAATGGAGTCGGGCGCAGCCTGGAGCGACAGCACGCTGTCCTTGTCGCCGTACAACTGGTCGGGAACCTCGACGATGGGCTCATATTTTGAGTAGATGCCGCAGCTGCTCAAAGTAGCAGCGATGACGGCTGTTATGATAGTCTTTTTCATTGTCGTAATCATTGCTTGTTGCTTTGAAGTTTGCCGGCGAGACGCTTCTCCTCGTCGGATTTCGCTATTTCCTGCTGCATCTCGTAGTCAGGCTCTTCGTGGTAGGGCTTGCGCACCTTCTCCTGCAGGTATTCGAACACGATGTAGAACACTGGCACCACGAAGATGAGGGCGAGTGAGCCTATCAGCAAGCCGCCTACCACACCGGTGCCCAGCGAACTGTTGCCGTTTGCACCAGCACCAGTAGAGAACATCAGCGGGAGCATACCGAACACCATACAGAGCACCGTCATAAGGATTGGACGCAGACGGGCTTGTGCTGCGGAGATGGCGGAGGCAATGATGCCCATGCCGGCGCGGCGACGCTCTACGGCATACTCGGTAATCAGGATGGCTGTCTTTGCCAAAAGTCCGATGAGCATGATGAGACCGGTTTGCAGATAGATGTTGTTTTCAAGTCCGAACAGTCGGGCGAAGAGGAAACTACCCATCAAGCCGAACGGCACGGAGAGGATGACTGCCAACGGGATGAGGAAACTCTCGTAGAGGCACGCCATGATGATGTAGATGAGCACCACGCAGACGGCGTAGATGAAGATTGAACCTGAGCCGCCGCTTTTCGACTCCTCACGCGCCATGCCGCCGTACTCGTAACTGTAGCCGGTGGGCATCACTTGTTCTGACACTTCCTTGATGGCTTGCTGTGCCTCGCCGGAAGAGTAGCCGTCGGCGGCGTTGACGTTCACCTGAATACTGCTGTAGAGGTTGAAACGGGTAGCCTGCTCAGGGCCTACGATGTCGCTCAGAGTGACAAACTCGCTGAGCGATGCCATCTCGTCGCCGTTGCGCACAAACATGTTCTCAAGGGCGTGCTTGTCGAGGCGGAACTGTGACGATGCCTGAAGCATCACACGGTAAACCTTACCAAACTCGTTGTAGTTGGAAACGTAGGAGCCACCACAGTAGGTGCCGAGTGCGTCGAGCACCGTCGACGGTGAAATTCCAGCACGCTTGCACTTCGCAGCATCGACATTTACCGAAATCTGTGGGAAACTCATATTGTAGGAGGTGTAGGCGGTGGCAATCTCCGGACGCTTGTTGAGTTCGGCGATGAACTTCATCACGTTCTGGTAGAACACCTTCGAGTCGCCGCCGGTCTTGTCCTGCATGTGGAGTTCGATGGAGTTACCCATACCATAGCCTGGAATCATTGCCGTCTGGAAACTAAACACTTGTGCTTCCTTAATCTTGGAAAATTCGGCATTGAGGCGTGCCATCACGTTGTCGATGTGGTGCTCCTTGCCCTTACGTTCGTCCCAGGTCTTAAGTTTCACGATGATTGAGCCGTAGGACGTGCCTTGTCCGGAAATCATACCGTAGCCGGCAACCTGGCTGAAGTGGTCAACCTCAGGCACTTTCTTGAGGATTGCGGCTGCGCGGTCCATCACCTTGTTTGTTTCGGAGAGGGTGCTACCCGGCGAGGTGCTCACCTGCACCATGATTGCGCCTTGGTCCTCCTGCGGCACGAAGCCGGTCTTGGTGGTGGTCATAAGGTAGACGAGTGCCACGACTGCCACGCCGAGACTTGTCCATGCCAGCCAACGGTGGTGGATGAAGAACATCACGCCGCTGCGGTAGCGGGCAAACACTGCCTTATAGGAGGCGTTGTAGGCTGCGCGGATTCTGCTGGCAAAGCCTTTCTTCACTTCGCCCTCTTTCGACGGACGCATCATCATGGCGCACAATGCCGGACAGAGCGTGAGGGCCGAAACCATTGACAGACCCACGGACGTTGCCATTGTCACGCCAAACTGGGTGTAGAAGATACCGGTTGTGCCGCCCATGAAGCAGACTGGCACGAACACAGCCATAAACACCAGTGTACAGGAAACCACAGCCATACTGATGTCGTGCATCGCATCACGGGTGGCAATGTAGGGCGACGTGTAGCCAACATCAAACTTGGCTTGCACTGCCTCAACCACCACAATGGCATCGTCGACCACCGTACCGATGGCAAGCACCAAGGCGAAGAGCGTAAGGATGTTGATACTAAATCCCGCTATCTGCAGGCAGGCAAATGTGCCCACCAGACTGACGATAATCGAAATGGACGGGATGAGGGTGCTCTTGAAGTCCTGAAGGAAGAAGTAAACCACCAAAATCACGAGGATGATTGCAATAACGAGGGTTTCAACCACATTGTGGATTGAAGCGAAGAGGAAGTCGTTGGAACTCTGCATCTGAACAAACTCACAACCCTTTGGCAGCGATTTCGACATCTCTTCGAGTTTTGCGGAAATGCTGGCATTCACCTCGGTAGCGTTGGCACCTGCCACCTGGAAGGTAAGGAAGGTCACACCTGGCTTCGTGTCTACGTTACCCTTGAAACTGTACGACAAGCGACCCAGTTCCACTGTGGCTATATCCTTCAAACGGAGCACCGACCCGTCGGCGTTGGAGCGGACAACCATGTTCTCAAACTCCTCCACGCTCTTTAGTCGGCCGTGGTATTTCATTGTATATTGGAAGGTGTTTTTCGACGCTTCACCGAGCGAACCCGTAGGGGCCTCAATGTTCTGCTCGCCGAGCACTGCGGTTACGTCCGACGGCTGCAACTGGTACTGCGCCATCATGTCGGGCTTGAGCCAGATACGCATACTGTAGGTATCGCCCAACTCGACGACCTCGCCGACACCATTGATACGCTTGATTTCAGGAATCACACTGATGTCGAGGTAGTTGGCAAGGAATGTTTCGTCATACTTGCCGTCGGTGCTCACGAGAGTACCGATTTGCAGGAAGGAACTCTGCTGCTTCTGGGTGGTGACACCGATTTTCGTAACCTCCGACGGCAGCAAGCCTTGCGCCTTCGACACGCGGTTCTGCACGTTGACGGTTGCCATATCGGGGTCGGTGCCCTGCTTGAAATACACCTTGATTTCAGCCGAGCCGGAGTTGGTAGCGGTCGAGGTGATATACATCATGTCCTCCACACCGTTGATACTCTCCTCCAGCGGCATAATCACACTCTTCATCACCGCATCGGCATCGGCACCGGTGTAGGTGGCAGACACCATCACCGTTGGCGGCGCGATGTCTGGGTACTGCTCCACCGGAAGTTCGAAGAGCGAAATCAATCCGACCATCACGATGAGCACCGCGGTGCAGATGGCCATTACTGGTCTTTTGATAAATATGTTGCCTTTCATAGTCGTCGTTATTTTTGAGATTTCACGATGTCGCCTTCATGCACAAGTCCTGCGCCGTCGGCAACGATAACATCTCCCGGTTTCAAACCGCTCGACACTACATATTCATTGGCAGTTTTGATCTGCGACACTTCAACAATCTGCGACACAGCCTTGCCGTTGACCACCTTGTACACGATGCGCTTGTCCTGCTGCTGCACGGTGGCTGCCTGTGGGATAAGGATGACGTTGGTCAGCGTCGACGGTATCAGCACGTTGCCTGAGCCGCCGCTGTTGAGCAGGCGCTCGTTGTTGGGAAACACCGCACGGATGCTCACCGTGCCTGTCTGCGAGTCAATCACGCCGCTGATGCTTTCCACCTTGCCTTTGTGGTTGTAGAGCGACTGGTCGCCGAGTTGCAGCGAGATTTCAGGCATGTTCTTCAACGCATTGTCCTTGGAGCCATACTGGCGCACAAAACTGAGCAGTTGCTTCTCGGTCATGGAGAAGTATACGTACATCTCGGAGTTGTCGGAAACGGAAGTGAGCGGCTTTGCCATACTCGGGCCTACGAGGGCACCGATACGGTAAGGCAACACGCCAACCACGCCGTTCGATGGGCTGCACACCTCGGTGTACGACAGATTGTTGCGGGCGTCGACCACCTGTGCCTGTGCCTGCGCCACCTGCGCCTGCGCCGTAAGGTAGGCGTTTTCCGACGTCTTGAAAGTATAGTTTGAAATCACCTTCTGCGCAAGCAGTTCCTTGTTGCTCGTGTAGGTGAGTTCGGCAGTAGCGAGGGCTGCCTCTGCCTGACGCTCGTTGGCGAGAGCCGTGTTGAGCGCAGCCTTATAGGGCACCTGGTCGATGACAAAAAGCAGTTGACCCTTGCTCACCTTGTCGCCCTCCTTTACACACAGACGCACGATTTTGCCCGACACCTGCGGATAGATATCGATGTCCTGCCGTCCTTTGATGGAGGCCGAGTAGGAAGTCTCAGTGTTGAGATTGCTACGGGTCACGGTCATTGTCTTGTAGTCGGTCTTCGCTACTGTCTCCTGCTTCTTTTGCTGACAGGAGATTGTCAATAGGGAGCAGCCTATCGCCACGCCCAAGCCGAAAATCGTTTTTGTAATAGTCTTCATATTCATTGCTCTTTTCAAAATCGGTGCAAATGTAAGACTATTATAAGGTGCAATTCGTGCCTGTTTGCGAACTGTGTTTTTCAAATACGGAACAAGCGGTTATTTCCCCATCGCTTTACGCCATTCTTGTCTCTCTCGTTGTTTCCGCCTTAAAAATTCATCGTACTCGCTACGATTTTGGTTCATAGTGTCAATCAGGAATTGGGCCATTTTGTGCATCTGAGTTGCATACAAGATGGGGATGGCGTTGCTGTCTTCTGCATAATGGCTGATGCTATGGGCTATTCCCTCCTGCATATGCTCGAAAGCCTTAAGCGAGTTCAAACCACCAGCAACCACTGTATGTCCCAACTTCTTCAACTCTTGACTGCGTTTGTTGGGAGCAAGCGACTCAATGCCCACTAAGTCATCCTCTGGATTGTTGCAGAAGCAGTAATAGAGCCAAATCTCAAAACATGGGTTGCTAATTATCCATTGACCGTGGTCTTTCTCGCTATGGCTCTTCTGAATGTTTAACAGTTGGTCATAAAATTCGTCCACATCCGACAACAAAAACACTTCATCCATTTCATCCAAGTGAAAAGCCACGCCGTCAACAACAACCGTCTTGTGCTTTTGGATTTCCACCCATTGCTCCTGCATCTGATATGGCTGAAGCCCTTGCCCCTCCTTAGAAATGAACGCCACCCTCAAAGAATGCAGGTCTTGCTGACGGATCAATGTCAGCAAAAAGTCACGTTCTCTTTTCTCACCGCCTGATATGACGCAGATGATGCTATATGACATTACACCATCCGTTTTCTCATAGCCTTTTGGTTGATGCAGCACTGCTGGCAGAACGACATCGCGCCCCTCTATGAGGTATTTTTCCTCATTAAGTTTTGGCATCAAGTCAAGCGTCTTGGTTGGCCTTGTGTATGACAGTTTTCTTTTACTGGGCATTGTATTCCATCAGATTAACAAAACGAATAGCTCCGTAACGACCTTCTTTGTAACCACGATAGGGTGAAATGGTATGATGCTCTTTGAAATCATTGTGAGAATAAAGCACAGAAGCACCCTCGCGCTTGTCCACGAACCATATCTCATCTGAACGGAGTATGTTTTTCTCGTCAAGCAACTGATTGTCGTGTGTGGTGAATATCAACTGACCATTTGTGCCATTGGTCTTGGCAAAATATTCCACAATACCTTTTACCATAGTTGGGCTAAGGCAGCAGTTAATCTCGTCGACAACGACCGTTTTACCCAACTTGCAGGCATAATACAGAGCTGGCAACAATGTAAGTGCTCGGAGCGTACCGTCAGATTGCATACTCGTATCAAGTCGTCCCACAAAACCGTTCTTTCCCACATTGTCGAAGATGAGTTGGTAAACCTTACGCACACCGTCCTTTATATTGATGGAGAGGACTGGCGTGCTATTGGCACTTAACGACATTGACTTCACTTGCTCCATATCGCCGGGCAAATTCTTGGCAATTGCGATATGCTGTTTTGCCCAACTGTCGAAGTCTGTTTCTTGGAGATTCATGGCATTTACGCCAACGCCCAGACAGTGCACAAGACCTTTAACGAACTCCATCATTGGCTTGTTGTCGCGGAGCAATTCTATCAATGTAGGCAAGAATGTATGCACACCGATAATCTCAAGTTGCACCTTAAACCAATTGGCTGCCAAAGCACATCTTTCATCAGCAACAATCGGAAACTCGCCATTCAAAGCCATCAATGAAGACATCGGATTCTTGACCAGAAGGTTTTTAATGGCATCCATAATGGCAGAATCCACACCCTTGGCAAATGTGACTTCCCTATCTTTGCGCTCATAAACCAGTTCCAGCCTTTCATCCTTTGGAAACGACTCGTAAAGTCCTTCTTTAACAACCTTGTCAGCGCCAAGCTCTATCTCATAGAAAAAAAAACGCTTATTGTACTCAAACTCTACCGACAATGACATCGGTTCATTGTCGACATTATCCTTCAGCAGATAAAAGTATTTGTCAATCTCGACATTCCTGACAAAATCTTTATCCAATGCAAAAGCCCTAATGAACTCAAGAGCCTTAACCAGATTTGACTTTCCCGCTCCATTCTGCCCATAGATGGCTGCTTGCTTAAGCACTGGTACATCGCATAAATCCGTATATATGTGATTTGCCATCTGTGTCCTTTTCATGTTCGGGAACATATCAAACTGAACTTCGTCGTCAAACGAAAGAAAATTTTTTATAATCAGTCGGAGTAACATAATGCCTGAAATTTAGGGTTTTTACATCTGGTTTTACACGTTCTTGATGGATTGCGTCCAATTTCAGCACAAAGATAATAACTATTTTTTCAAATCCGTGAATTTTTCACGTGAAAAATTCACGCAATTAGCCACAGTTCTTTTATTTTAAAGAGCCGTAGTATGTGCTGAACTCACTGTCATAGGGCGGATCGAGAAACACGAATCGCCCTTTCTTTGTCAACGCTATCAGCCATACGTTCTATTCTTTTCAATTATTTGAATTTTATTGTAACCCGTCTAAAGTACCGCAGCAGACTTGCGTATTTGGTCTAATAGGACGGAGAGTTTTTTGCTTTTCTTGGCAGTCCAATAGTTATATTGGGTTTGAAGTTCAACCCAAATATAAGCCTTAGTATCCGTAGCTGCTTCTATCTTAAAAGCTAATTCTGGAGTTATGGG
>CAVAPE010000002.1:16594-92196 GCA_963590405.1 Eubacterium sp. CAG:180 | reverse complement strand
ACATAATAGCGTTCAAGAAGAATTTGCTGTTTGGCAAGCAATCGTTCAAAAATTTCCGACAAACTTTCAGCCATTCTGAACCAAATTTTTACAAAAGTAAGAAATTAATTTTGAATTAATGAAATTTTTCAGCCAATAATTTCATGCTTTCAGCAAAATAATCTACACGTCCAGCACAATCTTATCAAGCCTCTTCTCAAACTGCTCTATAAAACTGCGCAACGACGCTTCTCTGCCCTGCCCCGTCTCCAACTGGTCGTGGTAGAGTTTGGCATACTGGAATGCCACCATAGCAAGCACTTGCTGCTTCGACCGCATCGGCGAGGCTATGCGCCAGCGGTCGAAAAGAGCAGTGACCTCTTTCTCAATCCGCCGAATGCTTTCTTCGTCGGCGCGGTTGATTACAGTTTTTAGTTGCTCGCCTGCTATATTGAGCGTTACCGGGAGTTTATCGTCGTTGCTCATAGAGTTTCAAATTATCTTGCAAGAATCAAAGCAGAGCGCGATGCCACTGTCATCTTTCCGCCTTTTGCCTTGCCAAGTCCGTCTTTGTCGAGTTTGCCGTCGGCAGCCACAATAGTCCAGTTGCCTTTAGCCACATTGACAGTCACATCCTTGTCGTTGCCGTTGAACACCACCTTGATTTCTTTCCACTCGTCACCGTTGGCATTGTTCTTGATGGTATAACCAACGAGGCAATCACCTTTAAGGTTGTCAAACACGATGTTGTGGGCTATGTCAGTAGCATTGGTCATTCGGAACGCAGGATGAGCCTTGCGGAGAGCAATGAGGTTGCGGTAGTAGTCAAACTGCTCGCGGTTTTGCTGCTTGAGATTCCAATCGATTGCATTGATTGAGTCTGGCGAGCAGAACGAGTTGTGCACACCTTTCTTGTCGCGGAAAATCTCCTCGCCGGCAAACATAAACGGAGTGCCCTGCGAAGTGAACACGATTGTCTGAGCCAAGCGTGCAACGCGCTGACGCACTGAATCGTTTTCCTCAGGCATCGATGTGCGAAGTTTGTCGGTGAGACACATATCGTCGTGGCACGACACATAGTTCATTATCATTTCAGGCGACTTAGCATAGGCAAATTTCGAGTTGCTGCCCTTTGAATAGTCCACCTGCGGGTGAGCCGTAGAAGCGACAACGCCGATTTTCACGGTTTCTTCCTGTCCAGCCTTACCCGAAGCGAAGCCGCGGTCTTCAACCCTACTATAATGACCTTTCACAGCGTCGCGAATATCGTCGCTAAACACCGCAATGCCCTGCATCTTCGACACATTTTCTTTCAGTGCGCGGCGTTCCACAGGAAGTGGGCTGTCGCCAGCCGTCCATCCTTCGCCATAGATAACGGCATTAGGATTGATGGCGCGCACGGTCGATGCCACGCGGTTCATCGTTTCCGTGTCGTGGATTGCCATAAGGTCAAAGCGGAAGCCATCGATATGGTACTCCTGCGTCCAATATTTCACGGAATTTACGATATAGTCACCCATCTGCTTGCGGTCGGATGCCGTTTCGTTGCCGCAGCCCGACGCATCACTATAAGATCCGTCTGGACGGTGGCGATAGTAGTAACCCGGCGCTGTGAGTGAGAAGTTGGAATCGTCGGTCAGAGCAGTGTGGTTATAGACCACATCCATCACCACGCCGATGCCAGCGTTATGCAAAGCCTGGACCATTTCCTTCATCTCGCGGATGCGGCAATATGGGTCGGCTGGGTTGGTAGAGTAAGAACCCTCTGGCACATTATAGTTGAATGGGTCGTAGCCCCAGTTATACTGACGGTCGGCGAGTTGAGTCTCGTCGACAGTGTTGTAGTCGTACGACGGAAGGATATGCACATGCGTAACACCCAATTCCTTGAGGTGAGCAATACCAGTGAGTTCGCCGTTAGCGGAATGAGTGTCTGGCTCAAGCATTGCAACGAACTTGCCTTTGTTCACGATGCCTGAGTTGCGGTGGGCAGAGAAGTCGCGATGGTGCATCTCGTAGACAATAGCATCAGTCTGATGTGGGGTAATCACATAAGTATCGGTGTTCCAGCCTTCGGGATTGGTCTTACTCATATCAATCACCGCAGCGCGACGGCCGTTGACGCCGACGGCTTTAACCCAAACACCTGGGGTCTCCCTAAGCCATTGCCCGCCCATATTGATTTGGAAAGTATAGTACTTGCCGTAGAGTTTCTCCTTTGCTGTATAGCGCCACACGCCTGTAGCCGGCTCTTTCACCATGTCGACAGTCTTGTAGGCAGCGCCGTTGTGTCCGTCGGTATAGAGATGCAGACGCACAGCGTCGGCTCCCGGCGACCAAAGAGTGAAGTGAGTACCAGCGGCATCGACCTTCAGTTCAAGGTCGTCGCCTGAATATGTTGGATAGGCATCCAGTTGGCTGTCGGGAATCTGTGGGAAAGTTTGGGCAGCAATGCCTGGGCACAAAAGTGCCGCCGAAGCCACAGTCGTGGCAGTAACGATTTTTCGGATAAGAGGTGTCATAACAACAAATAAATGGATTTTAAGTTTTTCAAAGTCAAATAATTATCGAACCACGACTTTCTGACTGCCGTAGTCACTTTTCACGATGTAGAACCCCTTGGCAAGTTCCACCTTTTCACTTCCCGGTTTAACAACGAGAGTGCGCACCACCTGTCCGGTTATCGAATAAACCGTGAACCGACACTGCGTGTCGGTGTTGTTTTCAATGGTCAGCACTCCCCTACCGCCGGCTGTAGATGTGACCACATACTCAACCGCCGCGCGCTGCTCAGCGAAAGCCGACACTGTCGGCAATGCCAACGCCAAAAGCAAAATAGCAATAACTTTCTTCATAGGGTAATTCATCTCTTTTGTTTCAGCAAGTTGCCGCCCGCCAAGCGCCAGCGCACAACTCGCCTTATGCAAAATTAAAAAATGCTTTCAAGAAATCAAAATCATTACGGAACATTAATATCGACTTAACGCAAAATTCTGCGTTAAAATTTCCTTTTCACGAAAACAAGTCGTAACTTTACGATAACAAATCTTCATCTATGCCAACGCTAATGCTCACAGATTGGTTTTACTGGCTGTTTATGGCCGTGTATTTTGCCACAATTATCTCCATCATCTACATTATTTTGAAGGAGAACAGAAATCCTGTGCGCTCACTGGCATGGATTACGGTGCTTTTCTTCCTACCCGTGGCAGGACTTGTGCTCTACCTGTTTTTCGGTAGAAGCATAAAGAACAAAGCATTGATTTCAAAGAGGTTGAAGAAACGTTTTGCCCACTCGCAGCCCATCAAGCAAGCCGACATCGCCAAACTCCCAATTTCGGAAGAGAGCAAGCAGCAAATCCGCTTGGGGCACTCGCTTTCGGGTGCCACCTACTTCCCTGGCAACGATGTGGAATGCTTCATCGACGGGGAATCGCTGTTTGCAGCCTTCAAGCGAGACCTGAAAGCGGCGAAATCATCGATCAACATCCAGTTCTACATCTTCAACGACGACCAACTCGGCGAGGAAATCAGCGACATACTCATCGACAAAGCGTTGCACGGCATAAAGGTTAGAATCATCTACGACCACGTGGGATGCTTCGGCGTGAAAAAGCAGTTCTTTCAGAGGATGGCAGATGCTGGCATCGATGTGCATCCATTCTTCAAGGTCACATTCCCGGAATTTGCCACGAGAGTGAACTGGCGCAACCACCGCAAAATCACAGTAATCGACAACACCATAGGCTACATCGGCGGCATGAACATTGCCAACCGCTACGTCTACGGCGACACCGACGGCATTTGGCGCGACACCCATTTGCGCATCATCGGTCCGTCGGTGCTTGGTCTGCTCCACTCGTTCCACTCCGACTGGGCGTTTATGGAGTTGCCGCAGTTTGACGACGGCGAAGACATCAGCGAGTTCCAAAGCCGCCGCAACGGCGATGTAGGCGTGCAGATTCTGTCGAGCGGACCCGTAGGGCAATGGCACAACATTGCATTGATGTTCAACAAAGCCATCTCCAACGCCAAGAAGTGCATCTACCTCGAAACGCCCTATTTTCTCCCTACGGAAGGTCTGCTCAAAGCCCTTCAGGCAGCGGCACTTTCGAAGATTGACGTGCGCGTAATGATACCACGCAAACCCGACTCGCGGATGCTCAAATGGGCGTCGGGGTCGTACATCAGCGACTGTCTGCGCGCTGGCATAAAAGTGTACTACTACGAGCCAGGGATGCTACACTCCAAGACTATCGTCATCGACGACGAACTTTTCACTACGGGATCTACAAACTTCGATTTCCGCAGTATGGAATACAACTTTGAGTGCAACGCATTCATCTATAACAAAGATATAAACAGGAAGATGAAAAAGGTGTTTTTCGACGACCTTGCGCAAACCACCCGCATCACTTCCGCCACATGGCGCCGCCGTCCGTTCATGCAGAAACTCAAAGAGTCGTGTGCGCGCCTGATGAGTCCGGTGCTATAAATAGTGAAGCATTTTTTGTTTTAATAAATTAACAAAATTCGGCTATTGTTTCATCATTATTTTAAACCGCTATTGACCAAACTTAATTATCTTTGCAAAACGAAAGGCAACCGAAAGCCCAAGAGTTTCGTTTCGGGAATCCCGAGGGGGTAAGTTGCTCGGACAGACAAGAAAAAACATTTTTTAAAATACTATTTTTCAGACTTTTTAAAAATTAAAACTATGAAGTTTCTTACAGATGAAAAGTTGACCATCGTCGGTGCTGCCGGTATGATTGGTTCAAACATGGCACAAACTGCCATGATGATGGGTTTAACTCCAAACCTTTGCCTTTACGATCCTTACGGACCTGGATTGGAAGGCGTGGCTGAAGAAATGCGCCACTGCGGTTTTGACGGAGGCAACATCACTTTCACAACCGACATCAAAGAGGCTTTGACAGACGCCAAGTATGTGATTTCTTCAGGTGGTGCAGCACGTAAGGCTGGCATGACTCGTGAAGACCTCCTCAAAGGCAACGCTGCCATCGCAGAAGAGTTCGGTAAGAACCTCAAAGCATATTGCCCAGACGTTAAGCACGTCGTTGTAATCTTCAACCCAGCCGACATCACTGGTTTGATCACTCTCCTCTACTCTGGCTTGAAACCATCTCAGGTAACTACTCTTGCCGCTCTCGACAGCACACGTTTGCAAAGCGAGTTGGCTAAGTACTTCAACGTACCTCAATACGAAGTAACTGGTTGCCGCACTTACGGTGGTCACGGCGAGCAAATGGCAGTATTCGCTTCTACTGCAAAGGTTAGCGGCACTCCACTTCTCGACCTCATCGGCACAGAGAAACTTCCTGCTGACAAGTGGGCTGAAATCCAAGAGAAAGTCACTAAGGGTGGCGCAAACATCATCAACCTCCGCGGTCGTTCTTCATTCCAGAGCCCTGCTTACGTTTCTGTAGAAATGATTCGTGCAGCAATGGGTGGCGAAGAGTTCCGTTGGCCTGCTGGTCGCTACGTATCGTTCAAGGGCTTCGACCACATCATGATGGCTGTAGAGGCTACTATCACTGCTAAGGGCTGCTCTTACGAAGAAACTGTAGGCACTCCAGAAGAGATGGCTGCTCTCCGCGAAAGCTACAAGCACCTCTGCGCACTCCGCGACGAAGTAATCTCTATGGGCGTGCTTCCTCCAGTTGCAGAATGGCACAAACTCAACCAAAACATCGACGAATAATTTGACCTTTTCGTTTGATTGATTTAAATTTAAGATTAGTAAAGGGCTACGCCGAAATGCCGGCGCAGCCCTTTCTGTTTGCCCACCCGGTACGAGGTTAAGGAGCAACAAAAAAATAGGCAAAAGTCGCGGAATGCAACTTTTGCCTATTTTTATAAATTCGTATGCTCTTACTCTGCAGCAGGAGCCTCTGGAGCATCAGCAGGAGCATCAGCGTTTTCTGCCTCTGCAGCTGCGGCAGCAGCCTCTTCTGCTTTCTTGGCAGCCTCAGCAGCAGCGATGTCTGCTTTCTTCTTTGCTACCAATTCAGCCTTAGCTGCGTTCTTGGCTTTCTCTTCCTCCAAGCGCTTGCTGTCTGCTTGCTTCTTGTCGTTAGCCAATTGCTCTTTCTTGCTGTTAGCCTTAGCTTCTTTGTTCTGCTTCCAAGCCTCGAAACGGCGGTCAGCCTCATTCTGGTCGAATGCGCCCTTCTTTACGCCACCGTCCAAGTGATGCTTCAAAAGCACACCCTCGTTAGAGAGAAGACGACGAACAGTGTCGGTAGGTTGTGCACCTACGCTAACCCAATACAAAGCTCTTTCGAAATTCAAACTTATTGTAGCAGGATTAGTGTTCGGATTATAAGAACCTATCCTTTCAATAAATTTACCATCTCGTGGTGCCCTGCTATCAGCGATAACAATCGGATAGAACGCATAGCGCTTGCGGCCATGACGTTGTAATCTAATTTTAGTTGCCATTAAAGTTTAGTTTAAATAAAAATTGTATTAAGTTTATCGGGCGCAAAGTTACTATGTTTTTAATTAACACACAACTATTTCGCCAATTAATTATCCAGATCAACAACTTTGCCGTTGCGGAGTTCGAAGGCTGAGATATTTTCGGTCGAACCGTTTTTGCGCAGCGTGAATGTGTACACCCCTGTGTAGCCCTGCTGATAGAGGATGTCGGCCTTGCCGATGATTGTCTGTTTGGCTCTGTCAAACATTTCGCGGACGCCTGAATTCAAGTCGTAATCGTCTTGGGCATAGAATGTGAACACATCCATCCAGTTTTCGCCCAACTGATTGCGGACATTGTTGAGCAGCGCTTCGTTGGAGCAGTTCATCACATAGTTTTCCTTGAAGCGGTTTGGACGGTCGAGCGCAATAAGGTTGCACCGCGATGTCCAGTTGCCCAATTGGTAACCGTCGTAACTCAACTCACGGATGTCGAGCAACTGGTAAAAGTACAGTTTATACTTTTCGTCCTTTATCGGGTTGTCGACCATAAGGATGCCTGATATTTCCGATTGCCAGTCATTCTTTTGGAAAGAATAAACCTGGTCGTGATAGTTGCTGTTGTAAATCCATTTCATCCAACTCTCATGCATCAGAGGTGCCATGCCGCTGAATTGCCATTGTGCAAGACCGCCAGATGATTCCTCGGTGAGTTGAATCTTCATATTGTTTTGTTGCATGGTTTTTGTGTTGGAGAACGTGACAGAACCGTTCAATCCCGCCGACGGGCCGTTGCTCAGAGCAAAACCATAGTTACCAGCAAGAGTGAATGTAACGCCAGTGGTGTAGGTCGATGAGCCGCTGATGTCGGTCTTAGGCATTGGGTCAATAATATGGTTATTGCCTTGTTGATAAATACGCATCTCTGGATTCCACGACACGAGATAAGGACCGTAATAGCAGTTGCGACGGATGTCCCATGTGTCGCCTGCTGTCTCACCATCATCAAAAGTTACAATATGGTTGGCATAAATCCAGTCTCTTTCAGAATTTTGCACACACTGGAACATTGAGCATCTGAAATTAGGGTCGATGCGGACGAAATAATAATCGCGATTGTTGTTGAAATCGTATGCGCTATACAAGAAGAGATCTGCCTCCCAGATAAATTCGCGGTCCAGTGCTCTCGTCGGCTTCGCTAGGCTCCATTGCACATGCATATATGTACCCTTCATTATATCGTCGATCGACGAAGAATCTGCGCCGACAGATTTCCGCGGACCGTCGTCGGTCATCATCCAGTTAACTAATCTGTCGGACGACAAGCCATACTGGTAAGCGGTATATTCAATCGGGCTATCGTTAAGTTCTTTAAGGATATTCTTCTTATCGGTTTCAGAGTCTTCTGGATTTACGCAGAAGAAGGTGTCTTTGTTGTTGTCGGTTTTAGCCTCAAGGCTGTTAATCACATAGACCGAATTGTCACGAAATCCTACGACCGCAAGATTCTCGTCCTTTGTCAGTTCATCGAAAGCCTCCAGTCTGCGGACGAGCGTCTTCGCCAACGACACGTCATAGCCCTCGGAAGTCAAACCAGCGATAGCCGTGCGCAACGATTTTGCCATAGCGGTGGCGTTCACGGTCTTCGGACTTATGAATACCACATTCGCCTTGTTGGCATAGGCAATGGCAAGAATCCGCGCATCTTCATCGCTTAACTGCTTCGCCGAATTTGTAGTGTAGATTATAGCCTTTGCGTTTTCGGTGAGCACATTCTGCATATCGATCATGCGGTCGGAAATCGCGCCGTCATACTTGCTGCGTTCGCTGCCCAAAACGACGGCCTTCTGATTGTACTTCACCGTCAACTGGTCGTCGGTCGGTGTTGACGGGTTTTCATTCTGCTCAGGTTCTTTTTTGTTTTCCTCCATGTCGTCGTGGCATGATGTCAACATGCTGGCTACTCCAAGTGTAGAGAGCACCAACATACAAGTACCTTTCACGAAAAATCTGCTCCAAGGCTTTTTCATACTATCTGATTTTTAAGATGTGACATTAGTATTTACCGATAAAGCAAAAATAGAAATACTATTTTACAAGTAGGACTACTTTATTAAAAAAAGGTTTAAAAATTTGAAGAGTTTATTGAACTTTTTTACCTATAAAAGCATTATTATAGCAGACGAACGGAAATGAAGGCTTCCACGATGGTAAACAAACGAACTATTAAATATCTCTACAAAAATATCCGCCGACCCAAGAATGGGTTGCCGCGGAAAATGTTTGCCGAAGTGGAGGAGGTTTGCCGTGAATGCTTCAACATAAAATTTGAAGACGGATTTATGATTGTCGGCGCATTGGATGAATACAGCCCGTTTCGCCGCATCCGCATTTCAAGCATCAACGGCTTCAAGATTGTTGATAAAGAGGTGGCAGTAGTTACGGAACAGTCGATATTGTTTTTCAACAACAACACTGGCGCCATCAATGTAAATCTTCGCGAGCCGAAGGTGTCAGTTTGGCAACGTTTCGTCAACTACCTCAAGTCATTCTGCTGGCATCACCACACCAAAACGTGCCTCGAATAAACGGAAAAACAAAAGTGGCGCTTCCATATCGGGAGCGCCGCTTTTGTTTTTGGGACTGTTTCAGCCTTATTATTTCACTTGGCATCCAGGAGTTACCTTGCCTTGCGGACCAATAACCACTAGACTGCCGTCGGCATTCTCAGCAGAGAGAATCATGCCTTGCGACTCTACGCCCTTGAGTTTGCGAGCCTCGAAGTTAGCAATGAAGCAAACTTCCTTGCCTACAAGGTCTTCAGGCTTGTAGTACTTGGCAATTCCCGAAACGATAGTGCGTCCGCCCATACCGTCGTCAATCTTGAACTTCAACAGTTTGTCGGCCTTCGGCACTTTCTCGCATTCGAGCACTTTGCCTACACGGATGTCGAGTTTCATGAAGTCGTCGAATGGCACATTGGCTGCAACTGGCTCTGGCTTGAAATTCTTCAATTTGTTTGCCTCCTTGGTGTCGTGCAGTTTCTTTATCTGCGCTTCAATCACACTGTCATCAATCTTCTCGAAGAGCAGTTCGGCAGGCTTGATGGTAGCACCAGCAGGGATAATATTGATTGAACCGAGTTCATTCCAGTCGAACTTGTCCATACCGAGCATGCCGCGGAGTTTCTTCGACATGAACGGAAGGAACGGCTCGAAGGCGATGGCAAGGTTGGCAGTAATTTCAATGGCGATGTTCATAATCGTCTCCACACGCTTGGCATCAGTCTTAACCACCTTCCAAGGCTCAGTGTCGGCAAGATACTTATTGCCGATACGTGCAAGGTTCATTGCCTCCTTCAAGGCATCGCGGAAACGGAAGTGCTCAATGTAGTTCTCAACATTGGCTTTCACATCGGCAAACTCTTGAAGAGTCTGGCGGTCATAATCGGTCAATTCGCCGATGGCTGGCACTACGCCATTGTAGTATTTATGAGTCAGCACAAATGTGCGGTTCACGAAGTTGCCGAGGATTGCCACCAACTCATTGTTGTTGCGCGCCTGGAAATCCTTCCAAGTGAAGTCGTTGTCCTTGGTTTCTGGAGCGTTGGCTGTAAGCACATAGCGGAGCACATCCTGCTTGCCGGGGAGTTCACGGAGATATTCGTGCAACCACACCGCCCAGTTGCGCGAGGTAGAGATCTTGTCGCCTTCGAGGTTAAGGAACTCGTTGGCAGGCACATTCTCAGGCAACTGATAAGAGCCGTCGGCCATCAGCATAGCCGGGAACACGATGCAGTGGAACACGATATTGTCCTTGCCGATGAAGTTGATGATGCGAGTGTCCTTGCTCTTCCAGTAGGTTTCCCAAGTGTCGGGCAGAAGTTCCTTAGTGTTAGAGATGTAGCCGATTGGCGCATCAAACCACACATAGAGCACCTTGCCTTCAGCACCCTCAACAGGCACAGGCACACCCCAGTCGAGGTCGCGGCTCACGGCGCGTGGCTGCAAGCCCATGTCGAGCCACGATTTGCACTGACCATATACGTTAGGTTTCCACTCCTTGTGCTCGTCGAGAATCCAGTGGCGAAGCGTTGGTTCCCACTTGTCGAGAGGCAGATACCAGTGGTGAGTTTCCTTAAGCACTGGCTTGTTGCCTGTGATAGCAGAATGTGGCTCGATAAGGTCGGTGGCATTGAGCGATGTACCACAAGCCTCACACTGGTCGCCGTAGGCATGGTCGCTGCCGCAGTGAGGGCAAGTGCCCACGATATAGCGGTCGGCAAGGAATTGGTGAGCCTCCTCGTCATAATATTGTTTTGATGTTTTCTCAACAAACTCCCCTTTGTCGTAGAGTTTGCGGAAGAAATCGCTTGCCATCTGAGAATGGATTTTGCTCGTGGTGCGCGAATAGATGTCGAACGAGATGCCAAGTTCCTCGAATGAGTCCTTGATAATCTTGTGGTAACGGTCCACGATGTCCTGAGGTGTCACCCCTTCCGCCTTGGCCTTGATGGTGATGGGCACGCCATGCTCATCGGAGCCGCCAATCATTATCACATCTTCACCCTTGAGGCGCAGATAGCGAGTGTAGATATCGGCGGGGACATACACACCCGCCAAGTGTCCGATATGCACCGGGCCATTGGCATAAGGCAACGCGGTGGTCACCAATGTGCGTTTAAATTTCTTTTCTTCCATTATATCTGTTTTTAATTTTTATTCCAAATTATCGCTTCCAAACGTTGACAATCTCTGCAATGTACATCGTGTGGAGGTCGTCATTGCTTTTGTAACCCTTTTTGGTGCTGTCGTCAACCATATTTTCGACCGCCAGAGGAGCACTGTAGACGATACGGCACTCGATAGCCAGATTTGCCTCCTTGAAGATAGGGTTGCCGAGTTCCGTGAACGCCGGTGTCAAGCCAGCCTTCTGCAACTTGTCCTTCTCTTTACTGCCCGAATGCGTGCCTATATACTGCAAGGCTGAGCGCATCTCTTCGGGAAAAGCCGTAAGCGTGAAGTACGGGTATCGGTCGAGGAAACTGTGGGTGTAGCGGCTTTGGCGCACATACACTGTAACCACTGGCTTGCCCCACAACTCGCCCATACCACCCCAAGAGATAGTCATGGCGTTCATGTCGCCCTGCTTACCGGCAGCGAGAGCCATCCAGTCGTCGTTGAAGAGTTCCACGGCATTCTTCACATCGGTAGGCTCAATTTTCTGCCAACCCTCGGATGCCGATTGCGCATTTGCTGCCGCTGTCATCGACAGGGCAGCAAACAATGCCATCAAAAGTTTCTTAGCGTTCATCTTCTGTCATTATTCAAGGGTATAGCCCCATTCGTCAAGGGCGCGACCCCAGTTTTTCTCAACGATTTTTACCGTCTCGTCCTTGTACTGATATTTGTTTTTCTTGTAGCCTTTCTTCTTGTCGAGATAAGCACGGATAGCGGCTTCCGACTCGTCGAAACCCTTGAGTTGCAACTTCCCATAGATTTCCTTGGTGAGGTCAAAGGCGTTGTGCTCAAAGTCCTCAAACTTTATTTCCACAAGGTTGCCCTCTGGGATGAGGTGTTTGTCTGCCTCATAGCGGTTGTAGAGACGGTTGTATGCCTCAACAATGTTGCTGACAATCTGCTCTTGCGAGATGTCCTGCAACTGCAACGGCTTGATGGTGTTGGTGAAGAAACTGCGAGTGCTCTCAAACACGGTGTAAGGGTTGCGCTTGAGGTATATGAACTTGGCGTTAGGGAACATCTCTACCAGTGTGCGCACACGCCCAGTGTGAGGCGGGTTTTTCGACAGATACTGTGTGCCGCCAGTGTTGGCGAGCGACACCTTTACCAATCGCATAAACGTGTCCTTAAACACCTGACGCTCCTCTTCCGTGATTTTCTCGAAGGTGAGGAAACGGTCGCAATACTCCATCCAGCGTTCTGGGAAAAACCAGAAGTTGTAGTAGGTGTAAGGCATCATATTGGACAATGCGAACTCTTCCTCCTGCGGGAGGTCGGGACGCAGTTCCATATTGTCGGTCGGACGCTTGTCGGGCATCAGCATTGCCATGTTCTTCTTGAAGAACGGCTGTCCCCAAAGCACGAGGTGCGGGAACACTGTCTGATAGGTCGTGGTGTAGCCGAAATGCTTGTCGCAGGCAAACACGTTATGCACGAAAGTGGTACCGCTACGCCAGTGACCAAGAATAAACAAAGGGTCTTCCTGCAACGGTTGGTCTGCAATCTTGCGGTAAGCACGGTTCTCGATGGGCACCAATGTGCTGAGCAAGCGGCAAACGGCTTTGGTCAAGCGGTATTTGCCCTTGTATTTGTCACCGATGATCTGGTCGTCGGTAAGAGCCTTAAAAGTCTGCCAATCAGCGCCAACGAGCGTGTTGACAGGGAGTTTATCGAATGTTAATCCCATTGTTTGTGGTGCTATTTCGTTACTTTAATATGAATACCCTGACGACCAAGTTTGTCGGCGACTGCCTTGATTGCCTCGAAATGCGACTCGTCGATACCGAGAGCGCTGAGACTTACAGTGGCAAGTGCATCATCGTGCGCCATATCCTTGGCATCAACACGGTTGATAATCATACCAACGGCTGAAGTGTTGTTGGTGATTGGGTCGATGAGGATAAACGAACCAGTCTGCTTGTTGGTGTGATACGGGTCAAAGAGTAGTTCCTTGCCTGTGGTAAACACCACGCGACCAATCTCATTGAGTTCGAGGTGATCCACCTGCGACTGCTCCATTGTGTTGACATTGACCCTGTATTTGATTGAGTCGATGCGCGCACGCGTAGTGTTGGTGGTCTGCTTCAAGTAGAACTGTTTGTTTGGGTCCATCGGCGCTTCGTCCATCCACACGAGCATTGCCTCAAAGTTGCGGTCCTCAAGAGGAAGATTGTCAGGCTTCACAATCATCTCGCCGCGAGAGATGTCGATTTCGTCCTCAAGGGTGATTGTCACACTCATTGGAGGGAATGCCTCTTCAATCTCGCCGTCGTAGGTTACGATGCTCTTCACCTTTGATGTTTTGCGCGAAGGCAAAGCCATCACGGTGTCGCCCTTGCGCACCACTCCCGATGCCACCTTGCCACAGAATCCGCGGAAGTCGAGGTTCGGACGGAGCACATACTGCACTGGATAGCGGAAATCTGTGTAGTTGCGGTCGAGGTCGATGGGCACAGTTTCGAGATAGTCGAGCAGGCATTTGCCGTCGTACCACGGTGTGCGGTCGCTCTTTGCCACCACATTGTCGCCGTCGAGGGCTGACAATGGAATGCAAGTGACGTCAGGAATGCCGAGCGGAGCAACGAAATCGTGGAAATCTGCCACAATCTTGTCAAACACCTTCTTGTCGAAATCCACGAGGTCCATCTTGTTGACGGCGAGCACAAGGTGCTTGATGCCGAGCAACGAAATAAGATAGGTGTGGCGACGGGTCTGGGTGATTACGCCAGTGCGAGCATCCACAAGGATGATTGCTGCGTTGGCTGTTGAGCCACCGGTAATCATGTTTCGAGTGTACTGCTCGTGTCCTGGGGTGTCGGCTATGATAAACTTGCGGTTGTTGGTGCTGAAATAGCGGTAAGCCACATCGATGGTGATGCCCTGCTCGCGCTCAGCCTTCAAGCCGTCGAGGAGGAGAGCATAGTCGATATGCTCGCCTGCATTGCCCAGACGCTTGCTGTCGCGCTCAAGGGCGTCGAGTTGGTCTTCATAGATTTTCTTGCTGTCGAAGAGCAAGCGGCCGATGAGGGTCGACTTACCGTCGTCGACGCTACCGGCTGTAAGAAATCTCAGCAAGTCCTTCTGTTCGTCCTTGTCGAGAAACTCTTTTATATTAAGTTTTGAATTGTTGTCCATTGTCGTTGTCTTAGAAATAACCTTCACGTTTCTTCTGCTCCATACTTGCCTCCTGGTCGAAGTCAATCACACGGGTGGTGCGCTCGCTCTTGGTGGTGGTCATCATCTCCTCCACAATCTTCTCGATGGTGTCGGCTTCGCTCTCGATGGCACCTGTAAGAGGCCAGCAACCGAGGGTGCGGAAGCGCACTTTCTTCATCTGAATCTTGTCGCGGTACTGCTCTGGCAAGCGGTCGTCGTCGGGCATGATGAGATTGCCATCCATCTCCACGACTGGGCGCTCCTTAGCGAAATAGAGAGGCACGATTGGGATGTTCTCCAAACGGATGTACTGCCAGATGTCGAGTTCTGTCCAGTTTGACAATGGGAACACACGGATGCTCTCGCCCTTGTTGATACGGGTGTTGTAGATGTCCCACAACTCCGGACGCTGGTTCTTCGGGTCCCACTGGTGGAACTTGTCACGGAACGAGAAGATGCGCTCCTTGGCACGGCTCTTCTCCTCGTCGCGGCGAGCGCCGCCGAATGCTGCGTCAAACTTATACTTGTCGAGGGCGTGGAGCAAAGCCTGGGTCTTCATCAGGTCGGTGTGCACCTTGCTGCCATGCGTGAATGGACCTACGCCGGCTTTGAACGCTTCCATATTTGATTCAACGATAAGGTTCCAGCCGTATTCCTTGGCATAGCGGTCGCGGAACTCTATCATTTCCTTAAATTTCCATTTCGAATCGATGTGCATCAAAGGGAAAGGCACCTTGCCCGGTGCAAACGCCTTTTCGGCAAGACGCACCATCACTGACGAGTCCTTTCCGATAGAATAGAGCATCACAGGATTCTCAAATTCCGAAGCGACCTCACGGATGATGTAGATCGACTCGGCTTCGAGTTCCTTAAGATGACTTAAATTGTAGTCAGACATATCTATATATTGATTATTTTGTTATTTCTTTCTTTACTTTAGGCAAAATGAGTTTCAGCAACTCCCCTACCGACTGCTCTACCGACAGTTTTGAGGTGTCGAGCGAGATGGCAGGATGCTCGGGCGCTTCAAATGGAGCCGAGATGCCTGTGAAGTTCTTGATTTCGCCACGGCGAGCCTTGGCATACAACCCCTTCACGTCGCGTCGCTCACACTCCTCAAGCGGTGTGCTGACAAACACCTCCACGAAATCGTCTTTGCCGATGATTTCAGCCGCCATCTCCCGCAGTTGGTTGTTGGGACTGATGAAGGCGGCTATGGTAATGATGCCCGTGTCGACAAAAAGTCGTCCCACCTCAGCGATGCGGCGGATGTTTTCAACGCGATCCTCAGCCGAAAAGCCGAGATTGTTGTTGATGCCCGAGCGGATGTTGTCGCCGTCGAGTATGCGGCAAAGCAAGCCACGCTTGTGGAGTTCGCGCTCCAGGGCTATCGCCACGGTACTTTTGCCCGACCCGCTGAGGCCGGTAAACCAAAGCATCATGCCGCGCTGTCCAAGAAGCGTCTCCTTGTCGGCACGGCTAAGCATTCGGTCGAATATCGGATAAATATTTGTTGCTTTCTGTTCCATAATCTTTTGTTTAGAAATCCCAAAACAGCGGTATTAATGTAACCGACAGCACAAAGGCTATGATGTTGAGCGGCAAGCCCACCTTTACGAAGTCGGTAAATTTATATCCGCCGATACCCTGCACGATGAGGTTGGTTTGATAGCCAATCGGCGTGCAGAAACTTGTTGAAGCGGCAATACATATCACCACGAAGAACGGCATTGGGTCGGCGCCCAATTCGTTTGCCACCGACAGCGCAATCGGGAAACTCAAGGCAGCGGCGGCATTGTTGGTAATCAACTCAGTGAAGATGTTGGTGATTACAAACAACACAGCGAGCAAGCCATAAGGGCCGAGCGCATCGGTCATCGAAATGATATAGCGAGCAATCATCGGAGCCACGCCCGAATTGTAGATGGCCTTGCTGATGGCAAAAGCACAGGCAATGGTTACGAGGATGTCCCAGGAAATGTATTTTGTGTAACGCTTAGGCGGGAAAATTTTTGTCCATGCCATTATGATTGTCGTAACGCAGGCAAAGAAGAACATATCGAGATGGACGCTCGGGAAAAGGTTCTTCACCGCTGGTAACTCGCCAACCGTTGCGCCGCCAATCATAAACACCAGCAAGGCTATTGCGAGAGTGCGCTTGAACGGCGATTCCTTGGGCACATCGTCCTTGCCGTTTGCCACCATCAGGAACACACGCGAATCGCCCCAAGTAGGGATAAACTGTTCGTCTGCCCAGAGCACAAGTGTGTCGCCCTCAAGCAGGATGATGTTGTCAAGTTCGCCGCCTATCGGCTGACCGCCACGGCGCACCTCCTTGACGTATGCGCCATAATGGCGATAGAAATTAAATTCGCCGAGTTTTTTCTTGATGCCTGGGAAACGCGCACCGAGGATTACTTCCACGCGATGCAGGTTCTGCGCCTGTGCGTCTTCCTCCTTGTCGAGGTTGTCTTCGCGCGAATTGGGTAGCAACTTACCCGAAAATGCAAACAGATAAATCAAGCCTGCCGCACAGACAAACACGCCGACCTTACCGAGTTCAAACATCGAGAAGCCCTGATAGCCAGCGTCCACCACCATACCATGCACAACGAGGTTGGTTGAAGTACCGATAAGCGTACACATACCACCAAGGATTGTGGCATACGACAGTGGTATAAGGAATTTCGTCGGAGGCATCTTCAACTTTTCCGCCCAACGCTTCACTATCGGTCCGAAGATCACGACAATCGGAGTGTTGTTTAGGAATGCCGAGATGAAACTAACAGCCGGGAGCATTCTCATCTGCGCCTTCACCAGCGACGTGCGTCGCTGCGGCAGAAGTCGTTTTACAATCACATTGAGAGCACCCGACCGCCTAACGCCTTCGCTCACAAGGAAAAGCAATGCCACGGTAATCATTCCCTTATTGCTGAAACCCTCAATCATCTCCTTGGGAGTGATGATGCCGGCACAAAGGAAGATGACGGCGATGCTGAGCATAATCAAGCCCGGACGCATCACGTCAAAAATCAAGGCGACAAGCATTGCCACCATGCAAATGATTACAAATATTACCTCAAACGACATTGTTTTTGGCTAAAAAGTTAATACGTGCAAAGTTATGAATTTTTTAGCAAATTTCCGCCATGAATTGCAACAAACCAAAGGCAGACGGCTCTTATTAGCGGATATTTGTCAACTTGTGTGTTTGCAGCGACAGCCGCCATTGCGGATTGGCAAGACAAGCGTCAATGCACTGCTGCACAGCCTTTCGGTTGTCGTCGGCATTGCCGTTGTCGCACGGCTGAAGGAAGCGGTTCGGCGTGGAAATATTGTCGTAGGCGGACAGATTTTGTCCCGTATAGACCACTTTCAACTCGCTGCATTCGCGCACCACCACAGAAGCACCATCGACAAACGCATCCTTCGGCGACAAAGTCACCCAGTCTACGTTCTGCGGCAACCGATGCGTACCGTTAGTTTCCACCGCCACAAAACGTCCTGCAGACTTTACCATTGCAACAAATTCCTCTGTCAGAAACAGCGACGGCTCTCCGCCAGTCATAACCACATGGCGGCAAGGGTATTTCTCTATCTCCGCAACGATTTCTGAGGCGGTCATCATCGTGCCATCCTCGTGCTGAGTGTCGCAGAACGGACAATGCAGATTGCACCCCGAGAAGCGCACGAACACCGACGGCGTTCCGGTGTAAAAACCCTCACCCTGAAGGCTATAGAAGATCTCGTTGATCTTAAACCGTTTCTCCATCGCAGCCATCAATGACATAAGTGGCGGTATTTCCTTCCGACTCCTGCACACACACTTTGTAGCATTCTGGGATCTGGTCGCAAATCCATTTTGCAATGTTCTCGGCAGTAGGGTTAAACGGCAAAAGTTCGTTGAAATTGCCATGGTCAAGATAACCGTGAATCTTCTCCTTTATGTGTGTAAAGTCGCAGACCATCCCATTGCGGTCGAGTTCGGCAGCGCGGCAATAGATGGTCACAATCCAGTTGTGCCCATGCAACTGCGAGCATTTGCTTTCATAGTCAAGTTTAAGACTATGACAACCTGCTATTTCTATTCTTTTAGATACGTAGTACATTAACAATTTTATTTCAAGTTACAAAGATAATGCAAGCCGAGCGAAGGGCAAAATATTTTTAAACTGCCTGAATGTTTTGCTCTCGATTTGCACTATCTTTGCACACGAAAATTTCAACTCATGAACTCTAAAGCAAAAGGTTATTTCTTGGGTGCTGTGGCAGCAGCAACTTATGGTATGAATCCGCTGTTTGCCCTGCCTTTGTATGCCGACGGCATGGATCCTGACTCAGTGCTGTTTTTCAGATACTTGCTCGCAATTCCAATACTGGGCATAATGCTGAAAATGCGCGGCAGAAATCTGTCGATTCACAAAAACGAAGTGGCTCCGCTGGCCTTCTACGGGGCGATGATTGCCATTTCTTCGTTGGCACTGTTCCTGAGTTACGGGTATATGGGCGCAAGCATCGCCTCAACCCTGCTTTTCATCTACCCTATCCTCGTTGCCCTGATAATGGCAGGCGTGTTCCACGAGCGCATAAAGATTGCCACCATCGTCTGCATGTTTCTTGCATTGGGCGGCATTGGTCTGCTCTACAAGAACGAAGACGGCTCGACAATCAGCCTCATCGGCTCTGCCTTCGTCTTCGTGTCGTCGCTCACCTACGCCATCTACCTCGTGGGCATCAACCGCGTGAAAGCCATCAAGGACGAGCCGACGCTGAAGATTACGTTCTACGTGCTGCTCTTCGGTGTACTCATTTTTATAGCACGACTACTGTGGCTGGGACACGTCTGTACTCCTAACCATTGGTATCTGTGGGGCAACGTGTTGGGTCTGGCAGTATTCCCCACCGCAATATCGTTTCTCTGCACCACAGCAGCCATCCAAAGCATCGGCTCTACGCCTACAGCCATCCTAGGCGCGCTAGAGCCCGTCACCGCCGTATTATTTGGCATACTGGTGTTTGGCGAAGTGATGTCGCCGCGGCAAAGTGTGGGACTGGTGCTGATTATCGTAGCGGTAACTATGGTCATCGCTGGCGGCAGCCTCAGTGTGCCGCTGACGCGCTTCCGCAGAATGTTTCCAAGCCTACGCAAACGAAAATAATATTGCCAGTGGGCATAATTATGCGTAACTTTACGACTTCAATTTGAACAACAAAAACGAACTATAGATTATGATTGCACAAATTCTTGACTTCATAACGTGGGATTTCAACCCCGACCTCATCTCCTCTCCTATAACAATCCGCTGGTACGGATTGATGTTTGCCATCGGCTTCATCCTCGGCGCAATGATTCTGTCGCGGATGTTCAAGCACGAAGGTGAGCGTAGCAGTTGGGTGGACTCGATTTTTGTGATTGTGGTGATTTGCACGATTGTCGGGGCACGCCTCGGACACGTGTTTTTCTATGCCTGGGACTACTATTCGCAGCATCCCTCGGAGATACTGAAAATTTGGGAAGGCGGACTTGCAAGCCACGGCGGTGCTATCGGCATCCTCATCGGCATCTGCCTCTATTCCTACTACGTCACGAAGCGTTCCCCTCTGTGGACGCTCGACCGCTTGGTAGTGCCTGTGGCAATGGTAGGCGGACTTATCCGCATGGGCAACCTGTTCAACTCCGAGATTTTCGGACACGTCACCAACCTCCCTTGGGGATTCTATTTCGTCGACTCAGTGGAATGGCAACGCATGTGTGCCAACAACGGCGCTATGGTAGCCTGCCACCCTACGCAAATCTACGAAGCCCTTTGCTACTTTGCCTTGTTTGGCGTGCTGATGTGGATGTACTGGAAGCGCAATGCTGAAGAGCGCAGAGGTTTGATAACTGGCGTGTTCTTCACGGTGCTGTTCTCTTGCCGTTTCCTGATTGAGTTTGTGAAAAATCCGCAGGAGAGTTTCGAGGTCGGTATGACACTCAACATGGGTCAACGGCTCAGCGTACCGTTTATCATCGCTGGCGTGATTTTGATTGTACGCGCTATGCAACGTCCGCGCGTAGCCATCGACTACAAAAACGAATTTGCTCCCGAAGAGAAGAAAAAATAACGGCAAATGGCTGAATATCTACACAATTGGTTTGACCTAACGCCATCGACAGGAGTCACCGCAGTCGACCGCCTTTGCGGCATCGGCATCGTGGTGGCAATCTGCTTTGTGGTGTACTTTGTCCTCAAAAAGGCAGTTTTCCCGATTGTGCAGAAAATCACAGAAAAGACCGAAGCGACGTGGGACGACCACCTTTTCAACAGCCGCGTGCTCAACCTCGCGTCCTATCTGATTCCGGCGCTTATCGCCTACCTCCTTGTGCCTTCGATTTTCGCCGACACGCCATTAGCGATGGCAATCATCAACAAGGTGTTACTACTGCTTTCGCTCATAGTTTCCACCCAGTTGGTGTGCGCCTTCATTTCGTCGTTCCAGACCATTAGTTCGGAGCACGAATCGCTGAAAAAGCGACCGCTCGCAGGACTTTACCAAACGCTAAAAATCATTGCAATCTGCATAGCCGTAATTCTCGGCATCAGCATCATTTTCAACCGCGAGCCGAGTGCCGTGCTAACAGGCATCGGAGCGTCAGCAGCAATCCTGATGTTGGTGTTCAAGGATTCGATAATGGGCCTCGTGGCTGGTGTTCAAATCAACTACTACGACCTTCTGAGACCGGGCGACTGGATGATTCTCGACAAGCGCGGCGCAAACGGTCTGGTGATGGAGGTGAGCCTCAACTTCGTGAAGGTGCGCAACTGGGACAACTCAATCACCACGATACCCACCTATGCCCTGATTTCGGAGTCGTTCCAGAACTACCGCGGCATGTGGGACGAAGGCGGTCGGAGAATGACACAACTTGTGTATGTCGACATCCAGACAATTCACGTGTGCGATGCCGATGAGGCACAGCGGCTCGCTGAATTGGTACCGAATTGCCCTGCCTACGGAGCGGAGGTGACGAACCTCTTTTTCTTCCGCTACTACATGGAGCACTGCATGCGTTCGCACCCACTTGTCACTCCGCAGCCCCACTTGATGGTGCGTCAGCAACAAGCCTCGCCCAACGGGTTGCCCGTGGAACTCTACTGCTTCACTACCTGCACCGAATGGGTCGACTTTGAGCACGTCAAAGCCGACATAGCGGAACTCGCATATGCCTCGCTCGGCAAGTTCGGGCTGAAGGCATTCCAGTCGCCGTCGGGCAAGGACCTCGAAAAATTGAAAAATTAACGTATGGCTAACAACAATATCATAATAAAAGGCGCGCGGGTCAACAACCTCAAGAACATTGATTTGGAGATACCGCGCGGCAAGTTTATTGTAATCACTGGTCTGTCGGGCTCGGGCAAATCGTCGCTGGCATTCGACACGCTCTATGCCGAAGGGCAACGCCGCTACGTGGAGAGTATGTCGTCGTATGCGCGGCAGTTTCTCGGACGCATGCAAAAGCCTGAATGCGACTTCATTAAAGGTCTGCCGCCAGCCATAGCCATCGAGCAGAAAGTGAGCACACGCAATCCGCGAAGCACCGTAGGCACGGCATCGGAAATCTACGACTATCTGCGCCTGTTGTTTGCGCGCATCGGCAAGACCTATTCGCCCGTATCGGGAAACCAAGTGAAGAAAAACACTGTCGACGACGTAATGACGAAGATGCAATCGTATGCCGAAGGCACACGCATCGCCATTGTGGCACCGATTACGCTTGCCGGCGAACGCACTCTCCAGCAGCAACTCGACATCTACAAGAAAGAAGGCTTTTCGCGACTGGAAGCCGACGGGCAGTTTGTGCAAATCGACGATGCCAAGGACAATGGTGAATACACCCTACTCATCGACCGACTGACAGCAGCCAGCGACAACGACACGCTCAGCCGCCTGACCGACTCCACAGAAACGGCATTCTACGAAGGCGACGGGCAATGCCAACTCCTCGCGTGGGGCGAGAACGGCATTGAGCGCACGTCATTCTCTAAACGCTTCGAGGAAGACGGCATCGAGTTTATTGAGCCCACCGACCAACTGTTCAACTTCAACAACCCTTACGGCGCATGCCCAACGTGCGAAGGTTTCGGACAGGTGCTCGGCATCGACGAGAACCTCGTCATCCCTAACAAGGCTTTGTCGGTCTACGACGATGCCGTGGTGTGCTGGCGAGGGGAAAAGATGAGCCAGTGCAAACGCGAGTTTATCATCGCCGCCACCAAACGCGGATTTCATGTGCATCGCCCCTACTACGAACTGACCGACGAAGAGAAAGACCTGCTTTGGCACGGTGCGCCGGGCATCTACGGCATCGACCAATTTTTCGATATGGTTAGGGAAAACCAGTACAAGATACAGTACCGTGTGATGCTGGCACGCTATCGCGGCAAGACCATCTGCCCCGACTGCCACGGCAGCCGATTGCGGAAAGATGCCCTATACGTCAAAATCAACGGCAAGACCATTGCCGACATCGTGAAGATGCCTGTGGCTGAGGTAAAAGACTGGTTTGAAAAAATTGAACTGAGCGACACCGACGCAAAGATTGCCAAACGTCTGCTCACTGAAATACGCACTCGCATCGGCTATCTATGCGATGTGGGCTTGGAATACCTCACCCTCGACCGACTTTCCTCATCACTTTCGGGCGGCGAAAGTCAGCGCATCAACCTTGCCACATCGCTGGGCAGCAGCCTTGTAGGCTCACTCTACATCCTCGACGAGCCGAGCATAGGACTGCATTCGCGCGACACCCAACGCCTCATCGGAGTGCTGCGCCATCTGCAGCAGTTGGGCAACACCGTCATCGTGGTGGAGCACGATGAGGAAATAATGCGTGCCGCTGACTGGATTATCGACATCGGACCACTTGCCGGACGCAACGGCGGAAAACTCGTCTACCAAGGTCCAGTTGATGAATTGAGCAAGGCGACAGACAGTTTGACAGCAAAATACCTCACAGGAGAGATGAGCGTAAGTTTGCCGAAGTTGCGCCGCCACTCCCACAACTACATCGAAATCATCGGCGCCGCCCAAAACAACATCAAGGGCATAGATGTGCGCTTTCCGCTGCAGGTTATGACCGTGGTTACAGGTGTGAGCGGTTCGGGCAAGTCGACCCTTGTGCGCGACATCCTCTACAACGCCCTCCTGCGCCATTTCGGCGAGGCTTGCGACAACACCGGCTCGTACACCGAACTGCGCGGCGACCTCAACCTCCTGAACAGCGTGGAATTTGTAGACCAAAACCCTATTGGCAAATCGTCGCGAAGCAACGCTGCAACCTATCTGAAAGCCTTCGACGAGATACGCCGCCTCTTTGCCGACCAGCAGGGCGCAAAGCAGATGGGCTTCGATGCCGGGCATTTCTCCTACAATGCTGAGGGTGGGCGCTGCGAGGAGTGCAAGGGCGAAGGCACAATAACTATAGAGATGCAGTTTATGGCAGACATAACACTCGAATGCGAATGCTGCCACGGCAAGCGATACAAGCCCGAGGTGCTCGAAATTGAATACCGCGGAAAGAACATCTATGATGTGCTCAACATGACCATCAACCAAGCAATAGAATTTTTCAGCGAGGCGGGCGGAAGCATCGAGGCGCGCATCGTGAAGCGATTGCTGCCGCTCCAGCAAGTGGGTCTTGGCTACATTAAGATGGGACAGTCGTCGTCCACGCTGTCGGGCGGCGAAAACCAGCGCATCAAGTTGGCTTATTTCCTTAGTCAAGAGAAGCAAAAGCCATCGATGTTTATCTTCGACGAGCCGACAACGGGACTGCATTTCCACGACATCAACACCCTTATGGGGTCGTTCAACCGCCTGATTGAGAAAGGCCATACAGTGGTTATCATCGAGCATAACCTCGACGTTGTGAAATGCGCCGACCACGTAATCGACATGGGACCGGAAGGAGGCAACGGCGGCGGCAACATAGTGTGCGCCGGCACTCCTGAGGACATTGCTGCCTGCCCCGACAGTTACACTGGGCAATTTCTAAAAGACAAACTGAAATAGCGCATCCTCCGCTATCCAGAAGACGCATCTTCACGGAGTTTTACACTGATTAAACTTCGTGAAGATTTTTTGTATTTTCATACTGGTTTCTGTTGTAAAAATATTCCCCTTTGACAATTATTATTAGTAATTTTGCAGTCAGAAAAATGAAACACTACTGATTATGACTCTATTTGAACGACTTACAAAAGAGGCAAAAGCCAACAAGCAACGCATCATTCTTGCCGAAGGCGCAGAAGAGCGTACGCTTACAGCCGCCGACCATCTAATAGCCGACGACATTTGTGACATTACCCTGATAGGAAATCCCGAAGAGATCAAGACTCTCGCTGCAAAACTGGGATTGAAGAATATCGACCGTGCTAACATCGTAAACCCTGCCGACGAGGCATTTACAGAGAAATATGCGCAACTCTTCTACGAACTGCGCAAAGCCAAAGGCATGACAATCGAAGGAGCGCGCAAGCAAGTGCTCAACCCGCTCTACCTCGGCTGCCTGCTCATCAAGAACGGTGATGCCGACGGACAGGTGTCGGGCGCACTCAGCACAACAGGCGACGTGCTCCGCGCTGCTTTCCAAATTATCAAACCTAAGAAAGGCATCAGCGTTGTTTCTGGCGCATTCCTTATGTTGCTGCCCGAAGGTTCTCCTTACGGCACCGACGGCATGATGGTGTTTGCCGACTGCGCCGTAGTGCCAAACCCAACAGCACCGGAACTGGCACAGATTGCCGTATCTTCGGCAGAGACTGCAAAAGTGCTTGGCGGATTTGACCCACGCGTGGCAATCCTCAGTTTCTCGACCAAAGGCAGTGCAAAACACGAGATGGTCGACAAAGTTATCGAGGCAACAAAGATTGCCAAAGAGATGGCTCCAGAACTCGCACTCGACGGCGAACTTCAGGCAGATGCTGCCATCGTGCCTTCAGTAGGCAAGAGCAAAGCGCCGCAGAGCGACATTGCCGGCACAGCCAACGTGCTCGTGTTCCCATCGCTCGAAGTGGGCAACATCACCTACAAACTCGTGCAGCGCCTCAGCGGTGCGCAAGCCGTAGGCCCAATTCTCCAAGGCTTGGCAAAACCAGTCAACGACCTGTCGCGCGGATGCAGTTGGGAAGACATCTATAAAACAGTAATCATCACTTGCAACCAAAGCATAATCGCTAACCAACAATGAAAATTCTCGTTCTCAACTGTGGCAGTTCGTCAGTGAAATACAAACTGATTGAACTTGAAGACGCCTCTCAGAATGTCCTTGCCGAAGGCGGCGTGGAAAAAGTGGGCTTGCCCGACTCTTTTTTGAAGTTTAAATACAACGGTGAGAAAGTAACCGTCACCACCTCAATGCCTAACCACAATGTGGCTATCCGCATCATCCTCGACACTCTAACAAGTGCGAAATATGGATGTATCAAGAATTTCGACGAAATCGACGCCGTTGGTCACCGCGTGGTGCACGGAGGCGAGAAATTCAACTCAAGCGTACTCATCACCGATGAGGTGATTGCCAAGGTGAAAGAGTGCTACGACCTTGCTCCGCTCCACAACCCAGCAAACATCGTCGGCATCGAAGCCATCAGCGAAATTATGCCTGACGTGCCGCAAGTAGGCGTGTTCGACACGGCATTCCACCAGACTATGCCAGCCCGCGCATATATGTATGCCCTTCCCTACGAGACTTACGAGAAATACGGCGTGCGCCGTTATGGCTTCCACGGAACGAGCCATCGCTATGTGGCTCGCCGCTCATGCGATTTCCTCGGACTGCCTTATGAGCAGCAACGCATCATCACTTGCCACATCGGTAACGGCGGCTCAATCACCGCAGTGAAGGACGGCAAGTCGATCGACACATCAATGGGTCTTACTCCTGTTGAAGGCTTGATGATGGGCACACGCTGCGGCGATGTAGACCCTGCCGCACTTCTCTACATCCAAGAGAAAGAGCATCTCGACAACGCTGGTATGCAGAAACTCATTAACAAGCAGAGCGGTTTGACTGGTGTTTCGGGCATTTCGTCCGACATGCGCGACATCACCGATGCCATTGAGGCAGGCAACAAGCGTGCCGAACTGGCATTCGATATGTACGGCTACCGCATCGTGAAATATATCGGTGCCTACACTGCAGCGCTTGGCGGCGTTGACGTGATTGTGTTTACTGCTGGTGTCGGTGAGAACCAGATTCAACTTCGCGAGAACGTCTGCAAGCAACTTGCATTCCTTGGCATCGACTTCGACGCAGAGCGCAACAACTGCCGCGGCGAAGAGGTGGAGATCACACGCCCAGGCTCAAAGGTGCGCGTGGTGGTAATCCCTACCGACGAGGAATATATGATTGCATGCGACACAAAGGCTATCGTTGAACAACAGAAATAATACATTCCCTGAAACTACAAACTGCATCAATGGCGGACTTTGCGCCGTCGTTGATGCAGTTACTTTTTCACAATGGCACAAATAACTCTTGGCAAAGCACTTCGTTTGGCGGGCAAACTCATCCTTGCCTTTGTTGTCGTGTCGGTAATGAGCGTCGTTGTCTACCGATGGGTGCCCGTAAAATGGACTCCGCTGATGCTGATACGCAGCATCGAGCAGAAATGGGACGGCAAAGAGGTGAAATGCAAGCACAAATGGGTTCCGATGACGGAAATGTCGCCCGACATGCCGATGGCAGTGATTGCCTCCGAGGACAACCGTTTTGCCTCGCACCACGGTTTCGACTTCATTGAAATCAAGAAAGCCATGAAAGAAGCCGACAACGGTGGGCGCCACCGCGGAGCGAGCACCATCAGCCAGCAAACAGCCAAGAACGTGTTTCTCTGGCCGAACTCATCGTGGGTGAGAAAAGGTTTTGAAGCCTACTTTACGGTGCTGATAGAGGCATTGTGGAGCAAAGAAAGGATAATGGAAGTGTACCTTAACTCCATCGAGACTGGCGACGGGCTCTATGGCGTAGAGGCAGTGGCAGAAGAGAATTTCGACTGCACTGCCGATCAACTATCGGCACGGCAATGCGCACTCATAGCCGCTACCCTGCCCAATCCACGCCGCTTCGACTCAGCCCATCCGTCGGCCTACATGAAGAAACGCCGCAGCCAAATCCTCCGCCTAATGCGCCTCGTCCCCAAATTTCCCCCACAAGCGTCCAAAGAAGATTAACAACCACACCACAACATCCTTACAGTCACAAACTTTTCACAAAAAAAGGAGGGCGGGGAGTGGTGTTGTTTAAATAATTTTGTGTTTCTTTGTGTAGGAAACACAAATTATTATGAATACACGAGGACTTATAGCCATCAGCCTATCGCTGCTTTTAAGTGCGCAAATTGCCAACGGACAATCGTTCAAGAGCAAACTGAAGAAGGCAGTGAAGCAAGTAACCGAAGTGGTAGAAGACGCTACCAAAACCCAGCAGACAAACGAGCAGACCACCAGCACCGCCAAAAGTCGCACAACAACCAGTACGGCCAAAAGCAGAGCGACCACTGGCACGACAAGAAGCCGCTCCACGACAAGTGCATCGCGAAGCAAAACCAGCGCCACGACATCGAAACCCACAATCAATCTACCCACGCAGCACACTGCCCTCTTTGAGCCACTTGGCTATGCGGTAGATGCCACCTGTGGCGTAAAGACTGCGCAGCCCTCCACTCCGCCGAAAGATGCAGCGAGCCAAGTGAACTGGGTTGACAAGCAACCATATCCAAACACTCTCACCAACCAAAGTCTTGCTGCCTCATTCGAGCATCTCAAAGACTTGTTTGACGACGGATGGTTCCAGACCTTGACGCCTGCCCACGCCTATATGGAACGGATCAGCGACGAGTTTTATGGACGGTGCAAAGTCCTGAATGATTTAGCAAATGGTTGCAACGAAGCCATGTCGATATACAAAGACTCAGAAGAACCGCAGTGGGTCATTGACCACTACAACGAAGGCATTGCCAAGACATTGAGAAGTGACACTTATAAAACCCTGTTGCGCTCACCACTGGCGCCATTGTTTACCAGCAAAAACTCAACCATAAGCGACGACACAAAAAAATATTTCACCGAGCACGGAGGCTACCAGAATGCCACCAAGGTGAAGATGACCCAGTGGGATCCAAGCCCCAAAGAAACCGTAACCATATCAACGTCGGGGCAGACAGGCAAAATCCTGTCGGAGAACGCTTCAGGAGCCCACATCGACATCGACGGCATCGAATATGTGGTGCACGTCGGCAAAAAATCAGGACATGCGTATGCATCACAAGTGACCAAAACGGCAGTTGCTGGCAAGGCTATCGTTATGCCCGACTACATCACATACAACGGCGGTAAATACCCCGTAACATCGATGCGTGCCAACCTGTTTGAAGGAGCGACAATCAAGTCAATCAAACTGCCGAGCACCTTGAAAGAAATTTCCAACAGCGCATTCAGAAATACGCCAATAACCGAAATAACCATCCCGGCTTCCGTCAAGGAAGTCGGCGGCTCAGCATTCCAATTATGCAAAAGTCTCACGAAGGTGGTGTTTGAGAGCGACGAACTCGAAAAAATCAACGGATGCTTCAATGGTTGCACGGCACTCCAGACTGTCACGTTCCCACGCTCTGTAACGAAAGGTTTCAGTTATGATATGTTTAACGGCTGCACCAATCTGAGGTCAGTAACATTACCAGAAAACCTTACCGAACTTCCGAAAGGAACATTTACCGGCTGCAAGAAACTGCTCACCGTCAAACTTCCAGCAAGCGTTACAAAACTTGGGGATGCGTTCACCGAAAGTGGAATCACGAGCATCGACATCTCCCATGTTGACGAGATTGACGACTTCTGTTTCATGAAATGCAATGCGCTGAAAACAGTGAAACTGAACTCAAAGTATAAAGAGAATTTCGTACAGGGGATGTATCAATACTTTATGCAATGTCCACTGCTTCAAGTGAAATTCGTCAACAACAAGTACGTAATCCCAGCAGGATTTGTGTTTGTCAACGTGGAATAGTGCCCCCTTATTGTAAAACCAGTTAACAGGAAACATTATGATTAAGAAGATTTTGGCCATCACACTTGCATTGACGGTAGCCATATTGGCACCCGATGCTGCGACTGCGGCGAACAATACCAAACCGAAAATCAAATCGATGGATTTGACCCTACCCGTTCCTACCCCAGGTTCTACCCTTGAGGCTGCGCGCGAGGCTAAGTTGACAAGCGCCAAGACGCAATATGGCGACCTCGCTCCCTCGGGCGAAATTTCAATAAATTCAATCGACTGGATTGGTGAATTTAAGGAGGACAACGAAGGGAACATGTTCTTTAAGGACGGACTTGAATACAAGGTGCTTATCAACGTTTTGATTGACCCATCCAGGAAATACACCACCGACTACGTTTTCAGCAATAACAACTACTGGATTGACGGCACACGCATCTCCGCCACACTAAACGGCGAAAAGGCATCGGTGCTGCGCAGCAGTCCTTATGTAATCAAAGTTGAGAAGACCATAAAAATCGGTTCTGGAGGCACAAATTCCGAACTGGCTAAGGCCAAACAGGCGCCAACCACCTATGAACTCAACAAGGATTCCTACCGGGCATCGCAGGTGGCTTATTCCACCAAAGAGGCAGACAGCAACTGTCCAGACACCAACCCTTTTGACCTAATCGTAATCAACGACAATTCAGAAGACCGCTTTTGTGCAAATTCACAGGTAGGTCCATACTCTGGGCAGAAAACTATGCTTGTCACCAAGGTACTTGTCGACACATCCCAAAAAGAGATCTACACAGGCATCGCAAGCGACGTTACCAACTCAGTGCAAGGGGCATATAATATCCGCGAGGTGTGGATTAGCGACAAAGTTGATGTCAATGAATTCGTTCAGAGCATGTACAACATGATGAGGTCGCATTTCTCCGTCGACACAAAGACAAATATCTGCAACGTAGACTACAGTATGCTGTTTTACTCAGGCAGAGCCACGCTGTTCATCCCAGAATCGGCAAAAGCGACACTGATGGCTAGGTTCAAAAAGCCAACATGGACATTCAGAGTGTTTTTCAACATCAAGACCTACACTGGTGACGTCTATGCAGCGCAGAAAGCCGGCGCAAAAGCAACCAAACCGTTCTGCACCAGCCACACGTTTACCGACAAAGTGGCTGCAGCCGACAAAATCTACAAATATGGCACCTGCAACACTCCTAACGTATACTACTACTCATGCCGACTATGCGGACAATGCGAGCACAATGCAGCCCACACATTTTCGTATGGCAACACAACAGGCACAAACAGCCACAGTTATGAACTTCCGCTCGCCAACGACCAGGCGTATATAGGGCAGAATGCAGCAGGCAATCACGTATGGTGGTACAGTTGCATCTGGGACGGACATTCGCAAGGCTATGCACTGCGCAACATCTCGCAAAAGGAATGGAAAAACTCAGGAAATGCAGCGACCTATGCGCAGTTTAAGGAGGCAATGTTGCAACAAGCAAAATACACAGAGAGCAACTGCATCCGTGGCACAAAAGAGGAAATCGGCACATTCATACTGCGCTACAAGTCGAAAGCAAAGATGAGCAGCAAATACCAAAGCAGCGTAAATTTCGCCCTCAACGACGACCTCATTGACGACGACGTTCTCGGGCAGGACTACACCACTACTTTAACGCAACTGCAGTTACGATCGCTCGCCGTAAGACTTGCGGAAGAACTTCTCGACAAGGAAATCACCGTCGACAAGAAGGCTGCGAGCCAGTTCAACGACGACTATTCAGCAAAGGCATACGCTATGGGCATCCTCAACGGGCCGTTTGCGCCGTCGAGCATTCCTGCCAGCAACGTCACTGCAACCCGACAGGATGTGGCAGCAATGATTTATGCCACATTGCGCTACATCGAGAAGCAAGGGCAGTACTGCTACACCAATTACGATTCCCATTTAGCGAACTACACCGACCGCAGCAAAATAGCATCGTGGGCAAATGAGCCAATGGCATTTATGGATGCTCTCGGACTGCTGACCGGCACCTCAAAGACACTGCTCGCCCCCGACGCTGCATGCTCCATCGAAACGGCAATCGATGTGGCTGAAAAGAGTACACACGCCCATCAACTCGGATGGTATCAGGCGCGAAACTGGGCAGAAAACAAAGGTCGCCACAACGACGGCTCTGAATATCTGATGCCAGTTTCTGGCACACGCACCAACCATTTCATCTCCAGCGGCGAAAGAGTTTGGGTTACAGGTCCACGCCTCGGTTTCTCATGGGACTTTCTGCCTATCACCGACTGTTATTCTGGACAGACAATGTATCTGAAGGCAGAGTGGTTCCGCCCAGTGCGCAATCAGGTGTTCAAGTCCGACCGCACCATCGTCAAGCCTCTCTTCATGAAGGCTCATTTCGACGGTGAAGACAGAGATTAATCACACCGACACCGACTAAAAAAACGGGGGCAGTGCTTCGAGCATTGCCCCCGTTTCTGTATCTTGTGAAATGTTTTTAGAGTTCGTAGTCTACGCAACCGCGCATCTCCTTGTGCTCACCGAGCAACGATGCAGCCGCCACATGGGCAGGGTGCTTGGCATAGACTTCAACATCTGCCATCTTGTCGACAACGGCAGTAAGCACAACGTCCCACGACTCAGCGGGATTGTCGTTGAGACCCACTTCAATTGAACGCAACACATCAATTTTTTCAGGCAGAGCCTCAAGAGCCGCCTTAAACTTTGTAGCCACTGCGCGACGCTCTTCTGCCGTGCCTTTGAGCTTGAACATTACAATATGCTTTACCATAGCGATTTGTTGTTTTTTATTTGTTATACATACGTTCGCGGGCTGCCTGCACTTTTTCGTCGGAGAGGTAGTCGTCGAAGTCCATAATCTTGTCAATAATGCCGTTTGGCGTGAGTTCAATCACACGGTTGCACACGGTCTGGATAAACTCGTGGTCGTGGCTCGACATAAGGATGTTGCCCTTGAATGCCTGCAACGTGTTGTTGAATGCCTGAATCGACTCAAGGTCGAGGTGGTTGGTCGGCGAGTCGAGCACCAGAGTGTTGGCATCGGTCATCATCATCTTTGCAATCATGCAACGCATCTTTTCACCACCCGAAAGCACAGAAGCCTTTTTCAGCACCTCTTCGCCCGAGAAGAGCATCTTTCCGAGAAATCCTTTAAGATAGATTTCGCTGGAGTCGTTGCTATATTGGCAAAGCCAGTCGACTAGGTTTAGGTCGGTGTTGAAGAACGAAGTGTTGTCGAGAGGCAGATAGGCCGTGGTGATTGTCTGTCCCCAGTCGTAGGTACCAGCATCAGCCTTGCGGTTGCCGTTGATGATTTCAAACAAAGCAGTCATGGCACGTGGGTCGTGGCTCAGGAACACCACTTTGTCGTTTTTCTCAATCTGGAAGTTTACATCATCGAAGAGCAAATCGCCGTCCTGCGTAGCCTTCAAGCCCTTCACCTCAAGAATCTTATTACCCGGTTCACGGTTCGGTGTGAAGATGATGCCTGGATAGCGGCGCGATGATGGCTGAATCTCCTCAATGTTGAGTTTTTCGAGCATCTTCTTGCGACTTGTGGTCTGCTTTGACTTAGCCACATTGGCGCTGAACCGCTGGATAAATTCCATCAACTCCTTGCGCTTCTCTTCAGCCTTCTTGTTGGCCTGTTGCTGCTGGCGCAGAGCCAACTGACTTGACTGATACCAGAAACTGTAGTTACCAGCGAAGAGTGATATTTTGTTGTAGTCGATGTCGAGAGTGTGGGTCGACACTGCATCGAGGAAGTGACGGTCGTGGCTCACCACAAGCACCGTGTTCTCGCAGTTTGACAGATAGTTTTCCAACCAAGCCACCGTTTCGAGGTCGAGGTCGTTGGTCGGCTCGTCGAGAAGCAGATTATCAGGATTGCCGAAGAGAGCCTTTGCCAAAAGCACACGCACCTTTTCCTTACCGCTGAGGTCCTTCATCAGCATATAGTGCTTGTCCTCCTTGATGCCGAGACCGCTAAGCAAAGCCGCAGCATCGCTCTCGGCGTTCCAGCCGTCGAGTTCGGCAAATTTCTCCTCAAGTTCCGAAGCGCGGATACCGTCGGCATCGCTGAAGTCCTCCTTTGCGTAGAGGGCATCCTTCTCTTTCATGATAGCCCACAGCACCGAGTGTCCCTGAAGCACGGTGTCCATAACTGAAAATTCGTCAAACTCGAAGTGGTCCTGGCTCAATACCGACATGCGTTCGCCTGGTCCTTGTTGCACCATACCGTGGGTTGGCGTCAGTTGACCGGAAAGGATTCTCATCAACGTACTCTTTCCGGCACCGTTGGCACCGATAATGCCATAGCAGTTGCCCTGCGTGAATTTCAGGTTTACCTCCTGAAACAAGACGCGCTTGCCAAACTGCATTCCTAAATTGCTTACAGCTATCATAACTTACCTAAATATATCTTTTTTAGCGTCCTTAAAATCAAGGTGCAAAGGTACGAATTTTCTGCGACTTTGCCAAGTGGCGTCAAAATTGGAAAAGTGCGGCGAAGACCACGCGGTGATTGCCCACCGAATGCTCGTCGGATGCGAGGCGCATCGTATTGTCCATCGTGCCGTAGCGGGCGTTGGTGTACATGTATTCAACGCCGAATTTCCAGTGAGGGAGATTGTAGGTGAGTTCTGCCGACACCGTTGCCAACTGCCCGAGACCGCTGTTCACGCCAGTGCCGTAGACCAACGATGTGTCGAGCACATCGCTCTTCGTGCCGAGATTGCGCAGATAGCCAGCAAAGATGCCCGGACGAAGGCGGTTTTTAGTGCCGTAAACGAAGTTGACCCATGTAGACGACACACGGACGGGTGTGTAGGTCTGTTCGCCAGTATGCAAATCCCTACCCTCGACGGCGAAACCGCCTACACCGCTCGCCTGAGTGAAGTTTGAGCCGAGCACCGTCTTTGCTGCAACGGAGAAATTGTCGCCAGCATATTTCACATGAGCCTCCGCCGACACCGAAGTGATGCGCTCGCTGACCTTATACACCGCGCCTTGCTGATCGACCGATTGTGTGCGAGGCACAAGACTCGTCATGTCAACGCCTGCGCCAGCGATGAGTGTGCCTTTGCCCTTGTTGCGATAATCCACATTGACTACCACCTCTGGCACGCAGCCGTTTTTGATGAACTGCTGGCTTTTCTGCGAGCCTTTTTCGCCTATGGCATTGCTTTTCGGACCAGCCGACAGATATTGCGACTGCCACAACGCCGTAGCCTTGAAGTTCCAATGCCCAGCGTTCAGGCGGTATGCAACCTGCGGCGCACGACTAAACGGCTGATAGGGAGCACCCATATTGAGGTTCATGATGTCGGGCGCAACATCGCCATAGAATGGATGCCACGTCTGACCTACGAGCAATGACGAATTTTTAAATCCGAGTTGGAAATAAGCCTGACGCAGACGCGCCATGTAATAGTTTGTACCACCGCCGCGGAAGTCGAGTTCCACCTTTGCCGACGTGGTGATTTTGCCGCCGAGTTTCGGGCCAGTGAGGTCCATGCCAAGGCGGGTGTACATTGTGTAGAGCGAGCCGTCGGCATGGGCATTGAGATCCTTGCCTACGGCATCATAGTCGTGGTCCTTCGGATACATGTAGAACAGTCCGTCGACGCTCTCAGAGTTCGAGCGACTGTTGTAGAACAAATCTGCGCGGATTTGTCCGTAGAATTTGTAACTGAAATCTTTCTTCTGCGATGAAACACTCAACGTTGCGCACAGGGCTAATGCGGCAACGGTAAAAAACTTCTTAACCATTATTACTTAAAACAATAAAAAATCCCGCCACAAGCAGAGCGGGACTGTGAAACTTTTGTACGCCCGTGGGGAGTCGAACCCCAATCGTCGGAACCGGAATCCGATATTCTATCCATTGAACTACGGGCGCATTTTTCCGATTAGCGTTGGCAAAAGTACAAAATAAAGCTGAAATATACAGAGTATTTTTTGCAGATTAACGCAGGAAAGATTTTAGTCGAAGACAAGCGAAAGATAAATTGCCTAAGACACAGCACATTTTGAAAATTTTGTACTATCTTTGCATAAGAAACAAGCAAAGAAGCAGTTGAAATGGCAACACCAGTAAAAATCATACCGACATTGCACGGCAAAACGGCAAAGACATTTTTGGAGCGCGCAGAAAAATTGGAGCGCCGCTCTGAGGAACTCCGTTTGCAGGGCAAAACTCCACATCCCGCTTCTATCTATACAGACAGCGAGGAGGCTGCTTATATCCGCATGATGAGAAAATCAGGAATGCCTCTATGACAGACAACGAATTTTTAAACAAATTCACTTTTGAGGAACTGACAGAAGAGGTGCTCGCTGAGTGCGAGCATTTTTCTTGCGGTGTCAGCGACTTGGACGATTATTTTCAGAAAGACGTAATCGGTCATACACGTCGTATGGTCAGCCGTTCCTACGTTTTCCGCTCCAACGACAATCCACGCCAAATAGCCTGCGCTTTCTCCGTTTCCAATGACAGTCTGCGGATAACCGACCTCTCAAACCGCAAGCAGGAAGCGTTCCGCGAAGACAACAACCTGAGTGAAAAGCGATTGAAGCGCTACCCCGGTGTATTAATCGGACGCTTGGCTGTGAACAGGGAATTATCCCATCAAGGCGTTGGCTCTGCCCTGATGAACTTCATCAAAAGATGGCTCGGTCATGGTGGCAAAACCGGATGTCGCTTCTTGATTGTCGATGCCCGCAATGCCGTTGACACACTTGCATACTATGAGAAAAACGGATTTGTCTATCTTTTTCCATCAGAGGAAGAAGAATCCAAGAATACCCGTAAGGACAAAGCCATCGTTCCTCAAACTACAAGACTGATGTATTTCGACTTTATGAGTCTTATTGAATAAATTCTTCGGTATTTCTCCCATTCACGAAGGCTGGAATTTCCAATTTTTGCAAAATAAATATTAGCTTTGCAAAAAGGTTAGTTCAGAAAGATGGATGTTCGGATAGAAGACGGATGGAAGAAGGAACTTGCTGAAGAGTTTGAAAAAGACTACTTCCGCAAACTTGTGGCGTTTGTAAAAGAAGAATATGCTTCGACGCAAGTGTTCCCTCCGGGCAACGAGATTTTTGCTGCGTTTGATGCCACGCCCTTCGACAAGGTGAAGGTAGTGATTCTCGGTCAAGACCCCTATCACGGTGAGCATCAAGCCAACGGATTGTGCTTCTCCGTGAACGACGGCATACAGTTTCCGCCGTCGCTGCTCAACATCTTCAAGGAAATCAAAGACGACATCGGCACCGACGTGCCGACCTCGGGCAACCTTGTGCGCTGGGCACGCCAAGGAGTGCTTCTGCTTAACGCCACCCTCACCGTGCGCGCACATCAGGCAGCATCCCATCAGGGACGCGGCTGGGAAACATTTACCGATGCCGTAATCGAGCATCTCGCCACCCACCGCGAGCATCTCGTGTTTATGCTCTGGGGGTCGTATGCCATCAAGAAAGGTCAGTTTATCGACCGCAACCACCATCTGGTGCTCACCTCCCCCCACCCGTCGCCACTGTCGGCCTATCGCGGCTTCTTCGGCAACCATCATTTCTCGCAAGCTAACGCCTACCTGCAGCAGCACGGCGAATCACCCATAATCTGGTAGACCGATGAAAAGATTAGCATTCATAGCCATTCTTGCCCTATCGGCGCTGCAAGCATCAGCCACCGACACGCAAACGCGCATATTCTCATCGTCGATACGCTCGTTGAGAGCCTGCGTGGAGGGCGACTACTATGCGCCAGCCATCATCGAACTTAACGGCGACAGCCGCATCCGCGTAGAGTTTGACGACATCAATCCCGAACGCCAATACCTGCGCTACTCCCTGCTTCACTGCGATGCCGACTGGCAGCCGTCGCAGTTGGTAGAAAGCGACTATGTGGACGGCTTCAACCAAGCCGATGTCGAGGACTATGCGTTTTCGTCGGGCACATTCGAGCAGTATGTGCACTACGGCATCAGCCTTCCCAACGACGACATGCCCATCCTTCTATCGGGCAACTACCTGCTGAAAGTCTATCCCGAGGACGACCCCGACAAGGTGCTGGTGCAACAGCGTTTCTGCGTTGTGGAGAAACGCGTTGGCGTAGGCATCACCGTGTCGTCGCGCACCGACATTGACTACAACGACTGCTATCAGCAGTTGACGGTAACTGTCGACAAGTCAAGTTACGACATCAACAACCCCTACAACGACCTAAAAATCGTAGCAACGCAAAACTCACGCAGCGACAACGAAGTAACCATAACCCACCCGCAGAGGGTGAGCGGCAACAGCATTGTCTACGAACACGACCGCTCGCTAATTTTCCCCGGCGGCAACGAGTTCCGGCGATTTGAGATGACCACCACCCACTATGCTGGCAAAGGCATTGCAGGCTACACATACAGTGCTCCCTATCACCACGCCATACTCGAAACCGACGCTCCCCGATGGGGCAAACAATACGTCTACGACCGCACTCAATACGGCAGGTTTACAATCCGCGAAAGCGACGCCTACAACTCCGACACGCAAGCCGACTATATGATTGTGCATTTCTCGCTGAAGATGCCCAGACTGCAAGGCGGCGAGATGTATGTCGACGGAGAGTTTACCCAACATCTGTTCCGCAATGCTAACCGTATGCACTACGACGAAGAAACCCGATGCTACGAACTCGACTTGCCGCTGAAACAAGGTGCATACAACTACCAATATCTCTGGCTTCCCGATGGGCACAGCGTGGCGCAAACTGCCAAAGTGGAGGGCGACCACTATCAGACAGTCAACGAGTATCAGGTCCGTGCCTACTACCGTGTTCCCGGCGAACGCTACGACCGATTGATTGGCTACGGCATAGTCTATTCTGGACGATAATCCGAAGGGTTGGGCAAATTTTATGCTCGCGATGGTTAAACTACAGCAATAAGCGCATTTTTTATGCGCTTTTGTTTTGTCATTTCTCTAAATCGCGATACATTTGCAATGTGTTTTTCATGGTATTAGATTTAAGGTTAATTAAGATTGGTTGTCGTGAGACAATCAATTTTTTTTCAAAAGAACGTGGTGAGACAAAGAGTTGTCCGCCACGTTTTTCTTTTCTACTGGTTTGAGCGAAAATTTGCACGATATTTGCTATACCTACTCTAAAAACAAAACGATATGAACGAACAAGAAAAATTCAGCGACGTTATTGCGTCATCAACCCCTACTTTGGTCGACTTTTTTGCCACTTGGTGCGGTCCGTGCAAGATGATGCACCCTATCCTCGAAGAGTTGAAGCAGAAACTCGAAGATAAAGTGAGGATTATCAAGATTGACGTTGACAAAAACGAGCAGTTGGCAATGACTTACGGCATCCAGTCAGTACCTACAATGATATTGTTCAAGGACGGCACAGAGCGCAATCGCCTTGTCGGCGCACGCCGCTTGGCAGACCTCGAAGCAGCCATCGCAGCCGTTGCCGAATAACCCAGACCTATGGCTCAACGACGGGACGCACAGCAAATCCATAGTAACGGTAATAGTTGCTCCCGAAATAGTTTCCGTTGTAGAAATTGAAGCCGCAGGCGAGCCCATAATCGTCGGCGCTGAGAGTGCTGAGCCAATAGAAGCCGATGGAACCCTCACAAAAGATTTCGCCGTCGTAGGCACCCGTAGCAGGAAGGAATATCGAATTGCCATTCTTTCCTGTTATTTTATACCCATCCACGAGAGTGCCGTTGCTGGCAGTCTGCGAGGTCCAAGACCACGTACAGTTGTCTGCCAATTCGTCAAACTCGTCCTTTGTTGGTACGCGGCAGGCTGTGCCCCAGTTCGTGGTCGCAGCATCGTCGGCAGCATCGAGCAACGTTATGCCATCACTGGCGTTATACTTTGCGATGTCGGTTCTCGAACTGCCATACTTGTAGTCCGACCAATTATAGGACGTTTTCGCAACCGTTTCTCCCCAAGCATAATAGTTGCCATAGTCGGCAGCAGCCGTTGCGCCAACATTGGTCTCTGCCCAAAGCAGACCGCTCGGCAAACCGAGGTCTACAAACTTGTGTCCATCAACAAACACCGAAAAGGCAACATAATCCACATCAGAAGTGTTGAACTCCACAACCGTTCCGTCGGTTCTATGCACCTCCATTTTTACCTCCTGCGCCAAGACAGTTTTGCACGGCACACAGAGCGCCGCGCAAAACAGGAATGACAATATTCCGACCTTCATAAGCGCTTACTTGTCGAGGCGAGAGTCGAGGCTCTTGCGACCGAGATAGAAGACGCAGGCGCGAACCACCTTTGCTTTAGTCGTGAATGGCTTCTCATAGAGCGGAGACGCACTCGTAGGCTCGCTGCCGTCGAGGGTGTAACGGATTTCAGCATCAGGGTATTGGCTGTTCATCACCACTTTCCCGCCTTCTGTTTCGATGCCCGGCTGCGGAACATGGAAGCAGAAGCCGGCTTTCTGAAGCGACGGGAGTTCGAAGTCGCCAATCAGGCGATTGTATTCAGCCTTAGTCTGCCCCGGCAGCAAAGTAGTGTTCCAGCCACGCTCGCACAAGCCGAAAATCTTCGGGAAGACATAGTATTCCACCATATCGAAGTTGCGGATTGTTTCCGAGAACAACTGCCCTTGCACTCCGATAATATTGCTCTTGGCATCGGGGCGAAGCGGAAGTTTGCTGTCCTGCTCCGACATGTTGAGCGGCAAGCCCGAGATGGTCTCTGTGGAAGAATGATAGATGTCGTAGGGTCGTGCATCCCACGAGCGGAACTCGTCGACATATCCACCCCACGACAAGCCCGGTTCGCCGGGATGAGCATTATAACACATATCGAGATAGAAGTTGCTCACATTGCAGAGAAGCACCGGATAGCCATTGTTGGCAATAGAATAAGGGGCGGTGTCACCGTTCCATTCAGCCACAGTGTTCCAGCAGTTTACAGCGCCGAACTTGCTGCGCAATGCCTTGTCGGTTGCCTCTTTATGGCGCATTGCAGCCTCCTGCCATCCGCCAATGCGATAACCTTTCGCTGCCACCATGTCGGCGATGCGGGTGATGTAATATTCCTCCACTTCGTGAGTCGTCGTCAACCCTTTGTCAGCCATCAGTTTCTGCACAGCAGGCGACTTTGCCCACGGACCAGCAGGCACCTCGTCGCCGCCTACATGAATATATGGCAACGGCACGCCAGCCTCACGATACATCAAAATCAATTCACTCGTCACTTTGTCCATCAAGCGGAATGTGCCTTCCATACCAGGATTGAGCACATTGTCGTTGTAGCCCTGCGCCGAGGTGTAGACCGACGTGTCGTCATCATCCCACACCTGATAGTAGCGGGCTGCCTCTGGGTCGGTTGCAATAAGGTTTCGATAGCGCGCCTTCATTGCCACGATGGCAGCGCGTGCATGCCCTGGCGACTCGATTTCGGGCACGACCTCAATGCCGCGGGCATAAGCGTAGCGGAGGAAATCGACAAATTCGTCTTTTGTTATAAAACCGTTTGATGTGGTACTGAAATCATTAGGGTTGCCATTGCCGGCATACGACTGAAACAGGAAGTCAGACTCCTTTTCCGTCATACCTCGACGACCGCCAACATTAGTGAGTTCTGGCAATCCCGGAATCTCAATGCGCCAGCCCTCGTCGTCGGTGAGGTGGAATTGCAAGCGGTTTATTTTGTAGATTGCCAAGCGGTCAATCAGCCGTTTCACATTATCCAGTTGAGAATAGTCGCGAGCCACGTCGAGCATCATGCCACGATGATGCAAGTCCGGCCAGTCGCAAATCGTTGCTGCCGAAACTTTCGGGTCGGCGGCATTGCGCTCCACCAACCGAGCCAGCGTCTTCACGCCGTTCATCACCGCATCAGCCGAAATGCCCTTAATCACGATGCTGTCGGGCGAAAGCGTCAGTTCGTAGTATTCACTATTATTCTTCGCCTCCTCATTCTTGGCATCCGCAGCACTCATCAGCGACAAATGCACATTGAGCACTGCCGCACCATTGCCATCGAGCACAAAATTGGCATATTCAGCCTCGCGCTGCAGCCCCTCCGAAGCATAGACACACATTGTGGATGACAAATCCACCTTGCCACTCGTCTCCTTAACCGACTTTATGGCAGGGATGATGCTAAATTGGCTCAACGTCACGCCCTTGTCGGGGTTTACCTCCGCATTAATCTTAAAGCGGCGCTGCCCTGTTGGAAAGCCAGGAATGTGACGGAACGAATTCCACGCAAGAGGGGTGACATCGAAATGCACCTGACGAGCAACGGTGTCGCCTTTGAATGCGAAATGCGCGCCCGCTGGAGCGTAACTGATGGTGCGCACCTCTCCGCTCGCACGAAATCGCTGCACCACCGAATCGCCCGGATTAATCACAAGTTTGTGGGCAGGCGACAGTTTGAAGTAGCCCTGCGCCACCTTGCTCAATTTCAACGGAGCATTCTTGTCAATAGGCGACGAGTTGCGCGTTAACGAGTTATAGTAGATTGCCCAATCGTCGGACAAAGTCATTTTGCTGACGTTTTTCACGACCAGCGTATATGTAAAGTCACGCTTTTGCGAGTTTGACTCATCGAGACGCCAAGTGAGCGATAGAGGACTGTCGTAGACTGTGGCCGACAACGAACCCGACACAGCGAGCGCCATTGCAGCAAGGGATAAATGCTTCATGATTTGGATTTTTATGATTTGTTTTACAACTGGTTGTTTTCAAATTTGTCGGCAATGTTCTGACAAGCGTCGTCGAGCAAGTCGAGCACCACCTCAAAGCCTTCCGAACCGCCATAATAAGGGTCGGGAATGCAGTCGAATGTCTTCATTTGGCGGAAGAATGAAGAAATCCGTTTCACCTTCTCCATATCCTCGACCGTAGGAGCCATGCGCCGCAGTTTGTCGTAGTTGCCGTCGTCCATCGCCAAAATGAGGTCAAAGCGCTCAAAATCAGCCTCGCGCACAGGTCGGCTGAGATGCGTCAGTTCCAAGCCTCTGCGACGAGCGTGCACCCTCATCCGCTGGTCGGGAAGGTCGCCCTCGTGATAGGACGACAAGCCAGCAGAATCCACCTCCAACCTATCGCCAAGTCCGCGCTCGTCGATGATGCGCTGCATCACCCCCTGCCCGGCAGGCGAACGGCAAATGTTGCCGAGGCATACGAAAAGTATCTTATAGCGTGTTCCTTTGTTCATATCATTCACTTTTAATGAGTTGCTTGCCACCACGCCGTAGAAGTCTTGGCGGACGCATATTTATGAGTACTTGGGTCGCTCACCGACACACCGCTACAGTGTGCCAGATAACTGCGTCCCGCAGTACTTGTGTAGTAATATTGAGTGTGGACTTCGCAAACGACGGTCTTCGCCAACTGCGTCTCGAAATCGCTGAGCAAGTCTGTGCGGCTGCCCACAAGACGAGTAACGTAGTCGCCCAAGTCGTAGAACACCACAGGATTGAAATAGTCCAGTTGCTGCACCTTCACAAGGTCTTCGTCGGAGATGGTGCATTCGGCATTGATGCGCTTCATAACCGCAGCGAGCCCGTCCATCTGCGAACAGTCCACGAGCGACAATGTGCCGTAAGGCATCCTGTAAGTGGAATAGAACGAATAGAACCCTGCGCAGAGAGCCTTCAGGTCGGGCTGTCCGAGGAGATAGCCGCCGATGGTGGTGTAAGGCAATCCTGCCGCCATCATCTCGCAAGGCGAAGCAACGATATAGTCAGTGATGTTGCGCATATCGTAAATTGCCTCAATCGATGCCATATAGCAGTCGTCGAAAACGATATAGTCAAAATGCAGTCCTGCACGATTTACGCCGTCAACGAAGTCGGAGATATCAATCTGCCATGCACGCTTGGCGCCACCGAAAAAGCGGGTAAGTTCGCCTGCATCACTGCCCGGCTTGACGATGCCACGCAGCGACTGCGACCGTGTGCCGAACGACTCCTTTAGTAGCCAGCCATAGCCATGACAACCGACAGTTAGCGAATAGGAGCGCGACGGCGACAGCGATTTCACATCGTTGAGTAGCGAAGCGATTCCTGCAGCGGATGTCACGTCGAGGTCGGTGTAAGTTTTCAGAGTGTTTCGTCTCGTCTTTCCTCCAGTAGGCACAATTTCAAAAAGACTTGCCTCCGACGACGATGTGGCGAAATAAACCACCACACGCTGACTGCCAAGTCCCTTGCTGGCAATCACAGACTCCATGTCGGCGACGTTAGCCGACAGTGCCTCCGTCAAATCGCCAGTCCAAGGCATAAATATAAACAACGTCCGGTCGACAGTCTCATCCTGCTCCAAATCATCGTGGCACGACGACACCATGAACGACAGGATGCAGACCAAGCAAACCAGAACAGATTTCAGTATTCTTTTCATTTCAACAAAACTACTTGTCATTTACCAATGCAGTGATAGGCAAAGCCCTCCTCCTGCAATTCAGCCTCATCATAGATGTTGCGGCCATCAACAATCACCTTTCCGCGCATCGTCCGGCTCATCACGCCCCACGACGGCAAGCGGAACTGCTTCCACTCAGTGAGCAAAGCCAGCGCATCGGCATCGACAACGGCGTCGTACATGTCCTTGCCGTAAGCCACCTTGTCGCCAATCCTGCGGCGGCACTCGTCCATAGCCACAGGGTCGTAGACCACAACCTCCGCCCCAGCATCAAGCAACTTATTGATTACCACGAGCGCTGGAGCCTCGCGCATATCGTCGGTTTCCGGCTTGAATGCCAGTCCCCACATGGCGATGCGTTTGCCTTTCAGGTCGCCATTGAAGCAAGCCAGCAACTTGTCGAACACAATAGATTTCTGAGCCTCGTTGACCTCCTCCACAGCCTCAATCACACGCATGCGATAGCCGTTTTCTGCGCCCGTATGTATCAAAGCCTTAACGTCCTTCGGGAAGCAAGAGCCGCCGTAGCCGCAGCCGGGATAGAGGAATTTTGTGCCGATGCGGGCATCAGCGCCGATGCCCTTGCGCACCATATTAACATTAGCGCCGACCAACTCGCAAAGATTTGCAATGTCGTTCATAAACGATATGCGCGTTGCGAGCATTGAGTTGGCGGCATATTTTGTCATTTCAGCGGAAGCAATATCCATGAAAATCACGCGGAAATTGTTGAGCAAGAACGGACGGTAGAGGCGTTCCATCACCTTGCGGGCGCGCTCCGACTCGATGCCTATGACCACACGGTCGGGCGACATAAAGTCCTTGATTGCAGCGCCTTCCTTGAGGAACTCAGGATTTGAAGCCACCTCAAACGGCACATCCACGCCGCGGGTTGCCAGTTCCTCGCGTATGGCTGCCTTGATTTTGTGGGACGTGCCTACTGGCACGGTGCTCTTGGTCACAAGCAACGCATATTTGTTGATGTTCTTGCCAAACGTGCGTGCTACCTCAAGAACGAAGCGCAAATCAGCGCTACCATCGTCGTCGGGCGGCGTGCCCACCGCACTAAACACCACCTCAACATCGTCGATTACCTCCTCAAGGCGAGTGGTGAAATGCAATCGTCCGGCATCTACATTGCGGCGCACAAGGTCGTCGAGCCCCGGCTCATAGATGGGAATGTTCCCCTTTTTAAGATTTTCGATTTTCTTCTCGTCGATATCGACGCAAGTAACATCGACACCAACTTCGGCGAAACAAGCGCCAGAAACGAGCCCCACATATCCAGAGCCAACAATTGCTATATTCATAAATTACTTATTATCCTTAACAGTTTTTCCAATTAAAAGAAATGACAATATCTTGTTCTTCCCCACTGCCCAATTCGCTCCGAGTGCCGCAAGCACGATGAAGAACGCAAAGAATGCGGCGACAGTGGTGGTTGGCAGAAATGCCAGACCGATGGAGCGCATAGGTCCTTGCAGCGGCGTGAGTGGAAAGAGGAAGAAATAATGCAACAGATAGATGCCAAGGCTTTCATTGCCCAAGAGCACGAAGAAGCGACCAATGCGCGTAGTGGCAAACTTCTCAGTATCGGCACGATAGACCAAGCCAAAGGCCAAGAGCATCAATGAAGCATGCAGAATAGGCTTGTCGACATACATATGCCACGACGGGAACGTAGGGAACTCCCATTCGTAGGAAGCCACATACCATGTGCAGAAAAATGCGACCACAGCCACGACAAAAACAACTGGTTGCATTGATAGCCGGCGGAAACCGTCGGCATATTTGCGAGCGAAGACGCCCATCATAAACACAGGGAAGAATTGCGTGAGCAAGCCAATGCCAATCGGGTCGTAGTTTGCCTCGGCATCGGAGACCAACGGACTGACAAAAATCAGCGCTACATAAGCGACCAAAGCAATGCCCACTTGCAGGAACACATTTTTTGTTGCCGCCATCAACCTTGACAAGCCAGCATAGACCAGTACCACCTCAAAAAGACACAACGTGAACCAATAGCCATCCTTCCAATAGGTGGTGAGCAGTTGTGTCCACGACTGCGACAACGGCGACATCAGCCTGCTGTGAGGGAAATACCACATCCACAAGGCACTGACCACAAAAAACGGCACTATGAGTTGGAAGAAACGCTTCTTCAGGTTAGGCAATGCGAAATCGCCACGTTCCGTGAGTTTGTAGGTGAAATATCCGCTTATGAAAAAGAACACCGGCATGTGGATTTCGCCGATAATCTTAAACGACACCGCACTATCGATGTCGCGGATGCACATGGTGAGCACATGCCCCATCACCACGAGATAGATAGCGATGCCTTTGAGGATGTCGAACGAAGCAAGCCGTTTTTTTTCTGCCGCCATAAAAAATTGTTGATTTGGTTGGTCAAACTACTTGCAAAGTTAAGGTTTCACAGCCATTATTCAAAGCAATAATCTTGAGTATTGTCAACATATTTTATTGCATCACATTTTTTTGTTAGGCTCGGATATGCTAATTTTGCACACTGTACGTACAAGTAAAGAATTTATGGATATATCAGTTATAGTTCCGCTGTTCAATGAAGCGGAATCGTTGCCCGAACTGGAAGCGTGGATTGAGCGCGTGATGAAGGCCAACGGATTCTCTTATGAGATAATTTTTGTGAACGACGGTTCGACCGACACTTCATGGTCGGTAATCAACGACTTGAAGGCAAAAAATCCTTGCGTGAAGGGAGTTTGCTTCCGTCGCAACTACGGCAAGTCGCCGGCGCTCAACGTAGGTTTCGAGCGCGCACAGGGCGATGTGGTCATCACCATGGATGCCGACCTGCAGGATAGCCCTGACGAAATACCAGAACTTTACCGCATGATTACCCAAGACGGCTACGACTTGGTTTCCGGCTGGAAACAGAAGCGCTACGACCCACTGTCGAAAACCATACCTACCAAACTTTTCAACGCCACCGCCCGCAAGGTGAGCGGCATTGGCAACTTGCACGATTTCAACTGCGGCCTTAAAGCATACCGCAAGGACGTTGTGAAGAATATTGAGGTGTATGGCGAAATGCACCGCTACATCCCCTACCTCGCCAAGAATGCTGGCTTCGCTCGCATCGGCGAGAAGGTGGTACATCACCAGGCACGCAAATATGGCACAACAAAATTCGGACTTAACCGCTTTGTCAACGGCTATCTTGACTTGCTGAGCCTTTGGTTCATCTCCAAATTCGGCGGCAAACCGATGCACATATTCGGCTTTTTGGGCACGATAATGTTCCTCATCGGCTTTATCGCAGCAATCGTTGTAGGCGCGATGAAACTGTGCGCTATGTATTCGGGCGAGGCATACCGCCTTGTAACCGACTCGCCATATTTCTTCATTGCCTTGACAATGATGCTTCTCGGCTCGCAATTCTTTTTGGCGGGCTTCATCGGCGAACTCATAGCCCGCAATGCAGCCGGTCGCAACAATTATCAGATTAGGGAGGAAATCTAAGCGGATGAACGGTCTGCGCAACATATTGCTGGCACTGTCGATAGGCATTGTAGTGTGGCTCGCTTCCTGCGACTCCAATGGTTGCGAGGAAAACTCAAGCAGTCTGCCCTTGGCGGGATTCTATTCCTCGTCGACCAAATCGGCGATAGCATTCGACTCGCTGACGGTCTACGGCATCGGCGCACCGGGCGACTCTGCCATTATCCGCAACCAGGCGTCGACGCAGCAGGTTTACTTGCCGTTTGATGTCGACACCACTTGCTGCCGCTTTGTGATTACCTACAATCAGCAAAGTCTCGCTGCCATCGGTGCTGCCGACACAATCACGGTAAACTACGAATGCGTGCCATACTTCTACTCCAAGGACTGCGGCGCATTCTACGTGTTTAACGTCAACGACATCTCAGTGACCCACACGTTTATCGACTCGATACAGATGCCGCGCCAACGCATCGACAACACGAACACCGAAAACATCAAGATATTTTTCCGGACCTCGGAGGCCGACGCACAATGAAACTGAGAGATGCATCAATCTTGATTGGCATTGCATTGCTTTCGTTTGCCGGGATTATGGCAACGGCGCAGCGCAAAGTGACACCCGTGGCTTCGAGCGACGAACTGAAGCCTGTGACCAAAGAGGAACTGAAAGAGATAAAGCGACAGGAGAAACTGCGCTTTCTGCGCACAGACTCTCTGACGCTCGACTCCCTTCGCCGCGACTCGATTGAGAGGGCATCGAAGAAGGTGTACCGCCCTACTCTGATGGGTGCAACCGTCGGCGTGAACTTCTGGGGACCGCTGATGCGCTTGTTGGGCAAGGACTACGGCGACTGCGACGCGTGGATTGCCGTAAATTTCAAGAACCGCTACATCCCTGTTGCCGAAGTGGGCTTCGGGCAGGCCAACACCTCGCCAGAGGACGGCAACTTCACCTATAAGAGCAAGTTGGCAATCTACGGCAAAATCGGTATGAACTACAATTTTATGTATGCCAAAGACCCGAAATACCAACTCTATGCCGGCATTCGCGTAGGTGCATCAGCGTTTAACTACGACATCACCAACATTTCAATGACCAACGGCTATTGGGGCAAGGACAATAAGACTTTTGACATCAAAGGGCAGAGTTCGTCAGCGATATGGGGCGAGGCTGTGGCTGGCATCCAAGTGGAACTCTTCAAGAATTTCTCGCTCGGTTGGGCTGTGCGCTACAACTTCCCTTTCCATGTGAAGGACACCCCTAACTCACGGCCTTACTACATCCCCGGCTACGGAGTGCGCGACGGGCATCTGAACGTCAGCGTATCAGTGGCTTACACCATCCCCTTCCACAAAGACAAACAGACAAAACCCTACACTCCGCAAGTCAACCCGATGGACACAATCGTCGTGCCTGAACGACGGTTGGCAAACGACACGATTGAATAAAGCAATCTCCTAAACGAAACAAGAATATCAACGTGAAACGGATATTGATATATATTATATGCATCGTCGCTGCATTCTCCGCAACGGCAAAGAAAAAGCAGAACCTTGAGCCGGGCTACTCATGGACCGCCAGCGGACCGCTGGGGCTGAGAGTGGCATCGACCATCGACACCCTTTACAGCGGCTACCACCGCCAGTTTGTGCCGTCGATGGCTACCGATGCCTATGCCTCTACGGGCAACTTCGGTACGGCGGGCATCAACGAGATTTTCTTTGAGCGCAAAGACTGGTCAGAGTTCATCTTTGCCGATGTGCTCGACCATTGGACCCACAGCGCAGAGAAGCAACGCTACTACAACACACGCATCCCGATGACCCTGCTCTCCTACTCTTGGGGCGGCGGCAGAAATTCTGGTCAGGACAGACTGAAGGGCGAATTTTCGGGCAACGTGAACAAGCGGTTGCAGTTCGGCGCCAGAGTAGACTATCTCTATTCCAAGGGCGGCTACGACAATCAGGCGTTGAGCAATTTCGGATGGGGCTTTTCGTCGTCCTACACTGGCGACCGCTACGAGTTGCAAGCCATGATGCACAGTTTCAACTCCGTAAACCACGAGAATGGAGGTATCACCGACGATCTCTACATCATCGACCCAGCGCAACTGCAGGGCGGCGACTCAAAAATCGATGCCAAGTCCATCCCCGTGAACCTCTCATCGGCATTCTCGCGCATCAAGGGTGGCGAGTTCTACATGAACCACCGCTACAAAGTGGGCTACTACAAAGAAGAGAAAGCCGAGGGCGACACTGTGGCTAAGCGCACCTACGTGCCTGTGTCGAGTTTCATCTGGACATTTGACTACAAGACAAATACCCACAAATTCATCAACGAAAGCGCTTCGGAAGATGCTTCATACTTCACCAACAACTATCTGAGCACGACCGGCACCAACGAAGAAACGAAATACTGGCGCATCCGCAACACCGTAGGTCTTGACCTCATTGAGGGCTTCAAGAAAAACGCCAAGTTCGGACTGTCAGCCTACGCTACGCACGAATTGAGAAAATACACGCAAGTGGTGGACACGATGCTCACCAGCAGTTACAAGCCCGAAGGCCTTACCGAATTTCCATCAATCAGCGTTGACCCGAAGACCACCGAAAACCTTGTTTGGGTGGGCGGACAGTTGACTAAACAACACGGCTCCATCCTCACCTACGCCGCGACAGCCCAATTCGGACTTGTCGGACCAGTGGCGGGCGACATCGACGTGAGCGGCACGGTGAGCACTCGTTTCCGCCTGCTCGGCGACACCGTGCGCATCACTGGCGAAGGGTTCTTCAAGAACACCGAAGCGCCGTTCCTGATGAAGCACTTCATTTCCAATCACTTCGCTTGGCAAAACGATTTCGGCAAAATCCGCCGTGTGCGCGTTGGCGGCACGCTCGACATACCCCACACATGGACCACATTCTCCGCTGGGGTGGAAAATTTGCAGAACTTCGTGTACTTCAACAACGATGCCCTCCCCACGCAGGAAGGCGGTAGCGTGCAGGTGCTCACTCTACGGCTGAAACAGGGGCTACATTTCAAGGCGTTCAACTGGGAGAACTCCATCACCTACCAGACCACAAGCAAGGAAGAAGTGCTGTCGCTGCCGAAACTCTCGGTCTACAGCAACCTCTACTTCAAGTTTAAGGTTGCTAAAGTGCTATTTGTAAACCTTGGCGTTGACTGCAGTTACTATACCCGCTATTATGCCCCAGCCTACCAACCAGCGACGATGGCGTTCCACACGCAGCACACGAAACTCATTGGGAATTATCCGTTTATGAACGTCTACGGAGATTTCAAACTGAAGAAGACACGTTTCTTCGTAATGTATAGCCACGTGAACCGCGGACTGTTTGGCGGAAGCAACTATTTCTCCGCGCTCCACTACCCGATGAACCCGAGCCGTTTCCAACTTGGCTTGTCGGTTGATTTTGCAAACTAAAACCCCACAGTGATGAAGATGCCGATGATGATGAAACCCCGCATGGCAGTGTACGTTGCACTGCTCGTTGCCACCATTGTGCTGATGGTGATGCTCGGGCGCTGCAGCCGCCGTTATGCCGCTGCAAGCGATGGCAAGAGCGGCGGCGACACCATCGATGTGGCAATAGAATATGCTCCGCTGTCGCTCTACACCTACGACGACACCCTCGGCGGCTTCAACCACGACCTGCTCAACATGATGGCTCGCCGTCACAACCTCCACATCAAGATGCGGCCGATGACGTCGCTCGACGAGAGTCTGCGCCAACTGCGCGAAGGCACAGTCGACGTGGTGGCAGCGCAAGTGCCATCGACGGCAGAGTTTAAGCAACAATATCTCTTCACCGACGCAATAGTGATTGACAATCAGGTACTTGTGCAGCGTCGCGACAAGGACGGAACAACGCCAATCAAGACGCAACTCGACTTGGCTGGACAGATGGTGTGCGTGGCTAAAGGCTCACCAGTTATCAGCCGCATAGAGAGCCTGTCGCGCGAGATTGGCGACAGCATCTATGTAGGTCAGTTTGACTACAGCCAAGAGCAACTGTTTCTGCTTGTGGCCTCCGGCGAACAGAAGTTTGCCGTGGTCAACGACAAGACCGCGCGCTCCCTTGCTAAGCAGTATCCCGACATCGACATAAACACCGCCGTAAGTTTCAACCAGTTCCAGTCGTGGGCATTGGCGAAAGACAACACCGCACTGCTGAAGAAACTCAACCAATGGCTCAAGGAAGACCAACAGACAGAGGAATACAAGACACTGAAGAAACGATACAACCTGTGACAATCCAATCATCGCCACAGACAACAACACAACTGCAATGGAAATAAGAATAGACGACCTGAAACGTATGCTCCCCAATCCAGAGGCAGAGCATCCAACCGACGATTATTATCTCACCCTCGCCCAATATATCGACAAACTGTGGGCGAGCATGAAAGTACTGCCAGAGGTGGGCGAAGGGCTTCGCAAACGCGTGGTGCTCGACCTTGTGGCATACTATCAGGACGTTGTTGCCGATGCCGGGTTGTGGCGGTCGTTTGTAAAGATGTGCCGACATCTCTACAATCGCCCAGTACCGTTCTACGATGAGCCCGACGACTATGTGGATGCCGAACTCAACCAGATTGACGTGCAGTTCATTGCATGGTATTCGCTCGAGTCGAGGTTGGGATTTATGGGACTTGTTTCGCCTTTCGACAGCGACTTGCTGCGGCTCGCGCGACAGATTTACAAGTTGTTCGCGTTTCTCTACGATGATGCTCCGGCAGCCGACGACTTCAAGCCGCTCAACGAACTCGACCTCAACGACCGCGAACAGGTGCGCGAAATTTTCAAGACATCGGGCTGGCTCTTCTGGAACAGTTATTTCTTCCGCCCCGTGAGCAAGCACCACTACGAGCCTGATGTCGACGAGGAGGACGAACTGACCGTCGACGAGACCCTCACCGACGAGCAACGCCTCCACACCACATTCCAGCAACCGACTGGACCGCTGGCGCTCCGCATCGACGACTGGCTACGGCTGATAGTCGACGACCAACTGCCCAAAGAGGCAAAACCGTCGGCAAAACCCGAACACAAATACTACACCGCACTCAAGCACGCCACCGACGGCGATGTGATAGCCTTCTGCCCTACCTACGACGACTTGGAGGCATTTCTCTCCGAAAAAATGGGTTGGGGAGAAAGCGAAGGCGGACATCTGCCAGAACTTAAAGGGCACAAGAACTTCGTGCTCTATGCCGACCGCGAGAAAGGGCTCATTGTGGCAAAGGATATTGCTCAATACATCAAGCACCCGCAAAATGCCGCCTACGACCCGACAGCCACCGATGCCCACCGCATGCTGATGGAGCCAGCCGTATGCCCTGCCGACCTGCTGCGCCACCTGTTCAGCAACGGTATGGTGCCCAATGCCCACTACCCTTCTGCGCCAGCGAGCACGCTGCTCCACGACAACTGGGACTTCATCGCACGCATGTATCTGCAACGGCACTACAAATTGTAGAGAAAAACGACATTTGCCGTTAAACCTTTGCTATATCCAAATTGTCTAACAAACATCAGAAACAAACTAATTTATTAACCGACATGGAAAAAATGAAAGTATTGATTGCCTCTGCAATAGTTGCTGTTGGCATCATTGTGTTGGGATTTTGCATCAAAGCAGGACTTAATAGTTTTGCACAAAACCAAAGAGTTGTTGCCGTGAAAGGTCTTGCCGAGCGCGAAGTGAAAGCCGACAAGGTAATTTGGCCTATCGTCTACAAAGAGTTGGGCGACAACCTTCCAGAACTCTACACACGCATCAACGAGAAGAACAACATCGTGAAGAAATACTTGAAAGACAGCGGCATCACCGACGACGAAATCAGCACAAACGTGGTTGCCACCGACCTTCAGGCAGACTCCTACGGCGCTGACCGCATGCCTTACCGCTACCGCATCAATTCAGTGGTTACGGTAAACTCAAAGAAAGTGGACACGGTGAAGAAACTTATTGAAAACCAATCGACACTGATTCAGCAAGGCGTTGCCATCTCGTTCGACTACCAGACCACCACGCAATACGAGTTTACAGGTCTGAACAACATCAAGCCAGAGATGATAAAGGAAGCGACCCAAAATGCACGCAAGGCAGCCGCACAATTTGCAGCCGACTCCGACAGCAAACTTGGCAAAATCAAGAGTGCATCGCAGGGACAGTTCTCAATCGAAGACCGCGACCCCAACACTCCATACGTCAAGAAAGTGCGTGTCGTGACCACCATCGAATACATGCTTGAGGACTAAACGTATTTGCAGATGTCGCAAATTCTGCCGAAATTTGCTTCTCAAAAGAACCACGAACTGAATGAATAAATTGACAGCAATAGCGATTCTCGGCAGCATTCTTCTGCTTGCCTCGTGCCGATCGATGATGCCAGGGGCGAACGCACGGACGGAGGTTGAGAGCACTGCGGAAAGCAAGGTCTACATTGTGCTCTACGATGCCAATGTCGGCACCGATGCCATCGAGTCGTTCATCAATAAGAACAAGATTGAAGTGCTCTACCGATACGAGAACATCAACGGCTATGCACTCCGACTGCAGAACGAGAAGCAGCGCGCGGCGCTTGACAGCACCCCAGGCGTGCTGTCGGTGGAAGAAGACAGAATAATGCAAATACAATAATAAAAACGATACGATTATGACTCACGGACACGAAGTGCTCCACATGATGGAGGGCAACAGTTACTCAACGAAACAGCAACTCATCGACGCTATCATCAAGCGTTTCGGCACAGAAGAGCGGTTCTACACTTGCTCTGCCGAAGGCATGACAGCAGCCGAATTGGTGGATTTCCTTGAAGCCCGCGGCAAATTTATGCCAGCAACCGGCGATGACGATTTCACTGTCGACATCACCAAGGTTTGCAACCACTAACCATCATCAACACAGACCAAAAGCAAAACAGGTGCGCTCGCAAGAGTGCACCTGTTTTGGTTATAGGGGTTATGTTTTTGCTTACTTGATAGCCACTTTGCGGCTGTCGTTGCCGTTGACCACGATGTAGTAGCCAGTAGGGAGAGCGACAACGGTCTCGCCGCTGACTGTTGCATTGTAGACCTCGCGGGCATCGATAGTATAAATATTTATGTCGGTCGCTTCAGCCGTCTCGATGACGAGTTGACCGCCACGGCAATAGGCATCCCAGTTGGACTCTGCATCTACTTTGGCAACAGAAGAATTGTAGGACGTAATCTTCATGTCGTCGATGTTCACGCGACCGCCTTCAGTCTCAACAATGCGGAAACGCACCGGCTGACTGATGTTGACTGTAGCCTGACATTCCTCCAGTTGGACCTTATTGCTAACCACAAACGATTTTGCTGCAATCCAAGTGCTACCATGGTCTACAGAGTAACTCAACTCCACGGTCGACTCGCTGTCGGCTCCGAACATCGCAGCATAGAAAGTAACCTCGCCAGCACCGTCCTGCTTGTCGGAAAGCATCGTGATTGAGCGTTCGCCCTTCTTGCCTGTGCAGATGCTCTGGCTGCCGTTAAACTTATCCTGAGTGCGGTTTGCAAGACCACCGTTCTCAATGCTCCATCGGCATGCTGTGCCTTCATATTCGAAAGAACTGTAAGGAGCAGTTCCTTTTTGCTCGAAATCCTCGAAGAACGTGATTGGAGCAGTAACCGTTGCCGTCATATCCACATCAATGCCGTCGACAGTCTCCGTAAATGCCGCAATCGTACCAGTATAAGTACCGGCATCCGAAGCCTTCAGACGCACATAGACATCAGCGCCGATTGTCGTTGCAGTCTCGGTGTCGATGGTGAGTTCACTGTGCCAATCAGACTTGTCGGTGCTGATTTCGAAACCATAGGACACAAAAACCTGAATTTGATCTTCTTCTACATTGCTTGCCCAAATCGTAACCTTTAGAGGCTCGGAAGCCGTGCCTGGCACAGTCGTAAATACCAAGCCCGACGACGGAATATCCATCGAAATTTCACGGTCGAGGTCGAGAGTAGTCACAGTAACGACATTCGACTTCAAGCCGGCTGCGTTGGAGAGTTGATACTTGTAGGTAGTCATCGGTTCCAGACCGCTCACCTCGTGCATTCCCTCGGCAGCGGCTACCGTCTGAGGATAGCCATCGAGCATTGTCGTGCCGTCGGCTGCAAAGACACTGAGAGTGTAGTTGCAACCGTCCTTGCTTACGTCAACCCAGTTGGCAACGAAACTTGTCTGCGACACTTCCGCTGCCGGCAATGCCGGGATGCCGTCGATTGCCTCCGCCGTAAGCGTTACCGCAGTCTTGGCTGTACCACTCGTAAGCGTCAATGTACCAGTAGCAGTTGTAGCCGTTGCCGACGCATAGGAAATCTGCAACGTTGTGCCCTTGTTGGCATCAGCCGCAGCGATTGATGATGCAGAAACGCTGAAGCCAGTGCCCGAAACTGCTACCGAAACCGGAGATGTGAGATCCTGCGCCTTTACTGTGACGGTATAGGTCAACGTAGTGTTAATGGAAGTGAGACCCATATCAATCGTAGAGCCGTTGTAGGGCGATGTGAACTTAGGATTTGTCACAGCGCCATCGGCATACCATTTCTCGTCCTGCTTGTCGCCCCAAATGTAGTCGGCGAGTTCAGGATGGTCGATAAACGGGTTGCGGTTTTTCTGATGCTTGTAGACAGCATTGTTTCTGTCAATTTCCTTTTGGCTTACAGGGTCCTGCTCGTTCCACTTCATCAACAAGTTGATTGCCCATGTGGAGAAACACGGGTATCTGTTTTTGGCAAGCATAGGGCTCGTCCAAGAAGCAATTTTGTCGTTGTAGCAGGCAGCCATATAGAAATATGAGCGAGCAAAGTCGCCTTTGTATTCATCAGCAGGCTCAAACACAGTGCCTGAGTAGCCTTCAAATGTGCATTTACCAAGTTTACCGAGAGCATCCACGCCATTGTGGGATGCCAAAGTCGTACCGTTGGCACATTCGCCATAAGGATAGTTGCTGCGCTGGTTGTTGACCTTTCCGTCGGTCGGGTAAATATGGAATGCGTCCGACACCATCGGGCTGGCATCGCCAAACCAACTCTTAGGGAACGAGTGCTCACGGTTGTAGCAGTCGCCAACATTCGAATATGTACCGCATTTCTTCTGGTTTACACGGAATTGCGATGTGGAATACATATCCCAAATGTAACTTGTGCCAGGACGCACATCCGAGTCGGCATACACGTTCCACAAGCCATTATAACTCACCGTTGTGTGAGGTCCGACAATAGCACAAAGTTGCTGGAGCAAGTCCTGCTTGTTTTTGCCCTCTGCGCTCTTGTAGTAGCCCGAAGGCGCTTGCGCATAGGCGACGCCGATGCACAGCCAGAGCATAAGCATGGCGACAGATTGTCTCAAGAAATTTTTGTTCATATCAGTTTGCTTTGTTTTTGTTCCTCGTTAAGTTTACGACCCGCGAGCATACCGCACGCAGCCATAATGTCCTCGCCTCGCGAGCGGCGGATGGTGCACAGCACGCCGAGCGAATTTAGGCGGTCGCGAAACGCCGTCATTCTCCGCTCGTCGCTGGTTTTCAGTTCCGACCCCGGGATAGCATGGAAACGGATAAGGTTTACACGCACCTTCTGCCCCTCCAGAAGTTTTGCCAAAGCATCGGCATGTGCATCATCGTCGTTGAGCCCCGTCCACATAATGTATTCCACCGAGAGGCGACGCTGGTGAGCAAAATCGTATTCGCGAAGCATTGCCATAACCTTCTTTATCGGATAGGCGCGCTCCACTGGCATAAGGCGTTCGCGCTCCTCGTGGAAAGGCGAATGCACACTGATTGCGATGTGCACATCAGTATTTTCAATCAATCGCCGCAAATCCGTGAGTTTGCCGATTGACGACACCGTGACCCTCTTCGGGCTCCACGCCAACCCCCACTTTTCCGTGAGTACGGCAATGGCACGGACCACCTCCGAATAGTTGTCCATCGGTTCGCCCATACCCATAAACACGATATTTGTAAGGCTTTCCGATTCAGGGATGCTGAATATCTGGTTTACAATCTCGGCAGCCGACAGGTCGCCGTGATAGCCCTGCTTGCCAGTCATACAGAAACTACAGTTCATCTTGCAACCAATCTGCGACGACACGCAAAGCGTAGCGCGATCATCCTCAGGGATGAACACACTCTCAATCATCTTGCCTCCGCTTGTGCGGAACAGGTATTTCACCGTGCCGTCCTGGCTACGCATAGCCTCTACAGGAGCCTCACGGCCGATGCAGTACGCCTCTTTGAGCCGTGCACGGTTAGCCTTCGACAGGTTTGTCATCTCGTCGATGTCCACAGCCCTCTTCTCATAGAGCCATTGCGCCATCTGCTTGGCGGCGAAGCGTGGCATTGACATCTCTGCAGCCACAGCCTCAAGGTCGGACACCGACATTCCCAATAATTTCTTTTTTCCTTCTGCCATAATTTTAGAGCGAGAATTGCAAAGTTAAGAATACATTTTATAAAATTCCCTAAAATTCCTGCTTTTTTGCAAGCAGATGGATGTTTGAGTTGTAATATTCTGGCTTTCCCGTTACTTCCTCGCCTATGAACGGCGGAACGGCGAACTCGGCATCCTCCGATGGCAGTTCGATTTCAGCCACCACAACGCCATCAAGAGCGCCGTGAAACACGTCGACCTCCCAGTTGTAGCCACCCGACGGCACGACATAGCGGGTCTTGTCAATTACAAGCCCCTTGCATACTGCCAGCATCGCTTCGGCATCTACAACTGGCACTTCATATTCAAACTCGTTGCGCACGCAACCGCGGTTGCGCGTCTTCACCGTGAGGTAAGCCTTTTCGCCCTTAATGCGGACACGCACAGTGGCATCCGCGTCGCGCGACAGATAGCCCTGCCTGATGGTTGTGGTAGACGCAGCCAATGCCATAAAAGATGAATCCTTTACAAGATATTTACGTTCAATTTCAAGAGCCATAACATTCAAATAATACGAAACAGAACAATTTCGCGCCAAAAAGAATACTTTTTCGTTCTGAAAATAGCGATTCAGTCCGACTAAAGTACCTACTTTTGCAAAAGTAATAAAAACGGATATATTGAGAAAATGGCGAAAGTTGCAAAAATATTAATTTTGGTGTGCTTGCTAACCCTTTCGTATGCCTTTACAGGTATGCCGAAAGCAAGCGCCCAAGCCCCAGTCAAAGACACTACAATCAAAGGAGTTGTGGTCGACTCTGTGACAAGGGAGCCAATACCTTTTGCGCTGATGTTTCTTAAAGGCAGCGACGCCGGCACACAAGCCGACGCCGACGGTCGCTTTGAGATTACTACCAAGGTGAACTTCATCTGTGCCAACTTCTCAATGATGGGCTACACAGCCAAGGACGTGTATGTGAAGAAAGGCAACGTCAACGACATAACTGTGGAACTGAGTGCCGACGGCGTAACGCTGAAGGAGTTTGTGGTGCGTCCAGGTAAGGAGCACTACTCGAAGAAAAACAACCCGGCAGTGCAGTTTATGGAGAAACTGCGCGACATGAAGGAGAAGTATGACCCGAAAAACCACGACTATTTCAGTTACGACCGATACGAGAAGATGACCTTTGCGCTCAACGACTTCTCCGAGAAGCGAAAAAGGACAAATGGCTCTTCAAGAAATTCAAGTTCATCTTCGACTATATGGACACGTCCGAAGTGTCGGGAAAGCCAATCCTCAACGTTTCGGTGAAAGAAAAACTGTCCACACAACTATACAGAAAGAGCCCAAACACAGAGAAGGAATATGTGAAAGGCGTGAAGCGCGCCGGTGTCGACGAGATTGTCGACGAAGAGAGCGTGCAACGTTTCCTCGACGATGTGTTTAAGGAAGTGGACATCTTCGACAACAACATCGCAATCATGCAAAACCGCTTCGTCAGCCCGCTGTCGAAAATTGGTGCCAACTTCTATAAATACTATATCTCCGACACCATCCCAGTGGACGGCGTGCAGTGCATCGAACTGAGTTTTGCACCATTCAACAACCGCACGTTCGGCTTCTTCGGTCGCATCTATGTGCCGCTCGGCGACAGCACGATGTTTGTGAAGAAGGTGATAATGAATGTGCCGCGCGACATCAACCTCAACTACGTGGAGAGTCTGCGCATAGAGCAAACATTCGAGAAAGCGCCTGACGGTAGCCGCTTGAAAACCAAGGACGACATGGTGGTGGAATTTTCCATTGTCTCAGCCGCCCAGGGACTTTATGCCCGCCGACGCACGCTCTACAACAATTTCAGTTTCGACCCACCAGCCGACACCAGCGTGTTTAATGCCGAGACGAAGCAGGTGTTTGCCGACGATGCAATGCAGATGCCCGACGAGTATTGGAAAGAGAACCGCATCGAGCCAATCAAGGACAAGGAAAACGCCATAACTAAACTGCTAACGCAACTGCGCTCCGTGCCAGCATTCTACTGGTCGGAGAAGGTGATTTCGGTGCTTGTGTCGGGATATATCGGCACGGGGTCGAAGGAGACAAGCAAATTTGACTTCGGACCGATGAACACCACCATCAGCGGCAACTATGTGGAAGGAGCCCGATTGAAAGTGGGCGGCATGACCACCGCCAACCTCAGCAAGCACTGGTTTACGAAAGGTTATGTGGCATACGGTTTCAAGGACAAGAAATGGAAATATGACGCGGAAATAGAATATTCGTTCAACGAAAAGAAATACCACGCCAAGGAGTTTCCTATCCACTCGCTGCGCCTGCACCACAAATATGACCTTAACCAACTGGGACAGCAGTATATGTTCACCAACATGGACAATATGTTCTTGTCGTGGAAACGCCAGACCAACGACAAAATCACATATCTGCGCACAAGCGAACTGGAATACAAGCACGAGGGCGAGAACGGACTGGCTGTGACCCTCGGACTGAAGCACCAGATACAGGAAGCCACGCGGTGGATGCCGTTTATCGACGGCTACGGCAACTGGAGCAACAACTACCAGCAATCGTCGGTCAACCTCACGTTGCGCTATGCCCCAGGCGAGAAATTCTATGATGCTCGCTTCACGCGCATCCCGATTAACCTCGATATGCCGATCTTCATCCTGTCGCAAACTTACAGTCCCAAGGGCGTGTTCAACAATCGGTTTACAATCAACAAGACCGAGTTGAGCATACAAAAACGCTTCTGGTTTTCGGCATTCGGCTATACCGACGTAATCCTCAAGGGCGGCAAAATCTGGAGCAAGGTGTCGTACCCCGACCTCCTGCTGCCAAACGCCAACCTGTCGTACACCATCCAGCCAGAGTCGTATGCACTGATGAATGCGATGGAGTTTATGAACGACCAATATCTGTCGTGGGACATCACCTACTTTATGAACGGTGCGCTGCTCAACCGCGTTCCGCTGATAAAGTACCTGAAGATGCGCGAAGTGATTTCGTTCAAGGGCCTCTACGGCTCGCTAAGCGACAAGAACAACCCTGAGAAAAATCTCGACATCTTCCGCTTCCCCGTCGGCGCTCTCTGCAAGCCGATGGAAAAGACACCATATATGGAAATGAGTGTGGGTCTGGACAATATCCTCACCATTTTGCGCGTGGACTACGTTTGGCGTCTCACCTACCGCAATACCCCAGGCGTGGACAAAAGCGGCTTCCGCATAGCCCTGCACTTCACATTCTAAATTGTTACACTTTTGTTATTGTCAAATTGTTGCGCCACACTAAATTTGCAACATGAAAATGATTGGAAAGACAATAGCATCTGCAACACCCCAAACGCCTGTAAAAATTCTTGTGGTCGACGACGAAATGGCTATCTGCGAATTGATGAAAATCAATCTCGAAGTGGCTGGTTTCAGCGTTGACATTGCCAATTCAGCCGAGGAGGCGCTGCGGAAACACCTCGCAGACTATTCGCTCATGGTGTTTGACATCATGATGGGCGAAATGAGCGGGCTCGAACTCGTGAGCAAGGTGCGCTCGCTGCCCGAAGTGGCAGACGTGCCGATAATCGTTTGCACCGCCCTTGGCGATGAAGCCCCATTGGTCGACGGCTTCACCCGCGGTGCCGACGACTATATCAAAAAACCTTTCTCGATGAAGGAGTTCGTGTTGCGCGTGAAGAGTCTGTTGCGCCGCACCAAGCAAGCGCACCCAGCGACAGTCTGCTACAAGACCCTCTCGCTCGACCAGACATCCAAAACATGCCGCATCGGCGATGAAGAGATAGCCCTCACGAAAAAGGAATTCGACCTGCTCTATCTCTTCCTATCAAACCCCAACAAAATTTTCTCGCGCGACGAAATCCTTGACAGCATTTGGGAGAAAAACATCTATGTGGTTGACCGCACCATCGACGTGAACATCAACCGCTTGCGCAAAAAAATCGGAGAATACGAATCTAATATAGTAACAAAACAAGGTTATGGTTATGGCTTCAAAGAAGACATTTAGCTACAAGGCCAAACTCTTTTGGGTGGTCAACGTGTTTTTCTGGCTGCTGGTTTTTGTTTTCATATCAATCCAATACTCCAGAGAACGCGAATACAAAGTAGAACTGCTCGACACACGTCTACAAGTTTACAACTCGCTGCTGATTAACGAATACCAGCAGAACCACGAAATCACCAACGAGACGGTGCAGCGCATCATCCCCGACAAGAATGTGCGCGTCACGATGCTCGACTCCATAGGCAATGTGCTCTTTGAGAGCCACGACAGCCGCAAGATTGCCAACCACAGCGACCGTCCGGAAATCAAAAGTGCCATAAAGAACGGACACGGCTACACCATCCGCCGCCTCTCGCAGGTGAAAGATCACGAATTTTTCTACTCGGCGACAGCCGGCAACGGCATTATAGCCCGCACGGCGCTACCCTACAATGTGGAACTGGTCAACATCCTCAGCAGTGACATGGCTTACATCTGGATTCTGCTCGGAGTTACGATAATAATCAACATCATTCTCTACTTCGCCATCAGCCGCATCAGCCTTGGTGTCAAAGCATTGCATAAGATTGCCAACCAGGCACGGCACGGCGACATTGAGGACTTCGACACCGATGAACTTGCTAACGACGAACTCGGCGAGGCTGCGCTCTCGATTATCGACATCTACAAAGAACTGCAGCACCGCACCGCCGAACTCAACAACAGTATGCAGGAAACACTGCACGAAGAGCAGGAGAAGATGCGCATCAAGCATCAACTCACGAGCAACATCAACCACGAACTCAAGACACCAGTGCAGGCCATCCGCGGATGCTTCGAGACGCTACTCGACAACGAACTGCCAGCAGAGACGCAGCGCAATCTGCTTGAATCTGGCTACCAAAACTCCCTGCGCCTGTCGAACCTCCTGAGCGACGTGGCATTGATTACCCGCATCACCGATGCCAAATCAACACTCGAAGTGCATCCAGTCAACATCCGCAGCGTGATTGACGCCATCTGCAACGAAGTGGCTCAGTACAGCCCTGAAAACCAGATGCGCGTGCATGTAGACGTTGCCAACGATGTGGAAATTGAAGGCAACAAGCAACTCATCGATGCCATCTTCCGCAACTTGGTCAACAACTCGCTCGCCTACTCAGGCGGTCGCGACATCTATATCGCAATGACGAAGGAGACCGACGATGCCTACAGTTTCGACTACTACGACAACGGCACAGGCGTGGAAGAACGCCACCTCGACAAAATCTTCGAACGCTTCTACCGCATTGACAGCGGACGCTCACGCAAGTCGGGCGGCACAGGCTTAGGCTTGTCGATTGTGCGCAACTCAGTGCTGTTCCACGGCGGCGAAATCGTGGCACGCAACCACCAGTATTCTGGTTTGGAATTCTTATTCACTCTAAAGAAAAAACAATCAAAACAATAGTAATATTATGAGTCCCTTTTTTACAGTGATTGTGGCGATTCTCGCCATACTTGCAGTCCTCGACTTGATTGTAGGTGTGTCGAACGATGCCATCAACTTCTTGAATTCGGCGCTCGGCTCAAGAGTGGCCAAACGCTGGATAATCCTAACAGTGGCAGCCGCCGGCATCCTGCTGGGTGTGCTTACTTCAAACGGCATGATGGAAGTGGCGCGCAACGGTGTGTTCCACCCACAAATGTTCACTTTTGAGAATGTCATGATTCTTTTCGTGGCGATGATGCTTTCAGACGTTGTGCTTCTCAACACATTCAACGCCCTCGGCTTGCCAACATCGACAACCGTCTCGCTGATTTTTGAACTTCTCGGAGCGTCAATCGCCGTGGCTGTGTTCGACATCTGGCACGACCCGACACAAACATTTGCCGACCTCGGCAGTTACATCAACACGGGCAAGGCAATGGTTATGATTTCGGGCATCCTTTCGTCGGTTGTAATCGCATTCACTGTCGGAGCCATATTGATGTATATTTCCCGCGTAATCTTCTCATTCCGCTACGCCAAATCAATGAGCCGCTACGGAGCACTCTGGTGCGGTCTGGCAATCGTGGGCATTGTCTACTTTGCCATCTTCAAGGGAATGAAGAGTTCGGGACTTATCAGCGATGACTTCAACCACCTCATCAACGACCACATCTGGATTTCGCTCGGAGCCATCTGGATTGTTTCGTCGCTCATACTCTTCGGATTGCAGAAGATAAAGGTAAACATAATGAAGATAACCATCCTTGCCGGCACATTTGCCCTTGCACTGGCATTTGCAGGCAACGACCTTGTGAACTTCATCGGTGTGCCTATCGCCGGATTTGACAGTTACGCCATTGCAAGCAACACTGGCGACACGCAAATGCTTATGGGTGAACTTGCAGAGCCTGCCAGCGTGAACATCTGGTTCCTGATTGCCAGCGGTGTGATTATGGTCATCACCCTGTTCTTCTCGAAAGACGCAATGAAGGTTGCCGAAACACAACTCAACCTTTCATCGCAGAACGATGAGGACGAGCGCTTCGGCTCGACAATGATTTCCCGCGCACTGGTAAGCCTCGCCATAAACCTCAACAACGGCTATAAGGCAATAATGCCGCGCAAGATACAGGACAAACTCAACAGCCGCTTCATCCCCGACGAAAATGCCGACAAGACAATCAGTTACGACCTTGTGCGCGCCGTGGTCAACCTCTCGGCTGCAGCCAGTCTGATTTGCATCGGTACGTCGCTGAAACTGCCGTTGTCCACCACCTACGTAATCTTTATGGTGTCGATGGGTTCATCGCTCGCCGACCGCGCTTGGGGACGCGATAGCGCCGTCTACCGCATCACTGGTGTAATGGTCGTGGTTACGGGTTGGTTTGTCACCGCATTTGCTGGCATAACCTTGGCATTCCTCTGCGGCCTGCTCCTGATGTGGGGTGGCTGGATTGCCCTTGCAGGTCTTTCGCTGCTCTGCGGCTACATCCTTTGCCACAACCTAATTTTCAAGAAAAAGGACAAAAACCAAGATGCTACGGAAGAACTTATCTCTGAAGAAACTCCAGAAGAAGACGTGCTCTACACCTGCACACAAGAAGTGTGCGTAATGATGGAGCAAGTGTCGAGCATCTACAACCACATGCTTGTGGCACTCTTCACTGAGAACCGCCACCTGCTGAAAGAAACGATGAACGAGTCAGACCGCATCTACGAACTGGCAAACCAGCGCAAGCACCATGTGCTGAAGACCCTGAAGAAACTCCAGGCGCAGAAGATTGAAACCGGACACTTCTACATCCAGATTGTTGACTATCTGACCGAGGTTTCAAAGGCATTGATACATTGCACCCGACCGGCCTACAACCACATTGAGAACCACCACAAAGGCTTCACCAAAGAGCAGATTATGGACCTCAAGGAGGTGAACGATGGCGTGGATGCTATCTTCGGCAAAATCAACGAGATGCTCCGCGAAAAAGACTTCTCAGAACTCAATGAAGTGCTCCGCATGCGCGACAACCTCTTCACTGTGATAGCCGAAGCAATCAAGAACCAAATTCGCCGCTTGCAATCGGAGAAGATGAGCACAAAGGCCAGCGCCCTCTACCTCAACATCCTCACCGAGACAAAGACGATGGTGCTTCAGTCACGCAACCTAATTAAATCGCAAGGCTACTTCCTGTCGGCATTGAAAGAATCCGACAACAAAGAAGTCAAAGCCTAACGCAAATACCCCACCCTAACGACGGCGACGGACACCACTCCGCCGCCGTCGTTGCATTCTGTCAAACTGCAAGGAAATGAGCGATGAAAATTTCATTTATTCGGCATTTTGCACTAATTTTGCACTATAATTCATCAAGAATGAGCAAAAAAGCAACATTTTCATCAAAATTAGGAGTAATAGCAGCCACCGTTGGTTCTGCGGTTGGACTGGGCACAATATGGCGATTTCCGAGCGAAGTGCAGTCAAATGGCGGCTCGGTTTTCCTGATAGCATATCTCGTATGCGTAGTTCTTGTAGGCATCCCCGTGATGCTTGCCGAATTTACCATTGGCCGTGGCAGCGGCAGCGATGCCGTAGGCGCATACCGCAAACTCACGCCAGGCAAGCCCTGGTGGATTATCGGTGCGGTCAGCGTACTGGCTCCGTATCTGATTATGATGTACTACACCGTGGTTGCTGGCTGGACGCTGCAATACCTGTGGATGTCGCTCAGCGGCGAACTCTTTGCAGGCGTGGGAGCAGACAAATCGCAGGCGTTCCACAGCATTATGCAGGACTCCCTCACCGACGGATGGAAACCGCTATTTTGGACGGCGATAATGATATTAGTAAACCTTTTCGTGCTGATGCGCGGCGTGCAGAAAGGCATTGAGCGAATGTCGAACGTGCTGATGCCGCTGCTGTTTATTATCCTTATCGTGTTCTGCATCGTGTCGCTCAATTTGCCTAATGCAAGCGAGGGCGTGGAGTACTTTCTGAAACCCGACTGGTCAAAACTCAACGGCGAAGTGCTGATTAGCGCCGTGGGGCAAGCATTCTTCTCGCTGAGCCTCGGCATGGGCATCCTCGTGACCTATTCCTCTTATTTCCCGAAATCCACCGACCTTTCGCGCACGGCAACGTTAGTGCCGTCGCTGGTGTTTATGGTAGCGATACTTACGGGACTGCTCATCTTCCCAGCCGTCAAATCGTTTGGCATAGCCGACTCCACCCAAGGCACGACACTGATTTTCGTCACCCTGCCAGAGATTTTTATGCAACTGCCAATGCCGCAGTTGTGGGCGATACTCTTTTTTGCCCTCCTCGTCGTGGCAGCGCTTACATCGACCGTGTCGATTGCTGAAGTGCCGATAGCCTTCCTGTCGGACACCTTCAAGATGTCGCGCCGCAAGGCGTGTCTTTGGACAATCATCCCATTGTTCGTGTTCTGCTCAATCTGCTCTTTGTCGCTCGGTCCGTGGGCTGACTTCACAGTGTTCGGAAAAACAATTTTCGACCTTTTGGACTACTTCACTTCAAACATACTGTTGCCGATAGTTGCCATCGGAGTGTGCATCTATGTGGGCTATGTGCTGCCGCGGTCGTTCTTCTTCAACGAAACGAGCAACGGCGGCTCAGTGAAATTCCGCTTGGCACCGATGTTCTACTGGTTTATCCGCATCGTTGCGCCAGTGTTGCTGCTGGCAGTGTTTGCCAACAAGTTGTTTTTTGACTAAACAGCGATGGACAGGCTCACGAAGGTGGAACGCATAGGGTTGATAGCGATAATCGCCATCACAGCCATTGTGCTGCTTGTAATCCACCTTATAGGCAACCGCAAGGCAAAGCCACTCGACAAGGCAGAGCAACAGAAGATTGAGGCATTCGAGAAGCAAGTGAAGGCATTCAAAGCCGACACACTACCCGACACAAAAAAGCAGAAGAACAAAAAAACGAAAGACAAGAAAAACAAGAAAAACAAAACCACGACACACAGCAAGCAACCTGCAGCGCGTCAGGAATTTAAAGAGATGGAAAGATATGAAAAAGACTGAAAAAAGAGATACGTTTTCGAGCAAATTGGGCGTGATTGCCGCCACCGTAGGCTCAGCCATCGGACTGGGTAACATCTGGCGTTTTCCCTACGAAGCCGGCGAACACGGCGGCGCTGCGTTTATGCTCGCCTACATCATTTTTGTGGTTATAATCGGAGTGCCATTGATTTGCTCCGAGTTCCTTATCGGACGGGCATCGCAATGCAATGTGCACCACGCCTTCAAGAAACTTGGCGATGCGCGCCACAAATGGCATTGGCTTGCATATCTCGGCATCATCTCATCGCTGATGATTCTCAGTTTCTATTCGGTGGTGGCTGGCTGGACAATGGAATACTGCGTGCAAGCCGTCTGCGGCACATTCGCCAAAACCACTCAATCGGGACTGTCGGAATATTTCAACGAGTTTACCTCTGGCACTGCACGCCCTGTAGTCTGGACTCTGGTATTCCTCTTTGCCAACTACTTGATACTCCGCAAAGGACTGAAAAACGGCATCGAGCGGATGTCGAACATAATGACACCGTTGCTATTCGTGCTACTTATTGCATTCTGCATCAACTCGCTGTGCCTACCAAACGCATTGGAGGGCGTAAAATTCCTTTTTGTGCCTGATTTTTCGGCACTTACCCCATCAGTGCTGCTCGGCGCAATGGGTCAGGCATTCTTCTCGCTCAGCCTTGGCGTGGGCACACTGATAACCTACTCTTCCTATTTCAAGAAAGACGTGAAACTCGTGAAGTCGGCATCGATTGTAGCCACCCTCGACACCGCATTTGCCATCCTTGCTGGGCTCATCATCTTCCCTGCCCTCTTCTCGTTTGGGATGCAGCCGGCAGCCGGTCCGAAACTGGTGTTTGAAGTGCTACCGTCAATCTTCTCACAGATGGCGGGCGGCTCGATATGGGCGGCACTGTTCTTCTTCCTGCTCTTCATTGCGTCCATCACGTCGACAATCTCGATGGCTGAAAATTCAATCTCATATTTTGCCGAAGAAGCCCACATGTCGCGAGAAAAAGCCACAATGCTCTCCATCGGCATTGCCATGGTGTTTGGCACGCTATGTGCCCTCTCCTTCGGACCGCTGGCCGATATGAAGATTTTTGGAAAGACAGTCTTCGATCTCTTCGACTACACCACCGCCAACTTGCTGATGCCCGTGTGCGGCATCTTCTTCTCCATCTTTGCTGGATGGATTATGGACAAGAAGGTGGTGCGCAACCAACTCACCAACGACGGGAGTTTCCGCCTGCCCGTGCTGCGCGCGCTCATCGTGTGTCTGCGCTATGTGGCACCTGCTGCAATTCTCGCCGTGTTTGTGTTCAATCTGATTTTTTAACGACGGCAGTTTTGAATTGGTGAATTATTGCAGTATCTTCGCAATAATCTAAGATTAACGACAGATATGCATATTTTCAAACCGTATACAATCAATCTCCGCGGGCGGTTGCTGTCGGTGGAGAAACCGCTGGTAATGGCGATACTCAACACCACGCCCGACTCATTCTACTCCGAAAGCCGCTGCAGCGCCGAAGAGGCAGTGCGCCAACGCGTTGAGCAAATCAAAGCCGAGGGTGCAGACATCATCGACATAGGCGGCTACTCGTCGCGCCCCAATGCCGACGATGTGAGCGAAGAAGAAGAATACCGCCGCGTTGAACTCGGACTGCGCATTGTCCGCGAACTTGCGCCCAACATCCCCGTGTCGGTCGACACCTTCCGCGCATCCGTTGCCGAACGTTGCGTGGACAACTGGGGCGTGGAGATGATCAACGACATTGCGGCAGGCGGACTTGACCCAAAAATGATTAAGACCGTGGGGCGGCTGAAGGCAGCCTACATTATGATGCACATGCGCGGCAACCCTCACACGATGAACTCGCTATGTGACTACGACGACCTCATTGCCGACATGCTCAAATATTTCAGCGAGAAAATCGACGAGGCAGCGTCGGCGGGCATCACCGACATTATCCTCGACCCGGGATTCGGATTTAGCAAGACCCTCGACCAGAACTACGAACTGCTGCAACGCATGGACGCATTTATGGCTCTGAACTTGCCTGTGCTTGTGGGAGTGTCGCGCAAGTCGATGATATACAAACTGTTTGGCACCACGCCAGCCGAAGCGCTCAACGGCACAACAGCAATCAACACACTGGCACTCGCCCAGGGAGCAAGCATACTGCGCGTGCACGACGTAAAGGCGGCAAAAGAGGCGGTTGCGATATTCTGCAAGACATTCCTCAACGACAAATAAACGGACGGCTATGGAGATTTTCGGACTTATAGGCATCAAGGACATCATCGACATCCTGATAGTAGCCACCATCCTGTTCTACATCTACAAGATAATGAAGGAGTCGGGCACGCTGAGCATCTTCCTCGGCGTTCTGGCGTTCATCATCATCTGGTTCATTGCATCAGCCGTGCTCAAGATGGAACTCACGGGGCGCATCCTCGACAAGTTTATGAACATCGGCTTGCTCATCCTCGTGATTCTCTTCCAGGACCAAATCAAGCGTTTTCTTGTTGAAATCGGCTCACACCGGCGTTGGCGGTTTATCCACAACATATTTCGCCGCAAGCAGTCGGCAGAGAAGCCACAGGAGTCGTGGATTCTGCCGATTGTATATTCGTGCCTCAACATGTCGAAGAGCAAGACAGGCGCGCTGATCGTGGTGAAAGGACTTGTGCCGCTCGACAGTTACGAGCGCAGCGGCGACTTCATCGATGCCGAGGTGAATGGACGACTGATTGAAAACATATTCTTCAAAAACAGTCCGCTGCACGACGGCGCAATGATTGTGGCTGACGGCAGAATAAAAGCCGCAGGCTGCATCCTCCCAGTGTCGCACGACAACGACGTGCCACGCCAACTTGGCTTGCGTCACCGCTCCGCCTTGGGTATATCGCAAGCAACTGACGCGCTGGCGATTATCGTGTCGGAAGAAACGGGCAACATCTCTGTGGCTTGCGGCGGCAAACTGTCGTTGCGACTGAGTTCTACCGACCTCGAAGCCCGCCTCAACAAATTCAGTTCAAATCTGTCAGCCAACTAAAAACCAAAATAACGATGAAACTAAACAAGATTATCGCCTCAACGCTGTGCCTCCTCGCTGCTTCAGGAGCATCGGCAGAGGAAAAATGCTGCGCCCAAAACGAGAGCAATGCAGTGATTGAAACCATAATGGCGCGCCGCAGCGTGAGAAAATACAAGGATACTCCTGTGAGCCGCGACATGCTCGCGAAAATCGTGGAGTGCGGACTTAATGCGCCCAACGGCATGAACCGCCAGCCGTGGCAGGTGCGCGTGGTCGACAGCAAAGAATATATCGACGGTCTGACTGCAATTTTCAGCAAAGCCAATCCGAAAATGGCAGCCGACAAGTCGTTCAAGAATATGTTCCGCAACGCAACGGCAGTAATCTTCATCGCCTCGCCGACCGACGGTAGCGGACAAGTGGACTGCGGTCTGATGGGCGAAAATATGATTCTGGCGGCGCAGTCGATGGGGCTCGGCACTTGTTGCCTCGGCGGTCCGATTGCCTTCATGAAAAGCAATGCCGACGCAGCGCCCTACATGAAACGCCTCAACCTGCCAGAAGGCTACACCCTGCTCTATGCCATTGGCGTAGGCTATCCCGACGAGTCGCCCGAAGCCAAGCCGCGCGACGCATCGAAGTTTGAATTTGTCGATTAAACAACGATAACCCACCAACGACAAGAGGCTGCATCGGTTTCGGTGCAGCCTCTTGATTTATCAATCAGTTAAACAAAGATTCTATACGTAGCCCTGTCCCATCATAGCGTGGGCAACCTTCATGAAGCCAGCGATGTTTGCGCCCTTCATATAGTTCACCTTACCGTCGGGCTGAGTGCCATACTTGACGCACTGCTCGTGGATGTCGCTCATGATCTGGTGCAACTTTTGGTCCACCTCTTCCTCTGTCCAAGTGAGATGCATAGCATTCTGGCTCATTTCCAAGCCCGAAGTAGCCACACCGCCAGCGTTGACAGCCTTACCAGGAGCATAGACAGTGTTGCTTGCGATGAACGTGTCAATAGCCTCCGGAGTGCAACCCATATTAGAAACCTCCGCGAGGATTTCAACGCCGTTAGCCACAATCATATCGGCATCAGCCTTGTCGACCTCGTTCTGCGTTGCGCAAGGCAAGCAGATGTCCACCTTGCGTTCCCAAGGCTTCTTGCCAGCGAAGAATTGTGCGCCAGGGAAACGCTCCACATAAGGCTCAACGATGTCGTTGCCAGTGGCACGGAGTTCGAGCATATAGTCAATCTTCTCGCCGCTGATGCCGTCTGGATCGTAGACGTAACCGTCAGGACCAGAGATGGTAACTACCTTAGCGCCAAGTTGGGTAGCCTTCAGGGCAGCGCCCCAAGCAACGTTACCGAAACCACTGATAGCCACGACCTTACCCTTGATGTCATCGCCAAGGCGATGGAGCATCTTCTGTACGAAATAGAGAGCGCCGAAACCAGTAGCCTCCGGACGGATGCGTGAACCGCCGAAGTCGAGACCCTTGCCCGTGAACGTACCAGTATGCTCTTGAGCGAGTTTCTTATACATTCCGAACATATAGCCCACTTCACGACCGCCTACGCCGATGTCGCCAGCAGGCACGTCGCGGTCAGGACCGAGGTTGCGCCAGAGTTCGAGGATGAACGCCTGGCAGAAACGCATAATTTCCTTGTCCGACTTGCCGCGCGGGCTGAAGTCAGAGCCGCCTTTGCCACCGCCCATAGGCAATGTGGTCAACGCATTTTTGAAAGTCTGCTCAAATCCGAGGAATTTGAGGATAGACAAGTTGACGGAAGCGTGGAAACGGATACCGCCCTTGTACGGGCCGATAGCATTATTGAATTGAACTCGATAGCCGATGTTGGTCTGCACTTCGCCCTTGTCGTCGGTCCAGAGGACACGGAAAGTGAAGATGCGGTCAGGCTCGACCATTCTTTCAATGATCTTGGCACTTTCAAACTCAGGATGCTGTTCGTAAACGTCCTTCACGCTCAAGAGCACCTCCTTAACGGCCTGCAAATATTCCTTCTCACCAGGATGTTTCGCTTCGAGGTCGGATAGAATTTTTTCTACATTCATAGTTTTTGGTATTAATATATGGTATTTGGTAAAATGTCATTTACACATAGCAAATGTAGTGAATAATTTCTGAACCAATCAATAAAAATCGGGAATATTTTATATGTTTTATAGCATTTTGCCACGAGTTGCAAAACTGTTAATTTTCTGCGCAGGGAAGTGCATAACCAATGGTTTTTATCAATGATTTCAAACAATTCGTAGACAACTAATCAAGTTAACTCAAATTAAGCCGCTAAATGCTTGTTTGAACGGGAAGAAAAGACTAATTTTGCATTCTGGTAAAAACATATTTGTTCAGAGTAATGCGAAAATCCATAATATTATCAGCACTTTTGGCTATCACATTGGCAAGCTGCGGCGAGTACAACAAGGTGCTCAAAAGTTCCGATGTAAACTATAAATACGAATATGCCAAGAAGGCTTTTGAAGACCGCCGATATGTTCAAGCATCGACTCTGCTCGAAGATGTGGTAAAGGTTCTGAAAGGCACCGACAAGGCAGAAGAATCGCTCTACCTGCTTGGCTTGAGCCACTACGAGAACAAGGACTATTCTTCAGCCAGCACGTATTTCCAGACCTACTACACCCACTACCCCAAGGGCAAATACGCCGAACTGGCGCGCTTCTACTCTGGATATGGCTACTACCTCGACTCGCCCGACCCACAGTTGGATCAGACCAACACCTACAAGGCGATTGAGGAGTTGCAGAAATTCCTTGACTATTTCCCTGAAAGCGACAAGAAGTCGATTGCGCAGTCAGCAATCTTCGAGTTGCAGGACAAATTGGTGCAGAAGGAAATCGACAACGCACAACTCTACTATAATCTCGGCAACTATCTCGGCAACAACTACGAGAGTGCAATAATCGTTGCCAACAACGCTCTGAAGAACTATCCCTACACTAAGCACCGCGAGCAACTGCAGATGATTGTGCTGAAATCGAAGTTCCAGGAGGCTTACCAGAGTGTGGCTGAGAAGAAAGCCGACCGCTACCGCGAGGTTGTCGACGAGTACTACTCGTTTATCAACGACTACCCCGACAGCAAATACCGTAGCGAGGCTGACAACATCTTCAAAATTGCCGACCGCTTTTTGAACAAATAGAACGATAAAAAATAAATTTCAAATTTTATATAGATAATGGACTACAAGAGATCGAATGCGCCGCTTAATACGGTAACTCGCGATGTGATCAAACTTTCGCAGGACACAGGAAACGTGTATGAAACAGTTTGCATCATCGCCAAACGTGCCAATCAGATTGCCGTAGAGATGAAAAAGGATCTGGAGAAGAAACTTCAGGAATTTGCCACTCTCAACGACAACCTCGAAGAAGTTTCCGAGAACAGAGAGCAGATTGAAATCTCCCGTTACTACGAGAAGTTGCCGAAGCCTGTACTTATCGCTACACAGGAGTATATCGAAGGCAAGGTGATGTACAGAAACCCAGCTAAAGAAAAAGCGAAACTCGACTTCTAACACCGCAACGGTGATAATAAATTAGGAGGTAAACCCAATGTTGGTGTTTACCTCCTTTTTTATCCCCATTTTTGTAACTGCGAGTCGCGAAGATTTATTTCAGGAGATGTCTTCGCTTCTTGGGGACAAATGTAGAGCCTCCGCGGGCAAAATACTTGCTCACATTTTTAAAATTACACTAAACACAGCATTTTCTGACAAAATTTACGGGTGCCACCAGCACCAGTCTATGCCTTAATGATGTTGGTTGCGCCGCCTACGGCGAGGGTGAGGCTCTTTCACGAATGAAATATTTGGCATAACTTTGCAGTAAGAATATGAAAGGTTTAGTAATAAAGAACACAGGCAGTTGGTATGTCGTCAAGGCGGACGGCGAGGAGCGGACGGTGAATTGCAAAATCAAGGGTAATTTCCGGCTCAAAGGCATACGCACCACCAACCCGGTTGCCGTTGGCGACAGGGTAACGGTTACAGAAAATGCCGACGGCACAGGGTTTATCTCAGCCATTGACCAGCGCCGCAACTACATTATCCGCCGCGCATCAAACCTGTCGAAGGAGTCGCACATCATTGCCGCCAACCTCGACCAGGCTTTTTTGGTTGTGACGTTTGCCGCACCGATGACTGCTACAGTGTTTATCGACCGTTTTCTTGCCACGGCAGAGGCTTATCAAGTGCCCACCACCATTGTGGTGAACAAGATGGATATTCTCGACGATGACTGGCGTGAGTTTGTCGACTCGTTTGCCTATCTCTACCGCGGCATCGGCTACAATGTGTGTCCTGTTTCGGCTGAGACAGGCGACGGCGTTGATGACCTTCGCGCGATGCTCAAGGACAAGGTTACGCTCTTTTCCGGCAACTCCGGCGTAGGCAAATCCACCCTTATCAACCGCCTTATCCCAGGCATCAACCTCAAGACGGCAGCCATCTCCGAAGCACACCAGACAGGTATGCACACCACGACCTTCTCCGAGATGTATCCCCTGCCCGACGGAGGCTATATCATCGACACACCAGGAGTGAAAGGCTTCGGCACGATTGACTTCAATGCCGACGAAGTGGCGCACTATTTTCCCGAAATATTCAAGGTGTCTGCCGACTGCAAATACAACAACTGCACGCACACACATGAGCCCGGATGCGCCGTGAAAGCCGCCCTCGAGGACCATCTAATCAGTGAGTCGCGCTACGCAAGTTATCTTAGCATCATCGAGGACAGCAGCCCTGACAAGTACCGCAAACCATTCTAAAGCAAACGATAAAAAAGAAACGCTTGAAACCGACTGGCTTCAAGCGTTTCTTTTTTATCTGTCAACAATTATTTCTTTGTTGTAGTCGTAGTTGTTGTTGCAGGAGCGTCTTTGAGGTTCAATTTAGCCTTGACGAGTTTAGTTACATCGTCGGCAGAAGGGTTGCGGTAAACAACCTGACCTACTTCCATGATGTAAGTGTAGCCGTTCTCATCGCCCACAGCCTTGATGGCAGTCAAGATTTTCTCTTGGATAGGAGCCATGAGTTTCTGTTGCTGCTGCTGCATGTCCTGGCTTGCTACTTGCTCGAAGTTCTGAATCTTAGTGCCAAGTTCGTTGATTTCCTGTTCACGACGTTGCTTGATAGATTCTGGGGTGTCGGCTGCAAGGGCTTGGTATTCCTGAATCTTTTTGTTCATTTCGTCCTGAAGCGATTTGTACTCACTTTGGTACTTCTTTGAAACTTCTTCCATTGAGGTTTGAGCAGTCTTAGTTT
>CAVAPE010000002.1:0-16479 GCA_963590405.1 Eubacterium sp. CAG:180 | reverse complement strand
CACGAGGACTGCGAGTAAGAATTTTTTAAGCATTGTGTATTAATTGTTTGATTTGTTATTTCTATAAACGTAAGTGCAAAAGTAGTAAATTATTTTGAATAACCTAATTTTGCAAGCACATCATTGCTGACATCGATGCGCGGAGAGGCGAAAATGATGCCGGCCGATGATGCACGGTCGAAAATTACCTGAAATCCCTTCTCCTCGGAGATTTTCTTGATGGCCTCGTAGACATCGTTCTGAATAGGCTCCATCAACGATTGACGCTTTTTGTAGAGTTCCCCTTGCGGGCCGAAGTATTTCGACTGGAGTTCGGCTGCCTCCTTTTCTTTGGCAACCACTTCTTCCTCTTTCTTTTTCTTCTGGTCGTCGGTCAGGAACACCATATCGCTCTGGTAGTTCTTGTAGAGAGTCTCAGCCTCTTTCGACTTGTTTTCCACTTCCTTCTGCCAGCGCAACGACACTTGGTTGAGTTGCTCATTTGCCATCTCGTATTGTGGAATGTTTTTCAAAATATATTCCATATCGACAAGCGCATATTTCTGCGCATGGGCAGCGACGGAGAATATCACCACAAGGGCTGCCGTAATGAAAATTCGTTTCATATTCATTCTTTTTTGTGTTAATGCTTATATGACAATTTATGTTCAAATAAGTTTATTCATGAAAGATTATTTACACGTTTTTTAGAATTCTTGACCAAGAATGAAGTGGAAGTGGCTTCCGCCTTTCTCGCCATAAACCTTGTCGAAACCGTAAGCCCAGTCGATACCCATCATACCAATCATAGGGAGGTAGATGCGCACACCAGCACCAGCAGAACGCTTGAGGTTGAACGGCGACACGTCCTTCACGTCTTTCCACGCATTACCGCCTTCGATGAATGCGAGGCCGTAGATTGTGGTGCTCGGCTGAAGCATGAATGGGAAGTGGAGTTCGGCAGTGAAGCGAGTGTAGGCATAGCCGTCCGACATACTGCTGTAAGGAGTGAACTGACCGTTGTCGTAACCGCGGAGGGCGATGGTTTCCTGAGCGTAGCCATAACTTCCCGACATACCGTCACCACCGACGTAGAATGTTTCGAACGGCGACTTGAGGTATTTGTTGTAACTACCCAAGAGACCGATTTCGGCACGGGTCATGAGCACGAGAGTCCATTTGCTGTTCGGGTCGGAAAGTGGAGTGTAGGTACGCGCCTTGAACTTGAGTTTCCAGTATTCAATCCAGCGGTACATCTCCTGCGCTGCGGAAATCTGCTTTTGCGACTGAACCGAAGAGTACATATAGTTATATGTTCCAACGCCGCTGTCCTCGTAGAGTTTTGCCCAGTTCTTGTTGCGGAAGAGCGAAACAGGAGGAGTGATATTCAAGTCGAGGGAGAACATACTACCGCTACGAGTGTAGATTGGGTTGTCGATACTGTTGCGCGACAACGACAAACCGAGCACGAAGGCGTTCGATGTACCGTTGCGCATATAGTAGAGGTATTCCCAGTTTTTCAACTTATACCAGTTGTAACCCAACGAAGCCTGGAAAGTGAAATAGTTGTCAGGCCAGTTGAGACGCTTACCGAAGCCCACTGTGATACCTGCCATCTGCAAATACTTGTCAGGGTCGTAGGCATTCTGATAGGACGACTGATAGTAGTCGCTGTAACTTGAGCCGTAATAACTGCTCGAACCGTAGTAGTAATATGGGTTATACGAAGTGTTGCGAGTGTAGAAACTTGAGTTCACACCAGTTTGGCGCGAATAGTAGCCCGAAACCGACAGCGAGTTAGGACGCTTGCCACCGAACCACGGGTCGAGGAACGACACGCTATAGGCTTGGTAGTACTTTGCGTTGGTTTGCACGCTGATGGTGAATGTCTGACCCTCGCCCTGCGGGATGATACCCTTGTAACTGCTCGGGTTAAAAAGGTTCTTGATGGAGAAGTTGGTAAACTTCAACGACACCTTACCGATGATACCCGTCTGACCCCAGCCGGCTGAAAGTTCGATTTGGTCGTTGTTCTTCGACGTAAGGTTGAAAATCAAGTCGACCGTACCATTGTCGGCGTTAGGTTCTGGCTTGATGTCCATATTTTCAGGGTCGAAGTGACCAGTCTGCGCAATTTCACGAGCAGAACGCATCAAATCCTCCTTAGAGAAAAGTTCGCCCGGGCGAACACGAAGTTCGCGGCGGATAACCTTTTCGTAAAGGCGGTCGTTACCGTTGATTACGATGCTGTTGATACGCGCTTGCGGACCTTCAATCACACGCATTTCGAGAGCGATGCTGTCGCCTTCAATCTTCGATTCGATAGGCACGAGTTGGAAGAAAAGGTAACCGTTGTTCATATAGAGGTTGCCCACGGCATCGTCGTCCTCCATGGTGCGCTTGTTGAGGAGTTTCTGGTTGTAGACGTCGCCAGCCTTCATGCCGAGGATGGCATCGAGGGTTGATGACGGATAGACTGTGTTGCCCGCCCACTTGATGTCGGAGATGTAGTATTTCTGACCTTCCTCAACGCTGAGATGCACGTCGACCATCTTATCGTTGTACTTCGAGACGCTGTCTTTCAAAATCTTGGCGTCACGATAACCTAACTCGTTATATTTTTGAATAATCAAATCCTTGTCCGTTGCATAGTCCTTGTCGACGAATTTCTTCTGACGGAAGAGGTTCACGAGACGGCTTTTCTCGTTGGTTTTCTTCATGACGTGCTGAATTTTCTTGTCGGAGAGCACCTCGTTGCCGTCAACATAAATCTTGTGGACCTTCACCTTCTCGTTCTTGTCGATGTTGATGTCTACAATCATCTCGTTCTCCTTGCTCAAGTCGGGAGTCTGCGCAACCTCAACATCCACATTGTTGAAGCCTTTCTGCTTGAAGTAGCCAGCAACAATGTCCTTGACGCGGTTCACAATGTTTTGAGTGATCTGGTTGCCCGGTGTAAGCGAAAGACGCTGCTGGAGGTCTTCACGCTCGCTCTTTTTCACACCGTTGTAGTTGATTTTCGAGATACGTGGCTGCTGGCGCAGGTCGAACACCAACCAAGCCTTGTCGCCACAAGTCTTTTCAACTTTAATCTGAATCTTGGAGAACAAGCCCTGACGCCAAAAGCGCTTTGCAGCCTTTGTGATGTCGTCGCCAGGAATCTCGATAACGTCGCCCACCGACAGTCCGGAATAACCTATTACGATATAGTCTTCGTAGTTCTGCAATCCCTCCACGCGGATGCCTGCGATTTCATACTTTTTCGGCATTCCTGTGAAAAACATTTTAGGATTATAGATAGTGTCGGTCGACTCTGTGGCCTTAACCTCGGGAACGAACACCGCAGCCAAAAGAGCCACAATTATCAAGAATTTTGATTTCATATCGTTGAAAAGTATTTTCATCTAACTCGTTATAATCTTATTTCTGTTTTTTTACTTGTTCGCTTGTCTTGCCAAATCTGCGTTCACGGCTTTGGTAGCGCAAAATGGCGTCGCAAAAATCCTCCTTTGAATAGTCAGGCCAAAAGACGTTGCTGAAATCCAGTTCGGTGTAGGCAATCTGCCAAAGCAGATAGTTGCTGATGCGGCAGTCGCCACCCGTGCGTATGAGCAAGTCGGGGTCAGGAATGCCGGCAGTGGCAAGATTGTCGGCTACCGTCTGCTCCGAAATGCTGTCGAGGCTGATTTCGCCCTTTGCAGCCTTTGCTGCGATGCGGCGCATAGCCTCCGTAATCTCCCAACGGGCAGAATAACTGATGGCGAGCACCATCGACAAGCCTGTGCAGTGGGCAGTAGCCTCCTCGCATTTGCGCAAGCGGTCGAGTGCATAATCGGGCACCGACTCCATGTTACCCACGAGGCGCAGACGCACATTGTTGCTCAGCAAGCCTTCCGTTTCGCGCTCAATGGCGATGGCAATGAGATGCATCAGTGCATCGACCTCCTCCTTCGGACGATTCCAGTTTTCGGTGGAGAAGGTGTAGAGTGTAAGGTATTTCACACCGAGATCGGAAGCGATCTCCGTGATGCGATGCACGGCGTTGACCCCCTCTACGTGTCCCATAGAGCGGTCAAGACCACGGGCTTTAGCCCAACGCCCGTTTCCGTCCATAATGACAGCCACGTGTGTTGGTACAGGCTTCTGCCCTATCTCTGATATTTTGCTTTCAAGCGTCATTTCTCTCAATCATTTTACATAGTGGCAAATTTTGCAGATTTCGCCAAATTCATACGACAGCGTAACCATCAGTGTTGGGCACCAGTCGTTGTTTTTAAGCATTCCGCTATCCACCTTGTAGAGGTCTTTCAAACCGTCTACCCCATCGCCGAGCATCATCCGCCACCTCATTTCGAGGCCGAGGTTTAGCCGGCGTTTTATTTTGTATTTTGCGCCGAAACTTATCGGTATGTTAGGCACAAAATTTTTTGAAGTCGAATAAGTAGCACCCAAACCCAACGAGAGGTAAGGAGTGATGCGTTTCAACTTTCTGTAGTCGTCGTTCATGCCAAAATTCAGGAAGTTGAACTCAAATGCCACTCCCAAATCGAAGTATTTGCATGAAAACTCATAATGCGCACCGTCGGGAAACTTGTTGCTGAAGTCATCGGAGTTCCCGCTGATGCTTGCCACCGTCAAATCAGCCTTCGCCGCAAAGCGCTTGTTGATGAGATAGCGGAACAAAAGTCCTCCCGAAAAGCCGGGATGCTTGAGCACATTGCTCTGGTTCAAATCACCCAAATAGCCGCTAATGCCGCCGCCGAAGCCGGCTTCATAGCGATAATCCTGAGCACTCGCTGCAGTTGGCAGCAACGCCGCCAAGAGGAGTGCGACCAAAAGTCGCAAGTTGTATGTTCTGAGTTTCGTAGTCATTCTAAAGACAAAACGTCAAAAATCAACTTGTAGTATACTGCCGAGGCGTTACTGTATCGGTTTGAACGTCAAACGGTTCACCACACCCTTCCAGATGTTGTTCTGCAACTCGCCACTTTCGTTGTAACCTCCGAACAGATAGATGTACGGGCAATCCCACGAAGTGATAGGCGTAGTGGCACGTGTTGCAGTCGGAGCATCGACCATCAACCAAACTGGCAAATGGCGCGAAGGCATTGATTCCCAAGCCGAAGCCGCGCGAGTGCCATCGATTGTTGAGTTTGAAACAACTGCTTGCGCTCCATAGAACGCATTGATGTAGTCGGGCAATTGGAGAAGGTCGTCGCCAAGTTTCCAATCGATACCGTTATTATAGGAGATATAAACCTTCTTGCTTAATGTTCCGTCGACTGCACGTCCGCCGATGGCGAGCAACACAGGGAACTGCTTGTAGGAGCCTGACGTTGTGCGCTGGAAATAGTAGTATTTCAAAAGCGTCATATCGCTGAGGCGTGCCACTTGATGGTTGCCTATCGATGCCCAGTTTGTGCCATCGTAGCCCCAAGTCATGCCAGTGTAGTTGCCGTCAGCCATCTTGCCGCCAACAACCATCAGCATCTGCGCCGTGCCCCAAGTGCTGTCGTAGGTCACTGCCTGCGATGCGCCGCTTACAGGGAACTGGCTATCGGCCGCAGTGAGCGTTTCGGTGCCGTCGGTTGTCAACGCCGCAGTGAAATATGTCGTGCCTTCCGATGCCACAGCGAGCAACGTGCTGCCGTAGCCTGCTATCAGCGAATAGTATTTCTTGCCAGTGGCTGCCCAAGTGAGACCGCCGTCGGTAGATTTCTGCAAATTGCCGTCAGTGTCAAGCATATAGAGGGCATCGGAGGTCGCAGTGAGGCTGCTAACGTTAGGCGTAAATCCGAGCGTAACTTTTTGCTTGTTCCAGTTGTTTGTTGCAGGTTCTGTTGTCGATGAAACTGTGTAAGTGCCGTTTTCAGCAACAAAGCAATATGTAGTGCCTTCGCTTTCAACAGTTTTCTGTTGCTCTGGCCCCGTAAGAGAGCCAGGGAGATTGCGGCGTGAGAGTTTGTTCCAATAGAGAGAATCGCTTTCCACTTTGTGCACATTCACAAGCAGTTGATAGTCGCGCGAAGAAATGCCGTCGGCGGCTTTCACAGTAAGCATCACACGACCAGTAAAGTCGATGCTGTCGGTCGACGAAGCGGTGTAGGTGAAGGTGGTGTCGGACATCGTTGAAGCGCCAGTGATTGAAATTACGCCGGTCGATGTTGACGACGACAGCGTGATGCTCGGCACGAGGCGCGTGATGTTGGTGCCTTTTGGCAGAGAATCAGCGTTGTAGATTACCTTTTTATTCACGTCGATGGTAAAGGGTATTGAGTCGAGCAACGTGAGCACCGAGTCGTTTTCCTGAATGTAGAAATTTGTAACGAGAGTGTTTGACGAAATTACAGTCGGGTCGGTCTCGCTACTGCCTGTAGTGTTGCACGATGCTGACACAATGAGCGTCAACGCCGTGAAAATTGCATATATTGGAATTAATCTTCTCATCTATTTAATAACATTTAAAGTGCAAATTTATAACTATTTTATCAAAGGACACATTGAAAATGTGTTAAACAGTAACGCCTTGTCGATACGCATCACCTTACAATATTGATTATCTGATGGTTATCCTCTTGCGAAATACTCATCTTTCCTTGCGGAGCGCGAGGAGCGACAATGCCCGAGCCCAACAACCTATTGCCGTGCTCAATGCGCACCTCGTCCCACAGATTGTTGGAGAAAAACGACTGTAGCAACCGTGCGCCGCCTTCCACCATCAGCGATGTGATGCCTCGGCGATAGAGGTCGCGAGCCATATCTTCAAGCGTGGCAGGGAGTTGCGCTTCTTCCACATTCTCGCCATGCTGTTCCAACGTTTTGCCCGTTGCAGAATAGAGCAACGTAGGGTTTCCGTCAGTAAAGACTTTTCTGTCGGCGAGGTCGCGGCAACCGTCGTGGCTCATCACCACACGCAGAGGGTTGCGACCGTGCCAAAGACGCGTAGTGAGCGACGGATTGTCGGTGTGCACAGTGTTTGCGCCGACCATTATGGCATCGTAGCCAGCACGCAAACGGTGCATGATTGTGGATGTAACCTTGGTGGAAATGTGAGTCTGAGTGCCGTTGCCAGTCGAGATGAAGCCGTCGGCAGACTCAGCCCATTTGAGCAATATGTAAGGACGCCCCTCAGTGTGGGCAGTTATAAATTTACTGTTCAGTTGGCAGCATTCTTCTTCGAGCACGCCTACAGTCACCTCAACGCCAGCCACACGAAGCATCTTCACGCCCCTGCCGCTAACCTCCTTGAATGGGTCAAGACAGCCGACAACCACGCGCGGAATGCCAGTTTCGATGATTAGTTTGCTGCATGGAGGAGTCTTGCCATAGTGGGAGCACGGCTCAAGAGTGACATAGATGGTGCTCTGCGGCAACAGATGGCGGTCGGCATCGCTCACCGAAGCAATGGCATTGACCTCAGCATGAGCCTGTCCCCATTGGCGGTGATACCCCTCACCTATCACCCTGCCGTCAGCCACGACGACGGCACCGACCATCGGGTTTGGCGACACGCGTCCATAACCAAGAGCGGCAATCTGGAGCGCGCGCGCCATATATTGTTCGTCTGTATTCATAAATTTCATACCTTTGTAACAGCAAAACCGACTGAGATGAATGACCAAACAGTTAGCCAGACAATAGCCGACATGCGCCGCCGGCTTGCAGCGAAATTCGACAAGGGCGAAATTGACGCTTTTGTAAGAATCACCTTCCGCCATGTGCTTCACTATGAAACAGTCGATATTTTGCTGCACAAAGATAGTGTTTTGTCGGGGTTTATCGTTGGCAAAATCAGCAAAGTAGTTGACGAGTTATTGAAAAATCGACCAATTCAGTATATTTTTGGACAAACAAATTTCTGCGGTCACATGTTTAAAGTCGACGAATCCACGCTAATTCCGCGTCAGGAAACCGAGGAACTCGTAGACCTCATTGTGGATCACAACAAGCAGCCAGATTTAGCGGTGCTCGACTGTGGCACAGGTAGCGGCTGCATCGCCATTTCGCTGGCTCTTGCGCTGAAATTTGCGCAAGTCGACGCTATTGACATTTCGGACGGAGCACTCGCTGTGGCTCGCGAAAATGCGCAACTTCTGAAGGCAAAAGTTTCGTTTACGAAGCGCGACATCCTTACACTAAGCGGCGACAATGAAAAATACGACATCATTGTGAGCAATCCGCCCTACATCGCCGACTCCGAAAGGGCGACGATGGAAGCGAATGTACTCGACTACGAACCAGCGACGGCGCTTTTCGTGCCCGACAGCGACCCGCTGCAGTTTTACCGTGCGATTGCGGAATATGGCACGACAGCACTAAAGCCCGACGGCAGACTGTATTTTGAAATCAATAGTCGTTTCCCCGAGGAGACGAAAGAAACGCTCAAAACATTGGGCTACACCGATATAGAAATCATCAACGACATAAGCCGCCGCCCGCGATTTGCCACAGCAAAGAAAGGAGGCGACCGATGGTGAAAAAGCCGATGGACTACGACACCGCATTGGCGAAAGCGGCATCGGTGTGCTCACGCGGCGAGCACGCAGAGGCGGAAATCCGCCGCAAGGTGATGCAATGGGGAGCAAGCGCACAAGACGCTGACAGAGTGGTGGATTGGCTGGTTGACAACAACTTTGTGGACAACAACCGCTATGCCCACGCCCTCGTCTACGACAAGACGCGCTTCGACATGTGGGGACGCGCCAAGATACGCCACATGCTCCGCCAGAATGGCGTAGACACGGCGACCATAGAAGAGGCAATGGCAGAAATCGACGAAACACTATATCTCACCAACCTCAAAACCCTGCTGACGGCAAAAGCACGGACGGTCAACACCGACGATGCCTACAAGGCAAAGGCGTCGCTGATGCGCTATGCGGCATCGCGCGGCTACGAACCCGGGCTGGCTGCGCCGTTGATTTCATCGCTGATAAGCGGCGCAGACGATTTTGAAGTTTCCGACGAATAACACTTCCCCACCATGAACCTCCGACTACTACTAAACGGCATCACCGACATTTTCTTTCCGAGGGTCTGCCCCGTGTGTGGCAACCATTTGGCGGACGGCGAGCAATTTGTGTGCTCAATGTGCCTCGCCATGATGCCAAGGGTGCAGAAAGACGGCATGCACTGCCCGGAAGTGGAGAAGATGCTACTCGGCTGCCGACTGGTGGAACGTGCCGTGTCGATGTTTGAGTATAGCCGCAGCAGCCCATATTCGGGCATTCTCAAGGACGTGAAATACCACGACAGCCCAACCATCGCAAAGGCTCTTGCGCAGACATTCACCAACGAGTTGAAAGACAGCGGCTTTTTCGACGGCATCGATATGATTGTGCCCGTGCCGCTACATTCAAGAAAGTTGGCAAAGCGCGGCTACAACCAGAGCCGATTCATTGCCGACGGTGTGTCGGCAGCAACGGGCCTCCCTGCCATCGATGCGATTGTTGCCGTCAAGCCCCACAAAACGCAGACACATAGGTCGTCGGCCGACCGACACAAGAACGTGGAGGGGGTGTTTGTCGCCAAGCCAACGGTGGCAGGCAAGCGAGTGCTGCTCGTGGACGATGTGATAACCACTGGCGCTACCGTCACAGCTTGCGGCGATGCCTTGCGGTTGGCAGGCGCTTCCGGCATCTGCGTGCTGTCATTGGCATTCGCCGGCAGCATTTAGTGCGTATCTCGGCAAATCTATTAAACAAGTTTATTGATTTGCGCTCGATTTGTATTATCTTTGCAACAAAATAGACTCTAACTATTTATGCCTTATGAAAAAATTGGAAAGTATTTTAGCAGAAAAGCTTCTTAAAATCAGTGCTATAAAGCTTCAACCAGAAAATCCGTTCACTTGGTCGTCAGGTTGGAACTCCCCAATCTACACCGACAACCGCAAGACTTTATCGTATCCGGAAATCCGTAATTTCCTGAAGGTTGAAATGAGCCGCCTGATTATTGAGAATTTCCCTGAAGCAGACGTTGTAGCAGGTGTTGCTACCGGTGCCATCGCTCTTGGCGCTCTCGTTGCCGACACTCTGTGCAAACCTTATATATATGTACGCTCCACCCCTAAGGATCACGGTTTGGAGAACCTTATCGAGGGCAACCTCAAAGCAGGACAGAAGGTTATCGTAATCGAAGACCTCGTTTCTACTGGCGGCAGTTCGCTGAAAGCCGTTGAAGCAATCCGCAATGCAGGTGCCGAAGTTGTTGGCATGATTGCCATCTTCACTTACCAGTTCCCTGTTGCAGAGGAGAATTTCAAGAAAGCGGGCGTAAAACTCATCACTCTTGGCAACTACACTGCAATGCTCGACGCAGCGCTGAAGATTGACTACATCAAGCAAGCCGACCTCGAAACATTGAAGCAATGGCGTCAAGATCCTGAAAACTGGACTCCATCAACAGCAATCGACGAATAATAGAATATGTCTACATTCAAGAGTACTGAACGAAACATCGCGGCATCACGCGAATTGGTATACAGCAAACTGAAAGACCCCGAAGGGTTTAAAGGACTTGCCGCCAATGCTCCCGACAACGTAAAGCAGCAAGTCGACAAAATCCGTATTGAGGGCGACACAATCACAATCGAAGCAAAGCCCGTGGGCGACGTGTCGTTTCGCATCGGCAAAGGTGTTGAAAACGAGAAAATCCATCTTGACACGGTTTCTTCACCGATCCCATTGGGTCTCAATGTGTGTCTCGCCGACGGCGACACATCCGGCACCACCCGTGCCCACATTGAAATCAGCATCGACTTGAACCCGATACTCAAATCGATGATTTCAAAGCCGCTCCAGGAGGCTGCCGAGAAACTCGCCGATTTGGTTTCGTTCATCCCCTACAATCAACTGTAGACAATAAGAACAATGGCTACAACGCTGGGCAACAACAGTTCTGCCCGGCGTTGTCGTTTTAACAACAGAGAGGGATTGCCGAAATCGTGACTAAAGTTTTTACAATAGGTTAAGGCGATTTGAAGAAAAAATCATAACTTTGCAGTCTCAAAACGGAATTTTAAATTTCACATTAACTATATGATTAACGCTCAAGACATTAAGATTGGAACTTGTATCCGTATGGACAACAAGTTGTATTTCTGCATTGATTTCCTCCACGTAAAGCCAGGTAAAGGCAACACATTCATGCGTACAAAGTTGAAAGATGTTGTCAACGGCTACGTTATCGAGCGCCGCTTCAACATCGGCGAGAAACTTGAAGACGTTCGCGTGGAGCGCCGTCCTTACCAGTTCCTCTACCAAGAGGCTGGCGACTTCATCTTCATGAACCAGGAAACTTACGACCAAATTCCTATCCACAAGGATTTGATTACAGGTGTTGATTTCATGAAAGAAGGCGATGTCGTAGAAGTTGTTTCCGACGCTTCAACAGAGACAGTGCTTTTCGCAGAAATGCCAATCAAGACTCAATTGAAGATTACCTACACTGAGCCAGGACTCAAGGGTGACACTGCCACCAACACATTGAAGCCTGCTACAGTAGAGACTGGCGCTACAGTGCGCGTTCCGTTGTTTATCAACGAGGGCGAGACCATCGAAGTCGACACTCGCGAAGGTTCTTATGTAGGCCGCGTAAAAGCATAACCAATAACATCGGTTAAAGCAGCGGGCGCGAAATTTGAGTTTCGCGCCCGCTATTTTTTTGTCTTGCCGCAAAGGGCTATGCCTGTTTGGCTTTCTTGGTCATTGACAAGCAGAGAGCGAATGCCACAAGCAGCATGATTGCCATAAGAAAGAACGCATTGCGCGAACCTGCCGCAGTGGCTTCAGAGAACTTGGTTGCTGGCGCGGCGAGTTGCTGTGCAGCGACAATCGACGAGGCTACTGCCGTACCCATGGCACCTGCCAGTTGCTGAAAACTATTGACCACGGCGTTGCCGTCGGCAGAAAGATGCTTCGGCAGTTGGGTAAGTCCAAAGGTAATCGCCGTAGGGCAACCAAGACCCTGACCGATGGTATAGACCACATAAAAGCCGTAGAACATCATTGTGGTGAGCGAATCGCCGAACCAAGAGAAAAGCAAGAGCGACAAGAGCATAAAGCCATATCCGCACACAATCGGGATGCGAGCGCCAACCTTGTCGAGTAGCCGTCCGCTGAGCAGGGAAATGATAGCGCCGACAACACATCCCGGCACGAGCAATCCGCCAGCAAGGAATGCACCTGTATGGTTTGTGATTTGCGAATAGTTAGGGATGACAAAACCCAATGCCAATACCGAAAACTGCACAATCAAGATTGCCGCAAGCGCCATCATGAACTTCTTGTTGTGCAACACGTCGACACGCAATATCGGCTGCTCCTTTTTGCGCGACTGGCGCACAAACCAAGCGAGGGCGACCGCAGCAACGACGAGCAGAGAGATAACGGTGACACTCACCCACCCTGCCGACGATGCCTGCACCATGGCGAGGATAAAGGTGGTGAAACCGACCACTATAAGTGCATAGTCAAAGAGATGGAAGCGCGAATGTTCCGCCGGAGCAGTGCGCTTGATGAGGCGACAACCGACGACGAGCGAGAGCAATAGCAACGGCATCAGCGACATAAAGATGTAGCGCCAACCGAACATCTCAACAATAAATCCGCCGAGCACTGGACCTACGGCAGGAGCGACAGCAGTGACAAGCATACCGACACCCATAAATGTGCCGATTTGCTCCTTAGGCGCTTCGCCGAGAATAATGTTGTACATCAGCGGAAGAGCTATACCCGTGCCGATGCCCTGCACCATTCGCCCTATCATCAGCACCGAGAACGAAGGCGAGAAGGAACACATCACCGTAGCGGCGATAAAACTCAAAACTGCCACGAGAAACAGTGTGCGCTGCGAACAGTTGCGCTTCAGATAGGATGACATCGTGATAACGAGCGACAGCACAAGCAGATAGCCAGTGGTAATCCATTGCACCGTACTTGTTCCTACGCCAAACTCCTGCATCAACGCCGGGAAGGTAACATTCATCGCCGTTTCGCTCACCACTCCGCAAAACGACATCACTCCTGTGGCAAAAATCTTGCCTACTAATTTCAGATTATCTTTTTTCGTCATAAATTTCATTTTTGCAAAATTACAAACACTTTTGTCGGAAAATCCATAATTATGAGGCTATTGTTTGTCATAACGAAAACATATTGATATTTTTGCAGTACTAACACACATCAAGCATGTTGACACTGCAACATTTCAGCGACATGATGCAGGTGCAGGGCGAAAGCATCGACGGCATTTGCATCAACACCATAACGGCACAACGCCTCGAGAGCGTAGGCGTAAAGTCGACCTATGCCAATTTCTTCTCGTTTATCCGTTTTGAGAGCGGCAACGCAACCTACACCATCAACAGCCGCCGCTACGACTTCAAGGCTGGCGCTATTCTCGCGCTCACGCCGCGCCAGTTGGTGTTTATCGAAAGTTTCTCTGACGATTTCTCCGCAGTCTACGTCTCCGTTGAAGCGTCGATGATGGAAAAGATACTTACCCAGGGAGTTGAATACAAGGTGCTTGCCGACCTTATGATAACCAACCGCATGCCCATGGTCAACGATGCCAACAGTCATAGTCTGCTCGTGCAGTCCACGATACGGCTGATGCAGCAAGTGCAGCAATCTAAGGGCATAGGGGTGCGCGAATCGATGCAAGCCAGTCTGCTGCGAAGCCTTATGAGCGTCATTTCCGACGCACTGCAAGGCGGCAAACAAGCCGTAGGCATCTGCCATCAGGAGGTAATCTACCGCCAGTTTATTGCTCTCGTAGCCTCACACTACGCCACCGAGCACTCCACGCGCTTCTATGCCGACCGACTTTGCGTCACGCCTGTCTATCTGGCACGCATCGTGCGCCGCTATTCAGACAAGACCGTGAAGGACTTCATTCTCTCGCTCGTTTACTATGATGCCATCGACATGCTCCGCTACACCGACAGCACGATTGGCGAAATAGCGCAACGCCTCGGCTTCCCGAACATCGAGACATTCAGCAAATTTTTCAGGAAGCGCAACGGACTGCCGCCGTCGAAGGTGCAACGAAAATAGACGGCAGCACAGCCATAGTGACAAATTGTCATAATCCTGGGTTTGGCACGAGTTATGCAAATTCCAGAATGCCGCAACGGCGGAAAGCCGAAGCGACAGAGAAATTGATAAACAAAATAAAAGATATTGATTATGGCAATTAAACCTTTGGCTGACCGAGTTCTCATCGAACCAGCAGCCGCAGAAGAAAAGACAATCGGTGGCATCATCATCCCCGACACAGCAAAAGAAAAACCTTTGAAAGGTAAAGTTGTTGCCACTGGCAATGGCACAAAGGACGAAGAAATGGTTGTCAAGGCTGGCGACACTGTGCTCTACGGCAAATATGCAGGCACAGAGTTGGAGTACGACGGCACAAAGTATTTAGTAATGCGCCAGAGTGACATTTTGGCAATACTCGACTAACGGAACAAATCAATCTAAAAAAGTAAATCATCATGGCTAAAGAAATAAAATTTGACAATACGGCTCGCGAAGAGCTTAAGAAAGGCGTTGACGCATTGGCTAACGCAGTAAAGGTAACACTCGGCCCAAAAGGCCGCAACGTGATTGTCGACAAGAAGTTCGGCGCACCTCACATCACCAAGGACGGTGTGACAGTTGCCAAGGCTGTAGAACTCGAAGACGAGTTCCAGAATATGGGTGCACAACTCGTTAAGGAAGTTGCGTCGAAGACTGGCGACGATGCCGGCGACGGTACTACTACTGCGACAGTATTGGCTCAGGCTATTGTAAACGTTGGTTTGAAGAACGTTGCTGCTGGTGCCAACCCTATCGACCTCAAGAGAGGTATCGACAAAGCCGTAGCAAAAGTTGTTGAAGGCATCAAGGCACAGGCTGAGGAAGTGGGCGACGATATGGCAAAGATCGAGAACGTGGCTCGCATCTCGGCAAACAACGACCCTGAAATTGGTAAACTCATCGCCGACGCTATGGGCAAGGTGAAAAAAGAAGGCGTTATCACCATCGAGGAAGCCAAAGGCACCGACACTACAGTGAAGGTGGTTGAAGGTATGCAATTCGACCGTGGCTACATCTCTCCATACTTCGTAACAAACACCGAAAAGATGGAATGCGAGATGGATAACCCATACATCTTGATTTATGACAAGAAAATCAGCGCATTGAAGGATATGCTCCCAGTGCTTGAGGCTGTTGCACAGAGCGGACGTCCGTTGCTCATCATCGCAGAGGACGTTGACAGCGAGGCTTTGGCTACATTGGTTGTAAACCGCTTGCGTGGCTCATTGAAGATTTGCGCAGTTAAGGCTCCGGGCTTCGGCGACCGCCGCAAAGAAATGCTTGAGGACATCGCAGTGCTCACCCACGGCGTTGTAATCTCTGAGGACAAGGGTTTGAAACTCGATATGGCTACCGTAGACGAACTTGGTTCTGCTGAGAAGGTCACTGTTGACAAGGAAAACACTACAATCGTCAACGGTAACGGCGAGAAAGAACTCATCGCAGAACGTGTGGCTCAAATCAAGGCTCAAATTGAGAAGACCACAAGCGACTACGACCGCGAGAAACTTCAGGAACGTCTTGCTAAATTGGCTGGCGGCGTAGCAGTGCTCTACGTAGGTGCTCCTTCTGAGGTTGAGATGAAAGAAAAGAAAGACCGTGTTGACGACGCATTGAGCGCAACCCGTGCGGCTGTGGCTGAAGGCATCGTTCCTGGCGGTGGCGTGGCTTACATCCGTTGCGTTGCCGACCTTGAGAACCTCCACGGCGACAACGACGACGAGAACACTGGTATCCAGATTGTGAAACGTGCAATCGAAGAGCCACTCCGTCAGATTGTTGCAAACGCAGGTCTTGAAGGCGCAGTCATCGTACAAAACGTTAAGGACGGCAAGGGCGACTACGGCTACAACGCTCACTCAGGCAAATACGAGAACTTCTTCACAACAGGCGTTATCGACCCAGCCAAGGTTACCCGTGTAGCCCTCGAGAACGCAGCATCAATCGCAGGCATGTTCTTGACAACAGAATGCGTAATCGCAGAGAAGAAGGAAGAAAACCCAGCACCAGCAATGCCAGCCGGCGGTATGGGAGGCATGGGCGGCATGATGTAAGCCACTCATATATGACGATGATAGCATCTACTTTTAGATGTAATTATCAAAGCATCAACTAAATACAAACAAAATCACCTCTATTATTAGGGGTGATTTTGTTGCTTAAAAATTACCCATTATATTTGATATGCAAATTAAGATAATTCCCGATTTATTACCCCCAAATTATGAACCTAAGAGTAACGATTCTAAAGGACAAAACGAGAACTGATGGTTCTCACACAATACGAATTGCTTTATCTCATAATGGAGCAACTCGTTATTTTGTAACACGCTTTTCTGTACCATCGGAAAAGAACCTTAGAAATGGAAATGTGGTGAACGTTTCAAATGCAACCTACATCAATCAACAACTTCGCACGTTC
>CAVAPE010000001.1:89220-104508 GCA_963590405.1 Eubacterium sp. CAG:180 | reverse complement strand
GATGTGGGTAGTGCCGCCTATGGGCACTCTTATTGTCAACGTGCATTTTAAGCAAGAGCCACAAAAGAGTTCTCTCTCCTCTTGCAAAATCCGCAGATAGTGACTATATTCGCAAACGAAGATAAAACACAAAAAGAGAACTGCAATGTCACCAAACGAATTACACTCATATCGGTTAACGTCAATGGAAGAGCCATCAGACGAGATGCTTGATGCCATAATGGAAGGCGTTGCAAAGGAAGCAATCAAATCAAGCCTGGCAGCAAACCGCGAACTAGAACGCCGTTTTGAAGAAATGGCAAAGACCATAAAACTGCAACGAGCCGCAAATGAGCAGAAATAAGCCCGTACTTTGTGTTGTAGCCGGTCCAAACGGATCAGGCAAAACAACGACAACCATCCAATTGTTGGCTAACGAATGGACGGACGATAGTCTATATATCAACCCAGACAACATTGCACAAGAAACATATGGCGACTGGAACTCTGAAGCTGCAATTATAAAGGCGGCAGAAACAGCAACAGCTTTACGATATAAATGTTTGGAGGAAAAACGGAATTTTGTTTTTGAGACGGTATTCTCCTCTAAAGAAAAGTTGGAATTTCTTAAGACTGCCCACAACAATAGAAAATCAAAAACCACAACTAATCCTGCGCACCGTAAACGGAAAACTTCACAAACAATACACCGATGAAATTCCCATTTGGGCAAAACAATTGTTACCAGAGCAATAGACAAATCTCTTGCAAAATCCGCAGATAGTGACTATATTTACAAACGAAGATAAAAATACAATAACCATGGACGAAACATTAATGATTTCAAGTTGGCTTTGGTGGCTTATCGCTGCCGCCGTACTCGTGATTATCGAACTCCTCACCAACACATTTGCCGCGTTCTGCCTCGTGGGCGGATGCGTGCTGGCTCTCCTTGCCTCTGTGCTGGGCTTCGGCATCAATGTGCAACTCTTGGCTGCCGCCATTGGCACAGTGGTCGCCTTCATTGCCTTCAAGCCGCTGATAAAGAAGCAGGCACAGGCGCGCCACAGCCGCGAGAACCCGAGCAACATGGATGCCCTGATTGGCCGCACCACTACGGTCGACGAACCTATCGGCGAGCACCAACCTGGACGCGTACGCATCGACGGCGACAACTGGCAAGCAGTCAGCGCCGACGGTAGCGCCATCGACAAGGGCGCAAAAGTGACGGTGACGGGCTACGATAGCATCATCCTCACCGTTGTTAAGGCGGAAGAGCAGAACAATCAATAACACACAACCATAACAAAAAACTTTAATCTTATGAGTTCTTTAATTCTACTCGGGCTCATCATCCTCATCGTGGTGATACTCGTCATGGCTGGCGTCAAAGTGGTGCCGCAATCAGAAACACGTGTAATCGAGCGCCTCGGACGCTTCCATAGCGTACTCCCTCCAGGCCTCAACATCATCTGGCCATTCATCGACAAGCCCAAGATGATCTACACCCGCCGCGTGGAGTCGGCAATGGGCGGACGCACCATCGTGCGAATGACTGCCACCTCTGCCATCGACCTCCGCGAACAGGTCTACGACTTCCCTTCGCAGCAGGTAATCACGAAGGACAACGTAACCACGGAAATCAATGCGTTGCTCTATTTCCAGATTGTCGACCCAAAGAAATCGGTCTACGAAATCGACAACCTGCCCAACGCCATTGAGAAGTTGACGCAAACCTCGCTCCGAAACGTCATCGGCGAACTCGAACTCGACGAGACACTGACCTCGCGCGACACCATCAACTCCAAACTGCAATCAATCCTCGACGGGGCGACAAACAAATGGGGCGTGAAGGTGAACCGCGTCGAACTGCAGGACATCACTCCTCCCGAAAGCGTGCGCAAGGCGATGGAGAAACAGATGCAGGCAGAACGTAACCGCCGTGCCGAAATCCTCAACGCCGAGGGCGAAAAGAAGTCGCTCATCCTCCGCTCCGAGGGCGAACGCGAATCGCGCATCAACCAGGCTGAAGCAGCCAAACAGTCGGAAATCCTCAAAGCCGAGGGTATTTCCCGTGCCAAGATGCTGCAGGCTGAGGGCGAGGCAGAAGCCATCCGCCGCGTAGCCGAGGCCATCAAAGCCACCAAGACCGACCCAGCAAGTTACATGCTCGCCGTGAAGTACATCGAGACCCTCGAAAAGATGGTCGACGGCAAGGACAACAAGACTGTCTACATCCCTTACGAGGCATCAGGCATCCTGTCGTCAATCGGTTCTATCAAGGACATTTTCCAGAAATAAGAGCAACCGCCAACCAACAACAACGCCGCCCGGAGCAATACCCCGGGCGGCGTGATTTTTATCTGAAGCCTTCAGGCTACAGGATTAGCGTGAGCCACCGGCCCACCATACGTTTTCTGTAAAGACGTATGCACCTGCAGCATTGCCCGTACCAAATGCAGTGCGGACGTTAGGGTTCGAACGCACGTCGCTCTCGCCGTAAGGCATACGGAGCGGAAGGGCGTTGCCCGTCGACTGGGTGTTCTTAGGGTTGGTCATGTGCACGAACTCTTCACCGTTAGCCTTAGCACGGCGGAGGTCGTTGAATGTTTCAACCTGCTCGTCGCGAGCCTGTGCGAGATACTTCTGCACCATGATTTCCTTCAAAGTTACAGGAAGCGTAGCGATGTAGTCGATAGCCTTTGAAGAGTCGAAACCGATAACGCCACCGTCGGCATTCTCATAGTCGGCAAACGATGCAGTGACTGCGTTGGCAAATGCCGTAGAAGCATCCTGACCAAGGCGAGCCTGGCACTCAGCGATGATGAAATAGAGTTCTGCTGTGCTGAACACGTGGATGCTTGCAGCCTCGTTGTTCAACCACGACGGAGTAGCAAAGTCGCCACCAGTGGTAACGGCAGCAGCCTGGTCGCCAGGAGTAGCAGCGTCAGTAGGACCGTAGGTAGGGCACAGATAGAGGTCGATACGCGGGTCTTCGCGTTCTTCCATCAGGTCAGCAACGGTCTTCGACGAAGCAGTGTACTGGCGGTCGTAGAAGAATGCTGTCCATGGGTTGTAGTTGTTAGCGTCAAACGCATTCAACTCTGCACCTACGAAGCCTGCATCTTCAGCCTGCAAAGCATATTCGAGAGCCTTCGAGATGGCATCCTGGTCGCGCAACTGCAAGTGGAGCGTGTAGCGTGCCTTGAGAGCGTAAGCCAAACCAATCCACTGGCTATAGTCGCCGCCGAAGAGCATATCCTGCTCTTCAAGGTTGCTATCGCCATTGTCCATTGCATCCTTAAGGTCGGCGATTGCACCGTCGAGAGTTGAGAAGATAGCCTTGTAGATTGACTCTTGGCTATCGATTTTCGGTGTCAGGTTGCCATCGCCCTGCAGAGCCTCGCTGTAAGGGATGTCGCCGTGCATGTCGGTGAGGATACCGAGGTTAAGGGCTGTGAGCACCTTAGCCACGCCTTGGATGTCCTTCTGTCCTGCATTCACACCGCCTTCAGCACATTTGTCGATAGCCTGCTTGCAGGCAGCGAGTGTTGAGTATGTGGTGTTCCACACGTTATTGAATGTGCTGCTCGACGCTGTTTCGCCAGCGTTGCGCACTTCAGCCTTCATCAATTGGTTGTTGCCCAAGCCAAACTCCTGTTCGTTGTAACTTGAAGCATAAAATGCATAGTCACCTGAGATAGTGCTGAAAGCAGTGGTGACGATGATGCCCGGGAACTCAAATTTGGCGTCTACCTTGTCGGCAGGTGGGTTACCGTTGTTTTTGTTGATGTCGTCCATCAACCCCTCGGAGCACGAAGCGGCCAACACAGTGAGAAGTGCCGCAGACAAATATTTCTTTACGTTCATGATCTTTCGTTTTTATAGTGTTGATGTTTGATTTTAGAATTTGAATTTGATACCGCCACCGAAACTCTTAGTGCTTGGCACTGAGAAGCGCTCGAAGTAGCCGCTCATGTTGTCGCTACCCTGCGACGACTCTGGGTCGAACGCTGGCATCTTTGCCCAAACGAGCACGTTGCGTGCGAAGGCGAAGATCGAAACGTTGACGCCACGGAAGGTTGGGAAGTCGTAGGTAACTGTCAAGTCGCGGAGTTTAAGGAAACTGCGGTCATAGATACCTGCCTCTGTAACATCGTAGTATGCCATGTAGTAGTCAGCCTTGCTAACCTCTGTGGTGTTCTTTTGACCTGTAGTCTCGTCGATACCGTCAACAATCATCGTACCTTCGTGGTAAGGCAACGACTCTTCAGTTGCACCGAAGTAGTTAAGGGTATAGAGTGTACCGTTGTACATCACGCCGCCCATGCTCAAATCCCAAGTCGATGACAAGGAAACGCGTTTGTAGCGAGCGTTGAGATTGAAGCCCATAGTGTAGTCAGGCGAGCAACTGCCGAGTTTCTGGCTGGTGCTTGTGGGCTGTGGAAGACCGTCCTTGAGGAGGAGGTTACCGTTGTCGTCGCGCTTGAAAGCAACACCGTAGATGATTGGGTAAGTGCTACCTGCCTCTGCACGCACCTGAGGCTCAACGAAGCCACCGAGGGCGATCGATTCAACACCGTCGGCGAGTTTGTCGACGAAGTTGTAGGTATGGGTGAAGTTCACGCCAAGATCCAAAGAGTAGTCGCGCGCTTGGAGAATTGCGAAGTTGGCTGCAAGTTCGTGCGACCAAGTGTGCATCTTGCCGGCGTTGGTGCGCATATACTGATAACCTGTAGAACCTGATACCGGCACGTCGAAAATCTGGTCGGTGATGTTCTGGTAACTTGCAGTGTATTCCAAACGGATGCGGTTGTTGAAGAAGTTCAAGTCGGCACCGAACTCAACGTTCTTGGTGTTCTGAGGCTTGAGGTTCTTGTCAAACAACACATAGTAAGGCATATAGGTAGATACGCCGTTCATAGGGAACGCGATCGGGCTACTTGTGTAGAAACCGCCGCTGAACGATGGCACATAGTAGAAGTTGTCGTACCAAGTACCTGCCTGACCAACCTGTGCCCATGATGCACGGAGTTTACCATAGTTAAGCACGTTCTTGTGCTGCTTGAACACTGGAAGTTCGGTAAACACCCATCCCAAGGAAACCGAAGGATAGAAGAATGCGCGGCTGCCGTGAGGCATTGTCGACACGTAGTCCTGACGACCTGTAACGGTGAGGAACAACTCGTTGTTCCACGATGCCGTTGCTTGTCCGAAGAAGCCCACTGTGCGGCTCTTTCCCTTGTATTCTTCACCGCTCTGGCTTGTGGTGTTGCTCATTGTAGGGAAGCCATAATAGTTGAAGTTATAGCCGTTGTAGTCCCAATAGCGGTAGTTAGTGTGGTTGATTTCGTTACCGAGGAGCACATTAAGGTTCCAGGCGTTCCACGTTGCATCCAAGTTGATTGTAAACAAGTTGTTGAACGTATTGTTCTGCAAACCGTAGTTCTCCACCTGACCTGACTGTATTGTGTAGCCATACCAAGCGTCCTTATACATTTCATAGGTATCGGTGTTGTCGCTTGTGTAGGCATCCACACCAGCCTGCTCGCGGAATGTGAGGCGGTAGGTGTCGTTGTTCAGCCAACTTGGGTGATACTCGAGGTAAGCGTTGCCGAACGTACGGTTGGTGTGACGCAGATATTGGTCGTTGTCGGCAAACCAGTACGGGTTACGGAACGAAGCATAGCGGAAGAGCACCATGTTCGATGGGTCGTCGGGAGTGCTATAAGGAGTGCCTTTGAGGTTATACTCCGACGGTGCACTGTAAACCACGTTGACGATACCGGAGTTTGCACCTGGAGCAGCATTCACCTTAGTGCTGCTATAGTTGGCGCTGAAACCAGTTTTCCACTCTTTGTTGATATCGAGGTCAACAAGACCGCGGGCACCCCAGCGGCTCATGCCAGTTGATGGCATAACGCCTTTCTGGTAAGAGTTGCTGATACCAAACGAGTAGTTCAGGTTCTCTTTCTTCTGAGAGATGTTGAAGTTGGCATTTTCAGTGTAGCCAGTCTGGAAATAGTCGCCGATATTGTCGTAGATTGTAGCGTTGGTCCAGCCGTTGAGCCCTGCAAGAGCATATTTCGGGTTGTAGTACTGACCGCTCTTACCGCCTTCTGCAGGAAGATTACCGCCGCTTTTGATTACACCATCGTAACCATATCGGGTATCCATATTAAGTTCGGAGATTTTCGGACCCCAAGTCGATGAAGAACCTGGGTTGTAGCCGGTCACCGTACCGTCGTCGTTCTTCACGTAGTAAGCACCTTGTGCATAGACGTTCTGACGGTGGAAACGGCGCGAAACGCTCTCAGCGCTGATGTTGGTGCTGACCGTAACAACTGGCTTGCTGGAGATCGACGAACCGCGCTTTGTTGTGATCACAATCACACCGTTGGAAGCACGGATACCATAAAGTGCCGATGCTGCCTGACCTTTCAACACGTTGATTGACTCGATGTCCTCTGGGTTGATGTCGAGGCTGTGGGATGGCTGGTTGGCACCGACAACACCCGAACTGCTGGCACTCGAACCATCACCGAAGTCACCGCCTGTTTCGATTGGCATACCGTCGACCACGTAGAGTGGCTGGTTGTTGCCGTCGAACGAGCGGGCACCGCGGATTACTATTTGTGACGATGCACCTGGAGCACCTGATGACTGGCGCACCTGCACACCTGTAAGTTTACCTTGGATAGATCCTGCCAAGTCGGTAGCACCATTGGTGCTGAGGTTGTCGGCATTAAGTTCTTGTGAAGCGTAGCCGAGGGCTTTCTTCTCGCGTTTGATACCCATGGCTGTTACAACCACCTCGCTAAGGGCGTTTTGGGTGTCATCGAGCGCCACTTGCATGTTGCTCGCCACAGCCACCTGCTTGGTTTTCATACCAACATACGACACGTTGATGTACTTCACTCCGTCGCCAACCGTCAACGTGAAATTACCGTCGAGGTCAGTAACTGTGCCGTTTCCGCCGCCCACAGGAGCAATAGTCGCTCCTATCAGAGGCTCTTGGTCACCTGAATAGATAACGCGACCACTGATTTTGTGGTCTGCATAGGCCGACAAGGACAATGTCCCCGCCGCCATCAGCGTTAAGACAATCTTTTTCATAACCTAACAATTAAATAAAACATTTGGCATCGCTGCCATTTTTTGCAATATATCTTTTTCCGAAATAGACCGCAAAAGTAATAAATATATTTTAGATTGCAACATTTTTCATAAAATAAGTTACACTTTGCTTATTTTTACCAATAAGCACAAACAAAACGGCATACGACCCATTTTGGGATTTTATCGCAAATACTGGAGATTTTCACGACGTTTCACACAATTCAGCCGCCGAACCGCCAAGCGTGTTAATTTATTTAACTTTTTAACACACCGCACCACAAATTCTACAACATTCCCGAATGTTTAATCCCCACTTCTCCCCCAAATCCAAAATTTATAAAGTATACTTTGCAAATTTTCCCGAATTTCCAAAAGTATACTTTATAAATTTCTTATTTCAGCAGCCACTTCCACACTGGCACTATACTGATGCTTTTGCCGTCAAACTCAACAGTTTCCTCATAATCGCGCGTCACTACACAGCCCTCATAGTCAGGAAAAGCCTTAAGAAATTTCAAAAGTCCACCGATTTCACGCTTATAGGTTGCCTCGTCAAGCATGTTGTAAGCCACCTGTATGGCGAGTTTCTCAGTAGGCACGCAAAAGTCAATCTCATAATTTGAATTGTAGAAATAGAGTTTCTGCTCTTCTTCCGTGTTTCTGTATCGGCGGTTGAGTTCGATGGCAACAATGTTTTCCAACAATTTTGTTTCGCCTTGAAACAAAAAGAGACTGAGTATGCCATTGTCAGCAACATAGCGCTTCTTCACGCTGCTTTGCTCGGTCAGAGAGGAGGCAAAGTTGGTAATGGTGAAAAAGAGATAAGCCTCTTCCATGTATTCCAGATAGTCCTTTAGCACAGGCATACTGATGGAGTCGCCAGTGGACTTTATCATGTGCTGCAGCCTTGTTTGCGAGGTAGGTTGCATCACGCTGTCGGCAAGTTTCCTTGCCAAGAAGCGTAGCACCCGTGCATTTCGGATACCGTTGCGCTCAACGATGTCGCCTATCAGTATCTTCTGATAGAGGGCGTTGAGATATTCGCGCTTGTCGGTCTGCACAAACGATTCGGCTATGCCGCCATCATAGAAATAGGCATCAAACGCCTTGGCAACAACTGATTTTGTCTTTTGACTGTACTCCCAATTCGCACCAAGCGACACTCCCTGATAAGCAAGATATTCCCTGAAAGAAAACGGAAACACCTCGCGGGCGATGTAGCGTCCGCCAAGGGTCGAGGCTATCTCACGGCTCAACATCTTGGCATTACTTCCAGTAACCATCACGCGGTATTTAGAATCTGCCAACCGCCGTGCAAATTTCTCCCACCCTTCAATGTTCTGGATTTCATCCAGATAGATTAACGGCTTCAGACCAGGGTACAACTCCATATAGCAATCGAGAACCACGCCCAACTCCTCCGCCTTCAGATATAGCAACCGTTCATCCTCAAAATTTATGTAAAGGATATTTTCGGCGGTTGCCTTTCTTGACGCAATGTGTTGCTGGATGTCCTGATAAAGCAGATACGACTTACCTGCACGGCGCAGTCCCACAAGCACATAGTTGGCATTGTCGCCGAAAACCATATCGCGGCTAACAATCGAATAACTCGGTATCGCCTCCTGCTTCTCAATGATTATGTTTTTTATTATCTGCTTATCCATTTTCAGAAATTTACAAAGTATACTTTGCAAATTTAGCAACTTTTCCAAAAGTATACTTTATAAATTCCGCAAAAACAAAAAAAATCCACCGCAAAAACGATGGATTTTGGATTTTTGGGGACGATAGATGCTACAACACTTGGTCGACGGTCCAGGCGAAGGCGCGAAGACCGAGTTGGGGACTGTCGGCGTCAATGGCGCGCAGACGGTCGAGGAGGTCGTCGGTCTTATGGTCGTCGACCACGGTGAGCAATGCACCGTTGAGCGTTGGCCAGGCATGAGATCCAAGGTGAGGCTCGCCGCCCTTATGCCCAGCGCCCACCACCGAGGGCCACCCAGTGTAGCCCTTGATGTCGAGTTGGCGCATTGCGCTGAGCACATCGTCTTCGTGCGCCTGATTGTAGGCTATAAATATTGCTTTCATCGCTTATGCTTTTAATGTTTTCAATTCTTTCTTGCGAGCACGCTTGATACCAATGCGCGCAAACACACTGTAGAGGGTCGGGATAATGATGAGCGTGATGAGCGTGGAGAACGAGAGTCCGAACGCCACCGTCATACCCAGCGCGCGCCACATCTCAGCACCTTCGCCCTGCCCAACTGCCATCGGTATCATACCAATAACGGTGGTGAGGGTGGTCATCAGAATAGGGCGCAGACGTGAGCGACCTGAAGTGACCACGGCGTTGACAAGTCCCAGCCCGCGCTCACGGCAGAGCATAATGTAGTCAATCAGCACGATACCGTTGTTCACCACGATACCGATAAGCATCAGGATACCCAGAAGTGCCATAACGCTCATCGGGGTGCCGGTTACATACAGTCCGAAGAACACGCCAGTGACGGCAAACGGGATGGAGAACATGATGACAAACGGGTAGGTCAGCGACTCAAACTGCGATGCCATAATGATGAACACGAGTATGATGATAAGTCCCATGAGCATAATCATGTCGGAGAAGGTGTCTTGCTGATCCTCAAATGTGCCGCCAAACTGCCATGAGAAGTCGGAAGGCATCTCGGTGTTGTTCATCACCTCGGTTGCCGCGCCAACCACGTCGGAGAGCGCATAGCCCTGCGCCACGACGCATTTCACCGTGATTACGCGTTCACGGTCGCGGCGCTCGATGGTTGGTGGTGTCTGCGACTCTACAACCTTGCCGAGGTCGCGGATTTTGATGCCCTTGCCGGCACTGTTGTAGATGGTGATGTTCTCAATGTCCTCAACCGACTGGCGGTACTGCTTGTCGTAGCGCACACGGATGTCGTATTCGTCGCCGTCCTCGCGGTACTGTGTCATGACGCTGCCGTTCACGCGGTTGCGCAGATAGGCGGCTGCGGTCTGCATGTTTAGCCCGTTGATGGCAAGTTTCTCGCGGTCGAAGTCCACACGGTATTCTGGGGTGTACTCGTCGCGGCTGATGTCCACCTGCGAGCAGCAGTTCTTGTTGATCATCTTCTGCGCCACCTCAGCAGCAATGCGGTCGGATGTGGTGAAGTCGTAGCCGTAGATTTCAATGTCCACGGCAGCCTCGCCGCCCACGCCGCTCTCGCCGCCACCAGCAGCAACGTTGAATGTGCGTATCTCTGGATAATCGCCAAGGTCCTTGCGGATGGCGTCGCAAATCTCGTTGAGCGAACGCTTGCGCTCGGTGGAGCGCACTGTCTCGATGTTGAACGAAAGGATATTGTTACCGTTGTCCGACATATTGCCGAAGATGTTGTCCTCGCCTGCCTGACCTTCTGAGAAGTTGACGGTCTTCACCTCGGGGCAGTTCTTTTTCAGTTGCTCATAGATGCGGAAACCGAGGTCGCGCGTAACCTCCTGACGGGTGCCAGCAGGGAGTTTCACGGTGATGCTTATGCGGGAGTTGTCCTGCTGCGGGAAAAACTCTGTCTTAATCTGCGGAGCCAGCACAACGATTGAGCCGATGAAGAGGGCAATGATGATGACAAGCGTTGCCCAGCGGTGGCGAAGTGCCACGCGGAGAAGCCACGCATAGCCATCGGTCACCTTCTTGAGGAAGTGGTCAAACGGATTTGACACCATCTTCTGGAACAGGTTGTACTTCTTGTTGAGTCTGAGCATCAGCGAGCAGAGCGTAGGCGTGAGCGTGATGGCGCCGATGGTCGACACCGAGAGGATGATGGTCACCATCCAACCCAACTGCTTGAACATGATGCCAACCATACCGCTAACCATGGTCAACGGGAGGAACACGGCGATGGTGGTGAGTGTGGATGCCATAACTGAGATGGCTACCTCGTTGGTGGCAAACATTGCCGCCTGTCGCGGACGGCTGCCGCGCTCAATGTGGGTGGTGATGTTTTCAAGCACCACGATGGCGTTGTCCACCACCATACCGATGGCTATGGAGAGCGCACTCATGGAGATGATGTTCATCGTGTTGCCAGTGGCAAGCAGATAGGTGAGCGCCGAGAGCAACGATATAGGGATGGTGAGCACGATGACGAAGGTTGCGCGCCAGCGACCAAGGAAGAGCAGCACCACGAGGCTGACAATGAGCATCGTGATGAGGATGGTTTCCTTCAGCGACTCGATGGTGTTGATAATATAGTCGGAGGTGTCGACAATCACGCCGATATGCACGTCGGAGGGTAGGTTCTTCCCTATCTGCACAAGGCGCGACTTGACGGACTGCGAAATCTCTACGGAGTTGGCTCCCGACTGCTTCTGCACGATAATCATGCCGCCGAGTTCGCCGTTGGTATAGGCTTCCTGGGCGCGTTCCTGCGGCGCATCGTCGATGTGCGCCACGTCGCGGAGATAGACTGGTGTGCCGTTGTAGGTGCCCACCACGAGGTTAAGCATCTCGTTCTTGTCGACAAACTCTTTCTGCACGCGCATCGAGTAGACGTTTGAGCCAATGTCGATGTTGCCGGCAGGCACATTGAGGTTTTCGGCAGCAAGCACGGAACTGATGGCTTCGATGCTGAGGCCGTAGGCTTCGAGTTTGTAGGGGTCGCAGAGCACTTGGATTTCGCGGTCAGGAATACCGGAAATCGACACGGAGCCTACGCCCGACACGCGCGCCAGCGGCGTTGCCACCTGGTCGTCGAGAATTTTGTAGAGACCCGTCATACTCTCCTTTGCCGATACGGAAAGGATGAGGATTGGGATATCGTCGGTGCCGAACTTAAAGAGCACTGGCTTCTGCGCTCCGTCGGGGAGTGTGGTCACCTGGTCGAGTTTGTCGCGCACGTCGTTGGTGGCTACGTCGATGTCGGTGCCGTATTCAAATTCGAGGGTAATGATTGACACATTCTCCTTGGAGTCGGAGGAGATGTGCTTGAGGTCGCTCACGCCGTTGAGCGTGTTTTCCAGCGGACGGGTCACGTTGGTCTCGATGTCCTCCGCGCTCGCACCCGAATAGTAGGTCATCACCATGATGGAGTTGGTCTCGATGTTCGGGTAGAGGTCGATGCTCAACCGCGTCAGCGAGAACAAGCCGAAGATGGCGATGCCGAGGAAAATCAGTATTGTGGTGATAGGCCGTTTCACGGCCGACTGATACAGACTCATTTCTTAATCGATGAATAGGGTTATTTCTTTATAATGCTCACCTTCGAGCCGTTTTTCAGTTTGGTCTGACCGGCTACTACCACGGTTTCGTCGCGGTTAAGTCCGCTCACAATTTCGTATTCCGTGCCGAGGCGCTGCCCGAGTTCCACTTTGCGGTATTCAGCCTTGCTGTCCTTGACTACATAGACATAGCGGTCGCCCGAGCCCACGAGTTTCTGCACGGCGCGGTCGGGCACCACGGTGCGCATCTCTGTGCCGTGGTTGATGGTGGCGCGGGCATACATGCCGGGGCGCACGCGCTCGTCGTTGTTAGCCACAAGGAGTTCTACGGTGAAGGTGCGGCTTGTCGGGTCGACGGTAGGATAGATTATGTTGACCTTGCCGGTAAACACCTCGCTGCCGTAGACATCAAGGGTGAAGTCTACGTTCATGCCTTTCTTGATTTTGGTGAACAGGGCTTCGGACACGTTGACTTTCATCTTCACGGGGCGGATTTTCTCTACCACAAAGATTGGGTTTGCACCGTTGTACATGTCGCCGCTATCGTAGTTGCGTGCCGACACGATGCCGCTGATAGGACTGATGAGGCGGGTGTTTTCCGCCAGATTTTCGTAGTTGCGGCGCGAAATGTCGTAGGCTGTCTGCCTGGCGTCGAGGTCCGACTTGGAGCAACCGCCAATCTTATAGAGTTCGTTCACGCGGTCGTATTCGAGTTTGTTGTTTTCCATCTGCAGGCGCACCTGATCGAGGTTGGCAGGGTCCATATCGGCAAGTTTCTGCCCTGCCGACACGTGTTGTCCCACTTCCACATAAACCTTGCGGATGCGCGCAACCGTCTGCGGAGCGATGTTGTTGGTCACGTCGGCTTCCACCGTGCCGGTGAAGGTGTTCACTTGGCTCACTGCGCGGTAGTCGGTCTTCGCCACTTCCACCTTTACGGCTTCTTCCTTGTCGTTGTTCTCCTCGCTTGTCTTGTTGCCGCCAGAGCAGGCGGTCACGGCAAGCGCCAAGGCTGCCGACATTGCGATAGTAGTTAAAGTCTTGATATTCATTGGGGGTTGATTTTATTTTTCGGTAGTGTATTCTGTTCCAAGTGTTTCGTCGAGTTGCGCTTGTGCCACGAGGAAGGAGTAGATGGCCTGACTGCTGTTGAGTTGCGACTGCGTGAGGGCGAGTTGCGAATCGTTGACCTCAAGCAGTGTGCCGGCACCGGTGTCGTAGCGCTTTGTGGCAATCTCGTAGCCTTTGCGTGCCTGTGCCACACTCTTCTCCGACGATTGGTACTGGAGGATGCTGGTGCGCATCTGATCCACATACTGACGCACGCCAACCATGAGGTTGCGCTCGGTGTTTATCCGACTGAGTTGCAACTGGTTGAGTTGCACATCGGTCTGCTTCAGCGTGCTGTAGCGCTTGCCGCCCGAGAAGATGGGGATGGTGAGCGACACGCCAATGGTGGAATAGGGGTTCCAGCGATAGTCCTTAAACTTGAAGTCGTCCGACATGGCGCTCCACTGGTAGGCAAACGACATGTTGAGCGACGGATAGTAGGCTGCCTTCGCCACGTCGCGCGTTTTCTTCAGTTGTATCTGTTGGAGGTCGAGTTGGCGGAGGTCGGAGTTGCCGGCGAGCATCGTGGTGTCGATGCGCATATAGTTGTCGCAGAGTTTGTCGGCATAGTCGTCGAGCGCTCCAGCGCAGTCAATTTCGGTGTCAAGGTCCATACCAGTGAGGGCTTTGAGCCGCCACTTGGCAAGCACGATGGAATTGCTGGCGTCGAGCAGACTCGGCTCTACGTTTTTCACCGCCACGTCGGCACGGATAAGGTCGTACTCCGACGAGAGTCCCTGCTGGAATTTCTGGTTGATGTCGTCGTATTTCTTCTTGGCGTTGTCATAGTTCTCCTGAAGGGCTTTGTGGCTCGCCTGGGCGAGGAGCACGGCGTAGTACGCCTGACGCACCTGCGACACCATGGCGATGCGCAACTGGCGCGACTTTTCCACCGCCAGTTCCACGTCGTCCGACGATATGCTCAACTGTTTCCATAACTGAGCGTTGATCAGTGGCAGCGAAAGTGCAAAGCCTGCCGACCAGGTGTTGTTCAGTCCCACCTCAATGCCGTCGCCGCCCATGCCGCTCATGCCTCCCATGTCGCCCATATACATCACCTGCTTCTTCAGCGTGCGGTCGTAGCCCGCCGAGAAGTTGAGTTGGGGCATAAGGTTGGACAATGTGCCCTTTTTGGCATATTCCTGTTTCATGATTTCACTGTCGGCCACACGCACCGTGGGGTTCTCCGACAGAGCGACGCGCACGGCGTCGTCGAGAGTCAGCGTCACTGCCGCTTGCGTCGTGTATGCAACCATCGACATCAAGCCCGCCAAAGCGATTGACTTGAATGATTTGATTCTCATCTAGTACAAAATAGTTAGAGTAAAAACAAAAAAAGAGGAAACCGGCGTAAGTCGATTTCCTCGTGGTGGGTGTTGAGGGATTCGAACCCCCGACCCTCTGCTTGTAAGGCAGATGCTCTGAACCAGCTGAGCTAAACACCCATTCGTTTCCGAAAGCGTTGCAAAGGTACGGCTTTTTTCTGAACCCACAAATTTTTTGCAGATTTTTTTCGAAAAAAATTTCAGTCGCTTAAATTTTCATACCTATCCAATGCCCCCATCGACATTTTCGAAGCAAATATATGCCAACAAAAACGCCCCACAAATGATATATATCATATTTAACATTCCCACACCCATATTTACCAATATTTTGGGAATAGCAACCAATTTTTCAAATTCCCCCCACCCCACAAAGTCACCCCTCAGAAATGATGGTCTTGCATTTCATCCCAGAACAAGTGCCCCGTAGGCAGCGCTCTACATCGCCGTCAATCCGCTAAAAATAGAAAAAGCGGTATTTCTTGCCGTTATCGGCAAGAAAATGCATATATTTGCGGTTGATAATGTTTTTTATGCCGATAAG
>CAVAPE010000001.1:0-89210 GCA_963590405.1 Eubacterium sp. CAG:180 | reverse complement strand
ACGCCGAAGCGCACGGTCTGTCGGAAAGAACTGTCCGGAATTACTGCGCTGAAGGCAAAATTGCTGGAGCAAAACTGATTGGAAAAACGTGGAGCGTCCCTGCCGATGCTCCATTGCCGCAGAGAAAGAATGCAAGAATCGCCATGTCTCCGCTTTTGCGCATACTGAAAGAACAGAAGGACAGCAAACTGAAAGGCGGCATTTACCACCGCACTCAAATTGACTTGACCTACAATTCCAACCATATTGAGGGTAGTCGGCTCACAAGAGACCAAACACGTTACATCTTTGAAACCAATACGATTGGCTTTTCCGATGAAGCCATCAAGGTCGACGACATTATCGAAACGACAAACCATTTCCGCTGCATCGACTTCATTATCGACCACGCAACAGAACCTCTGACAGAAGCAATGCTAAAGCAACTGCACGGTCTGTTGAAATCAGGCACATCGGACGCATCGAAATCATGGTTTGCCGTAGGCGACTACAAACGCCTTCCGAATGAAGTAGGCGGAAATGAAACAGTCGAGCCCGAACTGGTGGGAAAAGCCATCAGAGCATTGCTCAAAGAGTACAAAGGGAAACAGACTGTTTCGTTTGAGGACATTCTCGACTTCCACCAGCGTTTTGAAAGCATTCACCCCTTTCAGGACGGCAACGGACGCGTGGGGCGACTGGTTATGTTCAAGGAATGCCTAAACCACGGCATTGTGCCATTTATCATTACCGATGAACTGAAGATGTACTATTATCGCGGTCTGCAAGAATGGAACCGCACACCGGGATTTCTCTTAGACACCTGCCTCACTGCGCAGGACCATTACAAGGCTCTGCTCGACTACTTCAGAATAAAATATTGACGACAAAACACATACCGCCACTTGCACAGATTATGCAAATCACATTATGTGATTTGCATAATGTGATTTGCATAATCTGTAGATTGCTATTTTATCGATTCGGAGTTTTGGTTGTGGTGGCGGAAATTGGTCAACACCTGCGAGGGGGCGTAGTTGGCGTAGCAGTAACGGCAGAGGTGCGGACAGGTGTTGTAGGCTCCAATGTCTTTGGCAAGTAAGCAGCCACAAAGTTTGCGCTGTCCGCCGTCGGGCTTTGCTTTCTGCAGAAAGTGCTGCAAAGCGGTGTCGGCAGGAGAGCGACGTGAAATGAGCACGGGGTCAATGCAACGGTTGTGCGCTATGCCATACCGCCGCAAGTCAACGGCTTCCGCACAAGTAGCAAGCGACATTCCCCACTGTTTGACAAGTTCTGCCAGCCGACCAGCAAAATGCTCCATATCCGGTATTGTCCACTCCCGATAGTTGATGCCAGCATTTGCAAGATTTCTTGCAACACTTCGATAAGAGGCGATGTCGGCAAAACTAAAAACCAACTTGTCGGCGTAGCCCTTCAACTGCGTTGCAATGCCCGAAACCTTTTCGAGCAGAGAATCGATGTCTATTTCATCGGTCAAAATCAGTGGGTCAAAGCGCCACACTGCACTGCCAACGCCATTCTCCTCAACAATCCGCCGAAATGTAGCGATGCGTTGCTGAAGAGGCGGCACACCAGGCTCAAGCCCTTCTGCCACATAGTCGTTTAGCGTGAACTGGATGTAGAAACCGATGCCTCTCTCCTCAAGGATTCTCAGATAAGGCAACAAAGGTGCTGGATTCTTCGACCAAAACACCACAAACCGAGTTTCCGCAAACGACACAAAACTATCCTTGCCATTAAAGGGATTTTGCCACGACACATATCCTCGCTCCAACCGATTGAAAAACCAGTCGGAGTAAAACGCCGGGATGTCGGTAGAACGGCTCGCCGACACAATTACAGGTGCCGCAGCATCGACCTCAACGCCCGCATCGTTGAAAATATGTACCTTCTTGTGGTTCACGTCAAATGTTTTTGCAAAAATATCCCGCGGGCTGGGCATAAGTATTGCTCGAAGGGGTTAAAAAGCGAAAAGGTTGCAAACCTTGCGATTTGCAACCTTTTGAGGTGATCCGCCTGGGGCTCGAACCCAGGACCCCATCCTTAAAAGGGATGTGCTCTACCAGCTGAGCTAGCGAATCTCCGATATTGCATCAGTTTCCTGATTGCGAGTGCAAAGGTAATGCCATTTTTTTATTCCCGCAAATATTTGGTAATTTTTTTCTATGTTTTTTCAAAATTTTGTCTGCACGAGGTTTTCAGTACACTGATTTATAGCACCATTCTGCCTTTTTTCAGCCGTTCGCGGAGTTCAAAAGCCTTGCCGTCGGTCATCGAGTTGAGCAGAGCCCAGAACCTATCGCTGTGGTTCATCTCGCGCACATGGCAAAGCTCGTGGAGAATCACATATTCAACCAAGTCGGTGTCCTGCAGCACAAGGTAGCACGACAGACTGATGTTGTGCTGGCTTGAGCAACTGCCCCACCGTGTGCGTGCCCCCGTGATAGTCAGGTTTTTGTAAGGAATGCCTACTTTCTGCGAAAGTTCTACGAGCATAAGTCCTAAACGCACTTTCGCCGCCTTTTTCATTATGATTTCTATCACCCTTCTCAACAGACCCTGCACTTCTTGGTTGGAGAAATCAATCGCCAGCGGACAAAGGAGCGTAAACCAGCCGTCGTCCCATTCGTAGGCAATAGCGCCGCGCGGCTTCTTTCTCACTCTGAGTTTAAACAGCGGTCGGTCGATTACGTAATTCTCATCTATAACATTTGGGCGCATCTGCTGGCACGCCTTTGCCAAACGCTCTCTACAACCATTGATGGCTTCCATAATCCTCGGCAATTCGACATATGGAGGCACAGTCACATGCAGTCCGTCTTCCTTCGGGCGCATAGAGATGTTGCGCGCCCGCGGGTTTTGACTGATTATTATTTCGCCAAAATCGGGATCTTCTAAAATCATTCTGAAATTAATCTTCTATGCTGAACATAGCATTGAGTAGGCGGATGCCCGACCCAGTGCGAAACACGTTTCTGCGCGCCGCCAACGCCGCCTTCACGTCCAAGCCGTCCTCGTAGAGGTTAACGAGAAAGTCAGCCTCAACAAGAATGCGATAGTCGATGCCGTCGATATCTGTGTAGGTGTGATGATGCCCCACGAGGAAACAGATGCGCTCTATCTCCCCGTCGGAAAATCCGCCTACCTCAGTCAGCAGACGGTGCGCCTCGGCAGGGCCTTCCATCTCCTGGTATTTGCCAGCCGAAGAGCCGTATTTCTCTTCACTCTTGTGGATGCCTATGTCGTGGACAATCGCCGCCGCCTCAAGGATGCCGGTCGTGGCATCGTCCACGCCCTCAAGGCGTGCGATGGCGGCAGCGAAATCGTGCACTTTGACGAAATGCTGGATACGGCGGGCATCGCCATGGTCGTAGTCGACCATGGCAGCCAATAGCCGTGCTTGTCGTTCTTTCATTTTTCTCCTATTCTTCCGTTTTCTTCTTTACGCGCTTCGACGGCTTGATTGCGCCCACTGGGCAGATGTGGAAGCACAGCAAGCAGCCCACACACTTTGCGCCGTTGATGCGCGGCTTGCGGTCGTCGCCGATAGTGATGGCCTGATGTCCGCCGTCGTCACACGAGATGTGGCAGCGTCCGCAGCCGATGCACTTCTCCTTGTCGAGCATCGGGAACACCACCGTGTCGCGATCCATCTGCGACGGCAACACGAAGTTCTTCAGTTCCTCGCCCACGATACTATTGAGACTGTTAAGTCCGCGGCTCGCCATATAGTTGAGCAAGCCTTCCTTCAGGTCGTCTATTATGCGGAAACCATACTGCATCACCGCCGTGCACACTTGCACGTTGGTGCAGCCGAGTTGCAGAAACTCGAGGGCGTCCTTCCATGTCTCGATGCCGCCGATACCACTCAGCGGAGTGTACTCGAGAATCGGGTTCTTCGCCATTTCGAGGATATAGCGGAGCGCTATCGGCTTGACGGCACGCCCAGAGTAGCCTGAGATGGTGCGCTGGTGGGAAACCATCGACGAGTCGGACATCGTGACACTCTTAATGGTATTGATTGCCGAAATAGCGTCGGCATCGGCAAGCGCAGCAGCCACCGCCGGGGCGTTGATTTGCGTGATGTTTGGAGTCATCTTGGCAATGACGGGGATGTTGACGCGGCGTTTCACATAGGAAGTGTAGAACATCACCAGTTCGATGTTCTGCCCCACGTCGCTACCCATTCCCTCAAGCCCCATCTGAGGGCAAGAGAAGTTGAGTTCCACGGCATCTACGCCAGCATCCTCAGCCATGTGGGCAAGCGTTGCCCAGTCGGTGAGCGATTGTCCCATGATGCTCGCAATCACTATCTTGTTGGGGTAATCCTGTTTCAGGCGGTGAAGTATGTCGAAATCCACCTCTGCGGGGTTCTCGCTGAGTTGCTCCATGTTGCGGAAGCCATAAAACTTGCCCTGGTCGCCGTGCTCGCACACTGAATCGAAGCGTGGCGACACCTCACGGATTTCCTCCAGACAGATGGTCTTGTAGTAGACGCCAGCCCAGCCGGCATCAAACGCCCGCGCCACCATCTCATAGTTGGTGCAGATGGCAGACGATGCGAGGAAAAACGGGTTTTCGCAATGCAGTCCGCAAAATTCGATAGCCAGACTTGGCTCTTCCTTCGTGTCACTTTCGGGAGCGTCGGCGAGGCATTCTGCCACCTCGCGGATGCGGATAGGACGGTCGTAGTGGATACATGCAGCCTCGGCAGCAGCGAAATCGTCGGCTGTGCAGTCGGCAATCCATTTGCGCGCGTTGGCGTCGTTGTCAAAACGAAGAGCGCGGAGCATGCGTGCCGGGTCGCCGTGGCTGCAGGCAGCGCTACAGGGAGCATTTTCGCAAAGGAGGCAGCGTGACACCTCTTCTTTGTAGTGGGTAGGATTCATAATGTCAGTTGTTAGGTATTGTTTTGCGTACTCATAGTTGGCAGAGCCGAAGTGTGATACGGCTTGCTGGGTGTAAATGTAAGAAATATTTCGCTTTCTCACAAAAAAGACGGGATTGCTCACGCAATCCCGCCGCGACAAACATTAACAAACCTATCTTTTTTACTTGAAGAAACGTTTCGGAACGTCTTTCCGAAATGTCATTCAGATAGGAAGAACCTAACTTTAAATATAATTATGAAAACATAAAACTTCTATTTCACGGTCTTCATTGTCCACGCTGTGCCGTCGGTAGTGATGGCACGGACAATGTAGACACCACCATTGAGGTCGGCTGCGAGGGCGTTGCCTTCTACCAAGCCTTCAGCCACTGTGCGACCGTTCATGTCGTAGACCGTAGCCTTTGCCACTGTGGCATTGCCCGTGAAGAGCAACTTGCCGTTGGCATAGTGGCAAGCCACCTTCTCGGTGTCGACTGTCAACCCGCCGACTGCGCCGTTAGGGTTGAACGTGAGGGCACTGATGTGGATGCCGCTCGGCGAGTAAGGACCGTCGTCCTTGATGCGGATGCGCTGCTTGCCGGCTGCGAGATTTACGGAGAAAGTCACGTCTTGATAGACCTTCTCGTCGTTCGACAGGGCAAACTGGCGCGCACTGGCGAGTGTGGAGAGCACCTTGCCGTCATTGTCAACGCTGTAGATACCTACTGTCGGGTCGAAACGCGTTGGCTCGCCCATACCGCTGACGCGGAGCGTAAGGGTGTAGGCACCGGCTTCTGCTACGTCAAACTGATAGTCGGCGTAGGCACCTGCGCTAAACTGCGTAATCTCGATTGGTTTGGTGTTCTGCGCATCGTACGATGAGCCGAGCACCAGCGACTGCGAGTTGATATATTCTGTTGCTGGCACTATCTCTGCTGTGGAGTGGTAAACGCTGGCATCAAAGTCGGTCATATAGGTGTAGACCTTGCCCTGCTCGGAGAGTTCGCGCTCGCCGGCACCGTTTTTCGGCACGAGGAGGGCGTAGGCTGGAGAGGTTGTTGGCGAGCCTTTAGCCTTGAACCATGCGTAGCGGTACACGTGGTCGCTCTTCTCCAGATACTCCAACTGCGCAACCATCGACGCAATCTGCGATGCAGGAGTGATGGTTGTTGTGCCTGGCCAGTTGCAGAACTCGGTGAGCCAAATCTGCTTGCCGTAGAGGTCGTAGAACTTGTCAATCATCTCCTTCATTCCTGATGTACCACCCGAATAGTTGTGGATGGCGATGAAGTCGAACGCGTCCTTGCCCACGAGGTTGACGAATTTTGCATACCATGTGTAAGGGTTGTTTTCTTCACCATCGGGAGAGTAGTTGACCGCCGGGCCTACGAGTTGCAGACCGAGTTCCTTGGCGAGAGCCTGAACGGCTGGCCACGCTGCGGCAGCAACCTCAGGCGTCATGTTGGCCTGATTCTTGAAGTTCGGCTCATTGAAGCCGAGCAGATATTTCGTTTCGGGATGCGCCTTGCAGTAGTTGCGGATGTTGTCGGCGTTGTAGTTGGCGTTCCAGCACATCGGCACAAACTCGAAGTCGGCATCGGGCACATTGGTCACATTGCTGCTTGGAGTGTTTGCCCAGTTGTAGAACCATGAGGAACCAGGACGGATTGCGTCGATTTCCTCAACACGGTTGAAGGAGTTTTCGCCCACACCGCGCTTGAAACTCTTGGCATCGGCGCTGAAAGTGCCGGCTGCAAGAGCCAACGCTGCTGTGGCGAGGAAGATATTCTTAGTGTTCATTGTCTTTATCGTTTAATGTTATTCTGTTACAGTGAATGAAACTGGTGCGCCGCTTGCGCTGTCGGTCGAAACCCAAAGTTGGAAATCGCCCGGCTCAACAATTTTCTGGAGTTCGGCGTTGTGGAACGCAAGGTCGGATGCCTTGAGGCTGAACTTCACGTCGCGGCTTTCGCCCGGTTTGAGGGTGATTTTCTCAAAGCCCTTGAGTTCGCGCACTGGACGCGTAACCGAGCCAACGAGGTCGCGGACATAGAGTTGTGCTGTTTCCGATGCTTCATATTTGCCTGTGTTGGTCACTGTGCAAGTAACCTCAATCTGTCCGTCCTTGCCCATCGAAGCGGCAGAGAGGCGCGGAGAGCCGTAAGCAAATGTGGTGTACGACAAGCCGTAGCCGAATGGGAAGGCTGGACCGTCGCCAGCATCGAGGTAATAACTTGTGCAACCGGTAGAAGTTTGACCTGCTTCAAGTTCGATGTCGTCCATCGTCACGATGTTGCTTGCAGGGCGACCAGTGTTGTTGTGGTTATAGTAGATAGGCTCCTGTCCGACCATCTTTGGGAAGGTCATAGGCAACTTGCCCGACGGTACGGCTGCGCCAGTGAGCATGTTGGCGATAGCAGGTCCGCCCATTGTGCCTGGGTGGAACATGAAGAGAGTGGCGTCGGCAAGGTCAACCTCGTGGCTGATGGTCAGCGGACGACCAGCCATGATGATGAGCACGACTGGCTTGCCAGTGGCTTTCAATGCCTCAAGCATCTTTGTCTGTGCGCCTGGAAGCGACAGGTCGGCACGGCAGTGGGCTTCGCCCGAGAGCACAGCCTCTTCGCCAGCAACCATCACTACAATGTCGGCTTTCTTTGCTGCCTCAACGGCCTTCTGTATGCCTTCTTCGCTCTTGTCACGGCTGTAGGTCAAGCCTTTCTCGAAGATTACGGCATCGTTGCCGAGAGCCTCGCGGAGTGCGGTGAGCGGAGTAACGGTGTGAGTCTTGTCCAAGTCGAAGCACCATGTGCCTGCCTGGTCGTGCTGTGCATCGGCCATCGGGCCAACGAGAGCGATTTTCTTGCCTTGAGCGGCAAATGGAAGTACGCCGTTGTTCTTCATCAGCACTGTGCTCTCTTCCACCATGCGAGTGGCAGCCTCAAGAGAGGCAGGAGCGTAGAACTGGTTAGCGTGCTTGAGGTCGACATAAGGATTGTCGAACAAGCCGAGGCGGAATTTCAATCTGAGCACGTTGCGCACGAGGTCGTCGATGACTTTCACATCAAGTTTGCCCTCTTCAACGAGTTCTTTCATATAGCGAGTATATGCGTAACTTTCCATATCAACATCCACGCCAGCGAGCGACGCTTTCAGGGCAGCATCCTTGAGGTCTTTGCAGTAGCCCTGCGGCACAAGTTGCATGATTGAAGCCCAGTCGCTGCACATCACGCCATCCCAGCCCCATTCGCCGCGGAGCACGTCGCGCATAAGGTATTTGTTGGCGGATGCCGGTATGCCGTTGTTGTCGTTGAACGCGCACATAAACGTTGCACTGCCGGCTTTGGCGCATGCCTCAAACGGTGGCAGATACACGTCGCGCATCAACTTGTCGGAAATCCATGTAGAGTTATAATCCTTGCCACCTTCCGATGCTCCGTAGCCCACAAAGTGCTTTGTGCAGGCAGCCATAGTGTTCGGTTTTGAGAGGTCGTCGCCCTGGTAGCCTTTTACCATAGCCACGCCCACTTTTGCAGAAAGATAAGTGTCCTCGCCAGCCGACTCGGCGCAGCGTCCCCAACGGGCATCGCGCGAGATGTCGACCATCGGAGAGAATGTCCAGCGCACACCTGCCGACGAAGCCTCTTCGGCTGCGATGCGGGCACCCTGCTCAATAAGGCTGAGGTTCCACGAAGCCGCCTGTCCGAGGGGTATCGGGAAGATGGTCTTGAAGCCGTGAATCACGTCGCGCGCGAAAATCAACGGAATGTGAAGGCGACTGTTTTTTACAGCCTCTTTCTGCAATTTGTTGACAACGACAGGGTCAACCTCGTTGAGAATTGAACCGATGGCGCCGCCCTTGATTTGCTTCACCATACCGTCGCTGTAGCCTTGCCCTGTCTGTTGGTTGATCTGACCAATTTTTTCCTCAAGGGTCATCTTTGAGAGCAACTGGTCAATCTGCTCTTCTATATTTTTATTTGCCGAAAGGGCGTAGCCTATAGCCATCACCACAAATAGGCAAACCAACACTACTCGTTTCATCATGTTTCTGTCGTCCATAAGGTAGATAGTTTTGGAGTTATTTTAGTTTTAGTGTCACGTTGTTCTTTGGTTGGTAGACTTTCACATAGTCTACAAGCATCTCCGCTGAAGCGCCGTCGCCGCTGAGTGCAGTTACGCCGTCGGGATTGTGGATGCCCGGGAAGTCGCCGCCCACAGCGAGGTTAAACAGGATGTAGTTGTCCTTGTTGAAGTAGGAGTGCTTATCGCTGCTTTCGCCTATCAATGCACGCATGTAAGGCTCTTTCTGATTGTCCACATACATCTCGATTTTGTCGGGTGTCCAGAGCACGGTGAAGATGTGGTACTTGCCGTCCTGCAGACTCTTCTCGCTTGTTTTCGGGGCAACCTGCTGGCAGTGATATTGCGGTGCCTCACCCCAGTGCATAGCGCCATTGAAGAGGCGCGACTGCGTGCCTGCAGCGATGCCATCGGCGTGCCCCATCTCAAGGATGTCGGTTTCGCCACATTTCGGCCAACCGTTCTCCTTGATGTCGTTGCCCATCATCCAAAATGCCGGCCAAAGTCCGTCGGTGGTCTCAGGCAGAAGGATACGCGCCTCGATAATGCCGTAGGAGAATGCCACCTTGCCCTGGGTGTTGATGCGCCCGGAGGTGAAGGCATGCCCGTCGTAGTCAGCGCGGCGTGCAGTGAGCACGAGGTTGCCGTTGCGCACAGCCACATTCTGCGGATTGTCGATGTAGTACTGCAATTCGTGGTTGCCGCATCCCGTGCCGTTGACCTCAACGTTCCAATAGGCGCGGTTGAGTTCCACGCCCTCGAAATGGTCTTCCCAAACGAGGTCGTAGCCTTTCTTCGACGGCGCAGCGACGGCTTGCATCGTTGCTGCGCCGACAAGAGCGGCAATCAATATGTTCTTGAATGAATTTGCCATTGCGGTTATCGAATTACGATTTTCTTCGTTGCCTGACGGTTGCCAGCCGATGCCTTAACGATGTAGACACCGCCATCGAGGTCGGCTACGCTCATCGTTGTGCCAGTGGCAGTGCGCACGAGTGCGCCGCCAAGGTTGTAGAGGGCGATTGATGCCTCAGCGTCGGTAGTTACGGTGTTGCCGTCAAACGAGAGGAGGTCGCTGGCAGCGATTTCAGCCACTGCATCCTCGCCTGGTTGCGGATCGCCGTCGGCGAGTGTGGTGAGCGACTCGTCAGCGCCGTTGCCTTTCTGATAGACCTTCACATAGTTTACATACATGCTGGCTTGGTTGCCGTTGGCAGCGTTGAGAGCCGTGATGCCATTAGCGTCGAAGATTGAAGGGAAGTTGCCGCCCACAGCCATGTTGAAGAGGATGAAATTCTCCTTGTGGAAATAATATCCTGGGTCGTTGGTGTTGTCAGTGGTAGGGATTGTCATCTCATAGTAGGGCGATGCGTTGGGGTATTTGTCGAGGTCCACATACATTGCCACGCGGTTCTCGTCCCAGATGCAGGTGAAGATGTGGTACTGTCCGTCCTGGAGGCTGTAGTTGTAGGTCACGGCACGGGCGTAGTTCGGGTGGTTGTTCCACGACTGTCCCCAGTGGCATGCGCCATTGAAATAGCGATCCTGGGTGCCAGCGTTGATGCCAGTCACGTTGCCGAACTCCACGATGTCGGTTTCGCCGCACTTAGGCCAGCCCACGGTGTCGTAGTCGTTGCCCATCATCCAGAATGCTGGCCAAAGGCCGTTGGCTGTTGACGGGAGGAGGATGGCAGCCTCAACCTTGCCGTGCTTGAAGGCTACCTTGTTTTTTGAGGTGATGCGTCCAGAGGTGAATTGCTTGCCGTTGTAGACTTCGCGGCAGGCGGTGATGACGAGGCAACTGTTGCCGTTGCCGTCGTCGCCTATATGCACGTTTTTCTCGCGGTCGGTGTAGTATTGCAATTCGTTGTTGCCGCCGCCACTGCCGTTCACTTCTATGTTCCAGCGGTCAGGACGAAGTTCGTCGGAGTCGAAGAGGTCCTGCCAAACAAGGTGATAGCCGTTGGTTTCGCCAGTGCCGACTTGTGGGTCCTTGGCAACCGAAGGGAGCGCAGCGCAGGCTGCAGTTGCAATGAAGAGTAGATTTCTGCTGATATTCATCGTTATGTTTTTAGGATTGTTCTACATCAATTTGTTGGGGTAGCCGCTGTCGCAGAAGCGGTGGTCTGTATGGCTGCCGGCACGCATCTGGGTGCCGGTCTTTTGGAAAGATAGCGGGCGGAGGAAAGTCCGTCCGCTATCGTAGAGATTGATGTTGAAACAATATTATTTCAAAACGACTTTCTTCACAGCGTTACCTGCTTTCACTACGTAAACACCCTTAGCAACGTTCTCGATGCCCATTGCAGAAGAGTTAGCCTTCTTAACCAATTGACCTGCGAGGTTGTAGAGAGCGATTTCGTTTGCGCCAGATGCGTTGATAGTCTTGTTGGTAACAACGATGTCAGCGTCTGCAGTGATACCTTCAACTGCGCCGTCGCTTGGAGTGTAGAAGTACATTGCGTCCAAGCAGATGTTCTGACCAGTTGTGCCACCAGCGAGGAATGAAACCACGTTACCCTTAACTGATTGCGGAGTGTAAGAGAATGAAGGGAACAATTTCTTCATCTGACCAAATGTGATGTCGAAACCAGCCCAGTCGCCTTCAGCGTCAAGAGCGCCAATCAATGGATAAGTAGTACCGTTGTCGACAAATGCAGACTCACCTACAGAAACCTTTGCAGGAGACCATTTGTTGTCTGTGTTGTTCTCATCGAAAACGTCGCACACGATGATTGCAGCGCTATTCAAAGAAGTCTCAGTGCGTACAGCAAAGTGGAAGTGAGTTTCGTCAGTGAAGTGAGAGAAGTCACCAGCCTTGTTAGCCAAGTTAAAACCTGCACCTGACCAACCCACGCTTGTAACTGTCAATGAAGTGTAGCCGTCCATTTGTGCGTCAACGCCTGGGTAAGAGCCGTCGCCACCAGTAAATGTTTCATTCCATACATAAAGGAATACATTAGTGTCGTCAGCGCGGATGTCTTGAACTGTAGCGCCTTCTGCTTTAAGAGTAGAGATTGAAGCCTCGTCGAGGAGAACAACGTCGTACTTTGCATCTTTTTGCTTAACCAAAGTAGGGTCAACTGAATACTGTGCATTAGCCAAGCCAACGCCACAAACTGCCATAGCAGCCAAAAGTGTCAAATTTTTCATAATAATGAATTTTTAAGTAATTGAAAAAAAGTTTGTTATAAATTTTAGGAGGGCGGACGGGTTGCGCCCGCCTTCCTGATTTTGTTTTCTGTTAGTAACCGTAGTTCTGGTCCATCGGGTTGAGGTTGATTTCCTCAGCAGGAATTGGGAAGAGTTCGTGCTTGCCCTTGACGAACGAAGCCATCTCGTTGCGAGCCTCTTCACACTCGTTCTTGCCATAGGAACCGTTGTCCTTGTCCATCACCTCGTAGGCGATGCCCCAACGGCAGAGGTCGAACCAGCGGTGACCTTCCATAGCCAACTCTACGCGACGCTCGTGGCGGATGGCCTTGCGGAGGTCGTCAGTGTTGTCGCTGTAGCCAAGGTAGCCAGGGAATGCCGGCATGTTGACGCGAGCGCGGACAGTGTTGAGCATCTGCTTTGCCACGTTGAGGTCCTTGCCGCTCTCGAGGGCTGCCTCAGCATACATCAACATCACATCGGAGAGACGGATGAGGCGGTAGTTGAGCGGTCCGCGAGTAGCGTGGTCGAGTGCCACATAGACGCCGTTTTCGTAGAACGAAGTCTTGTTGTTGTTATAGTAACTTCCGAGGTAGGTCAAGTCGGTGTTGGCCGCAATCTCGTCGTCGGCTGGCTGGCTGATGGTAGCCTCGCGGCGGAGGTCGCCTTCCTCAAACTCGTTGTAAAGGTCCTTTGTAGGGTGGTTGAAGCCCCAACCTGCGTTGCTGCCGAGCGAACTTGCGCGGCTACGGGTAAGGATTGTGGTGAATGTACCGCGGGTGAAGCCGAAGCCTTCGCCGTAGTCGGAAGTTGGGTCTGCCATATACTGGATTTCAAACACTGATTCCGGACCGTTTTCGCCAGCGAGGGTGAAGTTGTCGGAATAGTTCGGGCAGAGGCTGTATTCGCTCTTCTGGTCCTCGAAGAATTTCTTACCCCAAGTGTATGCGTTTTCGTAGTCGTGCATGTAGAGGTAAGTCTTCAAGAGCATTGCCTGAGCGGCGCCCTTGGTAGCACGGCCGAGGTCGGCATCGGCATACTGGCTCTTGTTCCAGAGCAAGCCTTCAGCCAACTTGAGGTCGTCAATGATGTGGTTGTAGATCTCTTCTGCAGTAGCGCGTGGCTGTTTCCAGTTGTCGCTGTTTTCAATCACCTTATCAACGTAAGGCACACCGCCGTAGATGCGCACAAGGCGGAAATAGTAGTAGGCACGCATGTAGTAAGCCTCGCCGAGAAGGCAGTTCTTGCGCGATTCCGTCATTGTTTCGTCTGGGTCGACCTTGGCAACCTCCTGAAGGGCAAGGTTGCAACGCTGGATGCCTTGGTACTGCGCGCGGTAGAAGTCGCGGAGCAGGGTGTTGTTGGCGTTGGTCTTGAAGTTCTCAATATCGTAGGCGTCAGCCATATCGGTTGTGTTCTGACCACCTTTCAGAGCGTCGTCGGAAGCGATGTCGCCGATAAACCATTCTGAGAAGTAGGTAGAGTTGTATTCCCAAGCCAATGGCGTGTAGGCTGCATTGACCGACTGGATGGCAGTTTCGCCAGAGATGAAGAAGTCGTCGAAGGTTGTCTTGCCAGGCGTTTCCTCTTTAAGCCAATCGTTGCACGAAGTGGCAGAGAGCAGAAGCGTTGCGCAACCGACTACTTTCAATATGTTGTTTGCTTTCATTGTAGTTTTCATTTGACTTTAAGTTAGAAAGAAATGCTTGCACCGAAGATAAACGAACGGGCTTGCGGATAGTTACCGTAGTCGATGCCGCCACCCACTTCTGGGTCGTAGCCGGTGTATTTGGTTGCGGTAAACAGGTTGCTGCCCTGGAGATATACGCGGCAACTTTCAAGACCGATTTTGCGGATTGCGTTGGTCGGGATGGTGTAGCCGATCTGCATATTCTTCAAGCGGAAGTAAGAACCGTTCTCAAGGAAGCGGTCAGACACGTAGTAGTTGACCGAGTTCTTTGGGTTAGGAATTGTTCCGTCGTAGTATTTGTCGCCAGTAGCCTCGTCGGTGTGCTGCATCCATGCGTTAACCATGACTGGGCTGAGCACTGAGTTAGTACCTGTGCCTTCGAGACGGTGACGGAGTTGGTTGTAGATCTTGTTGCCTGCAACGCCTTGGAAGAAGAGTTGCAAGTCGAAGTTCTTCCAGTTTGCACCGATGTTCAAACCATAGTTGAGCCAAGGAATTGAAGAACCGAGTTTCGTACGGTCGTTGTCGTCAATCTTGCCGTCGCCGTTCACGTCTTTGTATTTTGCATCGCCAGCGTGGAACGGAGTGGTGAGTTTGTCGTAGCCAGTGAGGTAACTGAGCACTTCCTCGTCGGTCTTGTAGATGCCTTCATACTGGTAGCCCCAGAAGTAGTACAATGGATAGCCCTGGTCAACAACCATTACGTTGCTGTAGCCGCTATAGATTGTAGAACCGCCGTTAAGACCCGTGAGTTCGTTGTCGATAAACGAAACGTTACCGCCGATAGAGTAACCGAAGTCGCCAATCTGGTTGCGGTGCTCAAGGGTGATTTCAATACCGCGGTTGCGGACGGTGCCCACGTTGCTCTTTGCTGCGTAGCGGTTACCCACATGTGCAGGAGCGGTTACGTCCATAAGCATATCCTTGGTGTTGCGGAGGAAGAAGTCGACAGAACCAGTGAGTTTGTTTCTCCACAAGCCGAAGTCAACACCTGCACTCCATTGCTCTGTATTTTCCCAGTGACCGCCGTTGTTGACCCAAGTAAGCACTGTTGCGCCGTTGGCGAGTTGCTGGTCTTTACCCAATACGTAGTCTACGAATGTAGGACCCTGGTTGAACATTGTAAGGGTGAACGCATCGTTGCTGATGTTGTCGTTACCCACGCGTCCCCATCCTGCACGGATTTTCAAGAGGTCGAGGTTGTGGAAGTCCTTCATGAAACTTTCCTCGCTGAGTTTCCATGCCAATGCAGTTGATGGGAAGTAGCCCCAAGGCTTGTCAGGGAACTTGCTTGAACCGTCGGCGCGGAAGTTGAAGGTGATGAGGTAGCGGTTGTCGTAACTGTAGTGCAGACGTCCGAGCATCGACACGCGACGGTTACGCGAAATCGAGTCAGATGGACGACCGAAGTCGTCGGTTACCTGCGACAGATACCAGTTCTTCTCAACTGGGTTGAGGATAGAGGCACCTGAACTGCCGATGCTGTAGTAGTTGTATTCCTCAACAGTCTGACCTACCATTGCCGAGAAATCGTGCTTGCCGATTGTGCGGGCGTAGGTGAGGATGTTGTCGACTGTCCAGTTGTAGTAGCGACCGATGCTTGAACTGAGGAAGTTCTTGTCAGACTTATCATAAGATGACCATTCGTATTTTTCCTTGAACAGTTTGCTTGTTGCAATGTTGTAGTCGAAACTGTAGGTTGAGCGGAAAGTAAGACCCTCGATTGGGTTGATTTCTGCAAACACATTACCTACGAAGCGCTCGTAGCGATCCTTCGGGTGGCTCATCTCTACCATTGAGATAGGGTTGGTCACGTTCTTGAAGTTAGAACCTGCAGCGATGTTGCCGCTGATGTCGGTGCCCTGACGGTTAACCGAGCCAGCCGGGTAGCGAACAGGGTCCCAAGGTGCCATTGCGAGGGCTGCTGAAAGCACTGATGCGCCAGCGCTCTCGGAGTTGTTCATCGCGTTGCGCGCTGTTGAAGCCATGAACGATACGTTCTCGCCCACTTTCAACCATTTCTTCACCTCGTGCGATGTGTTGAGGCGAACGGTGAAACGCTGATATTTTGAACCGATGATTGTACCTTCTTGTGAGTACCAACTACCGCTGAGCGAGTAGGTGGTCTTCTTGCTACCGCCGTCGATGGCGAGGTGGTAGTTTTGGATCAATGCGTTCTGGAACACTTCGTCCTGCCAGTCAGTATCAACTGCAGAGTAGTCGAAACCAGTTGGGTTTTTCTCTGCATCGTAGACTGTTGGATAGTATTTAGATGTACCGAGGCAGAATGCCGACAGCCATTTGTTGAAGCCGTTGGTTGCATAGTATTTCTTCTCAGAACCTGTACCATTGATGGCGATACGTGTGTCGGCAAATTCTTTTGCGTTCATCACGTCGAGTTTGCGCCAGCGTTTCTGTACACCCACGTATGCGTCGAGGGTTACGCGGGTCTTCTCGTCCTTTGCGCCACTTCTTGTGGTTACGATGATGACACCGTTGGCACCACGCGAACCGTAGATGGCTGTTGCTGATGCATCCTTGAGGATTTCGGTCGACTCGATGTCGTTAGGACTGAGGAACGAGATGTCGTCAACGATGATGCCGTCGACTACATATATAGGTGACGCGCCATTGACGGTGCCGACACCGCGGATGCGTACCTCAGGTGCAGCACCAGGCTGACCGCTATTATTGTTGATTGTCACGCCGGCTGCCTGACCCTGGAGGGCGTTGGCAAGGTTTGATGCCGGTGTTTTTGTCAACTTGTCGGACGACACTGTTGTTACCGAACCAGTAAGGTCGCTTTTCTTCATTACACCGTAACCGATGGCAACAACCTCGTTGAGCATGTGTGAGTCGCTCGCAAGGACAATGTTGACGTTGCCCGACTGCGAAACTTTTCTTTCCTGAGTCGTGCAACCTACAAATGAATACTGGAGAGTTGAGCCGGCTGGAACCGAAATGGTATAGCGACCATCGAAGTCGGTTGCTACGCCGAGCGTGGCGTTACCCTTCACTTGGACCGATGCGCCGATAAGCGGCTCGCCGTCCTCGCTCGAAGTAACGACTCCCGTAATGTTTACATTCTCTGCAAAGCCTATCGCTGCAAAGAATAAAAAACAAAAGAGTAGAATTTGTTTCTTCATAAGATTGGTATAAAATTTTAATGAATAATCCAGTCAGTTAAAAAAATTTGTTTTTGTCAGGTTTGACATTGCAAATTTATTGGCTATTGATGGAATAATTGCAAAAAAACACTCACAAAAAACTCAACATTACCCTACAAGCACCCCTACAAGCGTATATTTGCAAATTTTTAGGTATTGATTATCAATGCGTTGTAAAAAACATGTTGTATAACATATTTTCGGACTATACTCAACAATGAAAATTTTCACATTTTTGCACATACAAAGTAAGTTTTTAGCCGATTATGAAAATTAGTGTTGAAAACATCAAATTGAGCAGTCTGATGGCTGTGCTCGCACTCGTGGTGGCGGCAATGGTTTTGCCGGCAACCGCCGTGGCGAGTTATCCGCTGGTGAGAAACTACACCCGTTCCGTATATAAAGGTGGCACCCAAAACTGGGACATCCGTCAGGACAACTACGGGCGTATGCTCTTTGCCAACAACTCGGGCTTGCTCATCTACGACAGCAAAAACTGGACACTCTGCCCCAACGGCAACTACACGTCGGTGCGCTCGCTACTCTACGACGAGACCACTTCGCGCATCTACGCCGGCGGCTCGGAGGAGTTCGGCTACTACTACAACGACCCCAACCGCGGCAGTTTCGTCTACAAGAGCCTGATGCCTACGCTCCCAGCAGCCGACCGCCATTTCACGGAGGTGTGGAACATCCACAAATCGGGCAAGTACATCTGGTTTCAGAGCGACTTCAAGTTGCTGCGTTTCGACGGCAGAAAATCAGAAACTATACCTTATAAATATAAAATCACCACTTCGGCGCTTATCCGCGGCCGCCTCTATATTGCATCGAAGGAGGGCGGCATCTGTCTGCTCAACGGCAGAAACTTCAACTATGTGGTTGGCAACGAGATGATTAAAGGCATGCGCATCTGCGCCCTTTTGCCTTATCAAAAGGGTAACGTGCTGATTGTCACGGAGTTCAACGGCGTATTTATTTACGATGGTGCATCAATCAAGCCTTTCGCAATGGACATCGACCCGTTCCTGAAAGCCAACCAAGTGTTTTGCGCTGCCACCAACGAGCGCGAATTGGTGTTTGGCACAGTGAACAACGGCATAATAATCAAGGACATAACAAACGGCAGCAACACCTTCGTCAATATGTCGACGGGGTTGCAGAACAACACGGTGTTGAGCATCGACTTCGACCGCATGGATAACATCTGGCTGGGGCTTGACAACGGCATCGACTATGTGCTCTACAACTCGCCCGTGTCGTCGGTGTTCGGCTCGTCGAACATCTACGGTGCTGGCTATGCCTCGCTACTTCTCGGCAACACCCTGCTAATGGGCACCAACCAAGGACTTTACGCCACAGGCTATCCCCTCTCGGCAGCCGCCGAACCAGTACGCCCCGTGTCGCTGCTGAAGAGCCAAGTGTGGAGCATCGACACCATCGCCAACGACGTACTCGTGAGTTGCGACCTCGGTCTCTACCAACTCGAAGGCGGCAAGCCTGTACAGATTGAGGGCGTGCCGGGCACATGGGCTGTAGTGCCGCTGCGCAAGCATCCGGGCTTCGCGCTGGCATCGACCTACGAAAGTTTCTTCCTCCTGCGCCGTCAGGGCAACCGCTGGGTGATGAGCAACCGCGTGGCTGGCTACAACGAGGCTGGCGGACACATCATTGAGGACGAGTTTGGCAATATTTGGATAAGCCACTGGATGAAAGGTATCTACAAGTTGCATCTCAACAAAACGCTCACAAAGTTTGACAAGGTGAGCCTCTACAACCACACCAAGGGCTTCCCCACCGACCGCAACAACACGCTCTATAAAATCAACGACGAACTGGCATTCTCGACCGAAGGAGGATTTTACCGCTACAACAGCCACACCGACCGTATGGTGCCTGACGACAAGTTCAACAGCATCTTCGGTCTGCACACCTCGGTGCGCCTCTACCAGTCGCCTGCCAACGACGTGTGGGGAGTGTCGGGAAAATACATCTGTGCGGCGTTCTACAACGCCACAGGCACTTACAGCATCGACTCGATAACCTATAAACCACTGCTCGACAAACTAATAGTGGGCTTCGAGCATTTCAACTTCATCTCTCCACGCAAACTCATCGTGACCAACGAGGACGGCTTCTATGCCATCGACGTGGACCGCGAGCACCGCGTGGACTGGAAGAGCAAACTCTTTGTGAGCAACATCTACGCCACCAACCCCGACTCGCTCATCTACACCGCTGGCGGCGCGCTCCACAACAATGTACTCGAAATCCCATACAGCCTCAACTCGCTGCGTTTCGAGTTCATCTGCCCTGAGTTCCGAGAGGACGGCGCAGTGCTCTACAGTTACTATCTTGAAAACTACGACTCCAAATGGAGCGCCTACACTGCCGCCAACTCCAAGGAATACACGCAGTTGCACGAGGGAACGTACACCCTCCACATCCGCTCGTTCAACCGCTACGACGATAGCAGTTCGGAATACTCCTTTAAATTTACCGTCGCTCCGCCGTGGTACCGCAGCACGTGGGCCATTGCGCTCTACATGATTCTAATTGTGGCGGGCGCATATTTCCTCTATGGCTATGTCAAAAAGAAGGCGCGCAAAACTGCCATCCTCGTTGCCAAGCGCAAGGAGAAAGAGATGCTCGAATACAAGCGCAAGGCTGAAGAGGAGTCGTTGCGCCGCGAAAACGAGATTTCACGACTGAAGAGCACTCAGTTGGAGCACGACGTGCGCCACAAGTCGCAGGAACTGTCGAACGCCACGATGAACGTGATGCGTAAAAACGAGATACTCATCGACATCTCCAACCAAATCAGCAAGTTGCAGGAGAGCGACGAGACAATTTCGCAGAACGCCGACAAGCAGTTGGCTAAGATTCAGAAACTCATCAAGGAGAACATCTCGCACGATGACGACTGGCACAAGTTTGCGCAGAATTTTGATGTGGTCTACGAGAACTACCTCAAGCGGCTCACCGAGCACTTCCCGCAACTCAACGTCAACGACCAGCGGCTTTGCGCATACCTGAAGATGGGTCTGAGTTCGAAGGAGATAGCGCCGTTGCTCAACATGTCGTACCGCAGCGTGGAGATGGCGCGCTACCGCTTGCGCAAGAAGATGGACCTCAGCCGCGACGTCAACCTCGTGGAGTTCCTCCAGCGGTTGTAATAGCCGCCAATGTCAGCCGTTAACATTAATTCAATGTAGGCATACGCAAAAATCATTAATTTTGCATATTAATGGCTTAATGGCCGAAACTGCGACAACGGATTATGGAAAATAACGGCAAAATACTTTGGGCAGACGACGAAATCGACTTGCTGAAGCCCCACATCATGTTTCTGAAGATGAAGGGCTACGACGTGGCTACGGTCAACAACGGCGCCGACGCCCTCGACCAAGTGGAGGCAACGCCTTTCGACCTGATTATCCTCGACGAGAACATGCCGGGCATCAGCGGACTGGAAACTCTGCAGCGCATCAAGCAGATACAGCCCGATGTGCCGGTAATTATGATTACCAAAAGCGAGGAGGAAAACATCATGAACCAGGCCATCGGCAACAAGATTGCCGACTACCTCATCAAGCCGGTCAACCCAAACCAGATACTCATGTCGCTGAAGAAAAACCTGCATTCGGGTCGACTGGTGTCGGAAAAAGCCACCAACGACTATCAGCAGGAGTTCCGCCGCATCTCGCAGCAAATCAGCGACTCGGACAAAATCGAGGACTGGTATGAACTCTACCGCAAACTGGTGTTTTGGGAGATGGAACTGTCGCAAACGGAGACCAACATGGACGAATTGCTGCGCATGCAGAAGAACGAGGCGAATGCGGAATTTGCCAAATTTGTGAAGCGCAACTATGAGGGTTGGGTCAACGGCGGCGAGCATCCGCTGATGAGCAACGAAATCTTCAAGACGAAGGTGTTTCCGCTGCTCGACGCTGGCGAAAAGGTGTTTTTCATCCTTATCGACAACTTCCGCCTTGACCAATGGCGCATCATCAAACCTATCCTTTCGGAATATTTCAACATCGAGGAGGATCTCTACACCACCATCCTGCCCACGGCTACGCAATATGCGCGCAACGCCATCTTCTCTGGGCTGATGCCAGTGCAGATTGAGAAGATGTTCCCGCAATTTTGGGTCGACGAGGACTCCGAGGAGGGCAAAAACCTCAACGAGTCGCCGCTCATACAGACGCAACTGGACCGCTACCGCAAGCACTACAAATTTTCCTACAACAAAATCTACGAAACGCAGTACGGCGAACGCCTGTTGCAGAATTTCTCGAATTTCCGTAACTACGACCTCAACGTCATAGTGTTCAACTTCATAGATATGCTGTCGCATGCGCGCACGGAGTCGAAGATGATACGCGAACTGGCATCAAACAACGCCGCCTACCGCTCGCTCACGGAGTCGTGGTTCCGCCACTCTTCGGCAAGCGAGTTGCTGAAACGCATCGCCGAGAGCGGCGCGCGCGTGGTGCTCACAACCGACCACGGCACAATCCGCGTGGACAACCCGATAAAGGTGGTTGGCGACAAAGCCACTAACTCTAATCTGCGCTACAAGTTGGGCAAAAACCTTGGCTACAACGAGCGGCAGGTGTACGAAATCAAGCGCCCAGAGCGCTACGGACTGCCTGCGCCAAACCTCTCCACGACGTATATCTTCGCGATGAACCACGATTTCTTCGCTTACCCCAACAATTTCAACTACTACGTGCAGTACTACAAGGAAACGTTCCAGCACGGAGGCATATCACTGGAGGAAATGCTCGTGCCTATAATCACGATGCAACCCAAATAACGAATAGCAATGGACAAATTCAACTATATCATCGAAAAGGCGCCCACGGCATCGGGCGAAGCGCAGACCATCTGTCTGCCGGCATCGAAGAGCATCAGCAATCGCGCACTGATAATCAGTGCATTGGCAGAAGGATGCACCATCGACAACGTTGCCGTCTGCGACGACACTGATGCTATGCGCAAAGCCCTTGCATCGCCCCACGCTCAGACTGTAAACATCGGCGCGGCGGGCACGGCAATGCGCTTTCTCACAGCCTATTTCGCCATGCAGCCGTGGCGCGCAGTGACCCTCGACGGCTCGCCGCGCATGCGCCGCCGCCCCATCGGCGAACTCGTGGAGGCTCTGCGCCACTGCGGCGCGGAGATTGACTATCTCAGCGAGGAGGGCTTTCCTCCGCTGGGCATCGACGGCCGCCACTTGAAGGCACAGTCGGCGTTGCGGATGCGCGGCAACGTGAGTTCGCAATATGTGTCGGCGATGATGATGGTTGCCCCGATGATGAAAAGCGGATTGACCATTGAGATTGAGGGCGGACTTACATCGCGCCCCTACGTGGAGATGACGGCTGCGTTGATGCGCCATTTCGGCGCTGAGGTCACTGTCGGCGAGGCTGAAATCACGATAGCCGCGAAGCCTTACAAGGCGAATGCGCTGACGGTGGAAAGTGACTGGTCGGCAGCAAGTTATTGGTACGAAATCAAGGCTCTCTGTCCTGAGTTGAAGATTACCCTTAAAGGGTTGACAGCCAACAGTCTGCAGGGCGACAGCCGCATTGCAGACTATTTCCGCAACTTCGGCGTGGAGACGGTCTACACCGACGAGGGCGTGGAGTTGAAGCATTCGCCCGATAGCATCACCGAAAATCTCGCGCTCGACCTGTCGAGCCAGCCGGACATAGCGCAAACCATCGTGGTGACGGCGTGTCTCATGGGCATACCGTTCCGCATCGACGGACTTGCCACCCTGCGCATCAAGGAGACCGACCGATTGGAGGCTCTGCGTGCCCAACTCGCCACCCTGGGCTACGCCATTGAGGTGATTGGCGACAGTGCGCTGAAGTGGGACGGTAGCCGCATCGAAGCCGCCAAGCATCCGCAGATACTCACCTACGACGACCACCGCATGGCTATGGCCTTTGCGCCTGCCGCCGTACTTGTACCGGGGCTCGAAATACTCGACGCGGGGGTGGTGTCAAAATCCTATCCCGACTATTGGCAACATCTTGAACAGGTGGGCTTTAAACTCAAACAAGCGAAATGACACCGGCACTTATCATATTGGCTATAACCGTGGGGGTCGGCGCTATCCTCTACATCTTCCACCGCATCGACGAGAAGCGCCACCCGGAAGCGGCGGCGCAGGAGGAAGAGGCCGTCGCTCAGGAGGGGTGCTGCGGCATGCACATCACCTGCGAGAAGGACTCACTGGCGGCAATGACGACGGAGGTTATCTACTACGACGACGAGGAACTCGACCGCTACCGCGGCATCGCTGCCGATGCCTACGAGGACGCACAGATTGAGGAGTTTCGCGACGTACTCCTCACCCTGCTACCCGACGACATTGCCGGCTGGGCGCGGTCGCTGCAACTGCGCGGCATTGAGATGCCGTCGTGCGTAAAGGACGAACTGCTGATGCTCGTGAGCGAGGAGCGCGAGCGCAGGGCTAAAAATTAGACTTATGGAGATTTTTGAATATACATTTTTCCAGAACGCCATCGTAGGGCTGCTGCTCGTGAGCATCGCCTCGGCGCTGGTGGGCACCTATGTGGTGGCGCGCCGCATGATGTTTGTGGCTGGCGGCGTCACCCACGCCTCGTTCGGCGGCTTGGGCCTTGGCTACTTCCTGGGCGTGAGCCCGATACTCACGGCAGGGGCGTTTGCCGTTGCCTCGGCGGTGGGCGTGGAGTGGCTATCCACACGCCAACGGGTGCGCGAGGACTCTGCCATCTCGGTGGTTTGGGCACTTGGCATGGCGCTTGGCATCCTGTTTGTGTTTCTCACTCCGGGATATGTGCCGGAACTGCAGTCGTTCCTATTCGGCAACATCCTGACTATCACGCACTCCGACCTACTCCTCTTCGCGGCGTTCCTTGTGGCGCTGCTCGTCATTGCGTCGCTGCTCTACCGCCCCATCGTGGCTTGCGCCTTCGACTCCGACTATGCGCGCACCATCGGTATGCCTGTGGCGTGGATTAACGGATTGATGACGGTGCTTGTGGCTATATGTATAGTTCTCACGCTCAAACTGATAGGAATAATGCTACTGATGTCGCTATTTGCCATGCCGCAGATGACGGCGGAGGTGTTCACCAACCGCCTGCGACCTATGACCCTACTCGCTGCCGCCATCAGTGTGGTTTGCTCTATGGCTGGACTGATGATAGCCTACGCCAGCAATATTCCTGCCTCGGCTACGGTGGTGCTCACGCTGATTGCCGCCTACGGCATCGCCCGCCTCATCAAGCGCATCAGAAAATAAAAAGTGGTGCCGATTTCTCAGCACCACTTCCGTTGTTTGCCTTTTCAAGAACTTATTTTCCCAATTCGTTGATGTGTTGCAAGGTGTTGACAATCGCCTTGAGCAGAGGAGTGATTGTGCTCACGTGCACTGCCTCGTCGATTGTATGTGCACCGTCGAGTTGCGGACCAACCGACACTGCATAGAGATTAGGATTTTTGAGCACAAAGTATGCACATTCCAAACCGCCTTTAGCCTTGTCGGTAAACGCAGCCGGAGTGGCTTCTGAATAGTATTTGAACATCATGTCCTTCAGTGGACTTACGCCTGGAGTGTCCCACGTTGGCACATATCCTGAAACCAAACATTCAAATCCGATTTTCTCGCCTTCGCCAATCAAACGATCTTTTTCGGATTCCACCCATTCGCTACTGTAAGAGCGGAACATGTCGTCGATAATCAGTGACTTGCCGACGGTGAAGAACACGCCGATGTTGTTCGACTTTGTTGGAAGGTTGCCTTCCTGTTCAATCACGCCCTGTTTCACCGTTTCAAAGAATGCCTTGAGGTCGGAGTTGAGTTGCTGAGGGTAGAATGTGTCCTCGCTGGTAATCGCGCGCTCAAACACGTCATAGCGGAATTCGGTCTCGTCGGGATATTCAGCAACATAGGAAGCCATAATCTTATTTATAGCATCCTTGCACTCAGCCGATTTGCTCGACGGCACCACAAACTGAATTTCCGAATAGATGGCTATGGCATTGACTGCATGACCGCAATCGATGGCGAGGATATTGCCACCAGCAGGAATAACTGCATCGTTGATAATTGACGCCGTAACAGTTGTTGCGCTAAGACGGTGCTCGCCAATCATCACGCCACTGTGACCGCCGCGAAGACCAGCCACGTCAACCGCAATGACTACAGCATCCGACGACGGAGCAACTTGGGTGTAATCCTTCGAAAATTCAATGGAATAACTACCGAGGCATCCCACAGAAATCTTTCCAGTCTCTTCCTCGTCGATATTAATCATATAATTTGCATCGAGCACCGACGGGTCGAGGTTGATAGCGCCCGACATATCGTAGTCCTCGTTGGCAGTGAAGAGCAGACGCAGAGGGCCGTGAGCAATGTTGGAATTTGCGATGGCAAGGGCAATGCCCACACCGATGCCGTCGTCAGAGCCGAGGTTGATTTTACGGCCTTTCAGGAGGTCGCCGTCGTAGTAGGGTTCGCCCACCTCGTTCTCGTAGTCGTAGGACTCGCCCGACTTCGATGCGCAAATCATGTCGGTGTGTCCCTGGAGTATCACTTTCGGATAGTTTGCCATAGCCTCGTTGTTGGCAGGCACGTCAATCCAAACGTTGTCGAAGTCGTCGGTATAACAAGGATAGCCGTGCTTCTCAGCCCACGACTTGAGATATGCCTTGGCTTTCTCGAGATGATAACCCAGACGAGGCACCTTGGCAAAATCGAGAAATTCGTTGATTGAAGACTGTTTCAGGGCTTCGAATGTTTCGTCGGTTGGCGTAACAGGATTGTCCGGTTTCGGATCGTCGTTGGAACATGATGCCATCATCAATGACATTGTTGCAACCGCTGCGAGCATGAATCTACACTTTTTCATAGGATTCAAAATTTTAAGCATCTTGCCTTTGCGTAGCAAAATAAGTAGTAATTAAATGGTTTGTATGATAGTCCAAAAATATGACAAAATTTTAATTCCTACAATTTTCCGCTAAATTTTCACAAAAAAAATCAATGTTTCATTCCGCAGATTGAAAAAATCGCACCTCTACAGGAGATCACCTACGCTGCCGTTTTGTATTGCCCTTTCAGGGCGCAAACACACAATCATCTGTTACCCAGGGCGCTGCCCTGGGCTATGGTGGTGTAAGGCTTTCAGCCTATAAAATGCGCTACGCGCATTTGCAATCTTAATGCCGAATTGCAAACTTAGTGCAATGGTGGCCTCGGAAAACATTTTCAAGCGAGCTTGAATGATTTTCCCTCGGTTTGCATTACCTTTGTATAAAATTAGCTGCACCTCAGCAATTAGAACAAGTTCTATTGCATTCGGTTTGCATTACCTTTGTATTATAATTCATAAGTAATGAGCGGAGAAACAGAAAAGAAATTATTTATAGAGACTTATGGCTGCCAGATGAATGTGGCAGACAGTGAGGTGATTGCCTCAGTAATGAAAATCGCTGGCTATGAGCCTACCGACGTGCTTGAGGATGCCGATGCGGTGTTTCTCAACACTTGCTCCATCCGCGACAATGCTGAGCAGAAAATCTTCTCGCGTCTGGAGTATTTTGCATCTCTCCGCCGCAAACGCAAGACGAAACTGGTGCTCGGTGTGCTCGGCTGCATGGCGGAGCGCGTGAAGGACGAACTCATTGCCAACCACGGCGTTGACATCGTGGCTGGACCGGATGCCTACCTGTCGCTGCCCGACCTTGTGTCGGCTGCCGAACTCGGACAAAAGGCCATCAATATCGAACTGTCGAAGACGGAGACCTACCGCGACGTAATCCCGCAGCGCATTGGTCATAGCCGCATCAGCGGATACATCAGCATTATGCGCGGATGCAACAATTTCTGCTCTTACTGCATCGTGCCCTACACCCGAGGCCGCGAGCGTAGCCGTGAGCCACGCAGCATCCTCAACGAACTCGCCGACATGCAGGCGAAAGGCTTCAAAGAGGTGGTACTTCTGGGTCAGAACGTAAACTCATACAACTATATAGGCGAGGACGGCACCCATGTGGGCTTTGCCGACCTTCTGCGCATCGTTGCGGAAGCCGCTCCAGAGATGCGCGTGCGCTTCACCACCTCCCACCCGAAGGACATGACCGACGAGATTATCTCGGTCATCGCCTCCGTGCCCAACGTGTGCAAACACATCCACTTGCCAGTGCAGTCGGGCAGCAACAAGGTGCTGAAGGCAATGAACCGCAAATACACCCGCGAGTGGTATCTCGACCGCATCGCCGCCATCCGCAAGGCCATGCCCGATTGCGGCATAACGACCGATATGTTTACAGGCTTCCACGACGAGACGGAAGAGGACTTCGAGGAAACACTCAGCCTGATGCGCGAAGTGGTGTTCGACAGCGCGTTCATGTTTAAATACTCCGAGCGCCCAGGCACATACGCCTCCAAAAACCTCCCCGACAACGTGCCGGAGGAGGTGAAAATCGACCGTCTCAACCGCATGATTGCCCTGCAAAACGAACTGTCGGCAGTAAGTTACCGCAACGACATCGGCAAGACCTACGAAGTGCTTGTTGAAGGCACATCGAAACGCTCCCGCGAACAGTTGTTCGGCCGCAACGAGCAAAATAAGGTCATCGTGTTCCCGCGCGGCAACCACCACATCGGCGACCGCGTGATGGTCACCGTGGAGAGCGCCTCGTCGGCAACCCTCATAGGCAAAGAAGCGGAATAACTGAGAAATTAAACTAACCATTGTCGCCAAATTGCGAAAATTCGGCTGCAAAGGGTGTGAAAATTCCGTAAATAGTTGACAAAGGGGTGCTCTGCGTTGTATCTTTGCAGCCAAATAGGCTAATTTTTTATGGCAAAAGAGCACAAATCAAAGATTTCACATTTCCAGTCGAACGTCACAGCAACAGTGAGTGTTGCCCTGGTGCTCATTCTGATTGGAGTAACTGCGTTTCTCGGACTTTCGGCGCGCACCATGAGCCGCGACCTCAAAGAGAACATGGGTTTCAGCATCGTGCTCAATGCCGATGCCTCAGATGCCGACGTCAGTGCGCTCAACACCTTGTTCAAGACCGCGCCCTACGTTGCAAAAGTGGAATACATCTCGAAGGAAGAGGCTCTCGCACAATGGAAGGACGACACGGGCGAAGACCTCATTGAAACCTTCGGCGTGAACCCCCTCAGCGCTGAGTTCCAGATAAATGTGAAAGCCAACTATGCCGAAGTGGGCAAGTTGAAAAAGATACAAGCCGACCTGCAGAAACGCCAAGGCGTGGAAGAGGTTGCGCTCTACGAAACGGAGGTGGAAGCCGCCAACAAAAACATCAGCAACATCTCGATAGTGCTCCTTGTTGTGGCAGCCCTGCTGGTGTTCATCTCTTTCGCCCTCATTAACAACACCGTACGCCTCACCGTCTACTCTCGCAGGTTTCTCATCCACACTATGAAACTCGTGGGAGCGAAACCGGGATTTATCCGCAAGCCTTTTGTGGTGCAAAACATGCTCAACGGCTTGATAGCCGCAGTGTTGGCATGCCTCGTGTTTGTGGGCTTCTACTTTGCAGCGCAGAGTATGGTGGGCAGCATCGTGGGCACTATGATTACGGAGGCTGAAGTGGCGATAGTGTTTGCCGGACTTGCCGTGGTGGGCATCGCCATCTCGGGCATCGCGGCATTCTTCGCAGCCACGAAGTACATCCACCTCGACTACGACGACTTGTTTAAACGATAAGACTCAACAACGATAATGGAAACAAAGACAAATACTCCGGGCGAAAAACCCGTAAACGAGCAGTCACGCCCGTTGGAAAAAATCAACTACATCCTCATGGGTGTCTCAGTGGCACTCATCATCATCGGCTTCCTGATGATGAGCGGAGGAGCGACAACCGAAGAGAAGTTCAACCCCGACATTTTCAGCACCATGCGCACCGCCGTGGGTCCGGGTTTCTCGTTTATCGGCTTCGTTACAATGTTTTTTGCAATCCTCTACAAAAAGAAAAATTAGGCAATGGACTGGATAGAAGCACTAATTCTCGGCCTCGTTCAGGGCCTCACCGAATACCTTCCAGTGAGCAGCAGCGGACACCTCGCCATCGGCTCGGCACTTTTCGGCATTGACGCAGAGTCAAACCTCACGTTCACCATCGCGGTGCACGTAGCCACGGTGCTCAGCACACTCGTAATCCTCTGGAAGGAAATCAGTTGGATTTTCAAAGGACTTTTCGCAAAAGGATATAACGACGAGCAGCGCTATTTCGTCAACGTCATCGTCTCGATGATTCCCGTGGGCATCGTCGGCGTGTTCTTCAAGGACTATGTTGAAGAGATTTTCGGCTCGGGGCTCGCCATCGTTGGCTCGATGCTCCTCGTAACAGCCCTGCTCCTCACATTCTCCTACTACGCAAAGCCTCGCCAGAAGCAATCCATCTCCACGCGCGATGCCTTCATCATCGGTTTGTCGCAGGCAGTGGCAGTGCTCCCTGGATTGTCACGCTCCGGCACAACGATTGCCACTGGACTTCTGCTCGGCAACAAAAAAGAGAAACTCGCGCAGTTCTCGTTTATTATGGTCATTCCGCCAATCCTCGGCGAGGCACTCCTCGACGTTTTGAAAATGATTAAGGGCGGCGCAGAGGCAGTGACGGGCGACATCTCCGCAGCAGCGCTGATTGTGGGCTTCATTGCGGCGTTCGTCTCGGGATGCCTGGCATGCAAATGGATGATCAACATCGTGAAGCGTGGCAAACTTGTGTATTTTGCAATCTACTGCGCAATCGTCGGCATTGCAACATTGGTTTACTCATTGATTTAAGCCTCGAGAGATGTTGCATCCCGTTGAAGGAGAGATATTTTACGTCGACAAGCCTCTGACTTGGACCTCGTTCGACGTAGTGAAGCGTGTGCGCGGAGAACTGAGCCGCCGCACCAAAATCAAGAAACTGAAAGTGGGCCACGCTGGCACCCTCGACCCCCTCGCCACAGGCGTGATGATTGTGGTCACGGGGCGCGCCACCAAGCGCATTGAGGAACTGCAAGCCCATGTGAAAGAATATGAAGCCGTGATACGCCTCGGCGCAACCACCCCAAGTTTCGACCTCGAAACTGAGGTGGATGCTGAATATCCGTGGGAGCACATCACCCGCGAGAGCGTGGAGCAAGTGCTCGCCCAGTTTACGGGACGCATCCAGCAAGTGCCGCCAGCCTACTCGGCATGCAAGGTCGACGGAAAGCGCGCCTACAAGATGGCTCGCAAAGGCAAGACGGTGGAAATCAAGGCTAAAGAACTCGTCATCGACGAGATTGAACTGCTGGAATGCAACCTGCCGGAGATACGCATCCGTGTGGTGTGCAGCAAAGGCACCTACATCCGCGCCCTGGCGCGCGACATTGCCGAAGCCCTCGGCAGCGGCGGACACCTGACGGCTCTGCGCCGCACCCGCGTGGGCGACGTGAAGGTGGCTGATTGCGAGAGCGTTGCCGACCTTGCGGCACGCCTGAAAGTGGAAGACTTTGAACTTCCGGAAGAGATGAGAAAAGAAAAAGAAGAAAAAGTATAAAAACAGAAGTATCTATGAAGTTGTCACAATTCAAATTCAAACTACCAGAGGAATTGATAGCACAGACACCGTCGGAAGAACGCGATGAAGCGCGATTGATGGTGTTGCACAAGAAGACAGGCGAAATCGAACACAAAATTTTTAAGGACATCATCGACTATTTCGATGATGGCGACTTGATGCTTCTCAACGACACGAAGGTGTTTCCTGCCCGCCTCTACGGAAACAAGGAAAAGACCAACGCTCGCATCGAGGTGTTTCTCCTCCGCGAACTCAACGAGGAGCACAAACTGTGGGACGTGCTCGTAGAGCCTGCCCGCAAAATCCGCATCGGCAACAAACTCTACTTCGGCGAGGACGACTCAATGGTGGCTGAGGTGATTGACAACACCACCTCACGCGGCCGCACTCTCCGCTTCCTCTACGACGGTTCGCACGAGGAATTTAAGGAGGCTCTCTTTGCCCTCGGCCAGACGCCGCTGCCTCTCTACATCAACCGCGAGCCTACGGAAGACGATGTGGATCGCTTCCAGTGCATCTTCGCCAAAAACGAAGGCGCCGTGGTGGCTCCTGCCGCTGGTCTGCACTTCAGCCGCGAGGTGATGAAGCGCATGGAAATCAAGGGCATAAACTACGATTTCCTCACCTTGCACTTCGGCTTGGGTAATTTCCGCGAAATCGACGTTGAAGACCTCACCAAGCACCGTATGGACTCGGAGCAGATGGAGATTTCCGCCGAACTCGTGAAGAAGGTAAACGAAACCAAGGACAAAGGTCATGCAGTCTGCGCTGCCGGCACATCGGTGCTCCGCGCCATCGCCACGGCAGTGAGCATGAACGGACACATCAAGGAATACAGCGGATGGACCAACAAATTCATCTTCCCGCCCTACGACTTTGAGGTGTGCACATCGCTCATAAGCAACTTCCACATGCCCTACTCCACTATGCTGATGATGGTGGCTGCCTTCGGCGACTACGAGAAGGTGATGAACGCCTACGACGTGGCTGTGAAGGAGAAATACCGCTTCGGTGTCTACGGCGACGCAATGCTGATTATATAATCCCCCATATATGGAACTTCTAAAACAACGCATCCTTCAGGACGGCAGACTGCTCCCCGGCGGAGTGCTGAAAGTGGACCGCTTCCTCAACCATCAACTCGACCCAAACCTGATGTTTGAGGCGGCTAAAGAGTTCGGCAGACTGTTTGCCGACTGCAATTTCAACAAAATTGTAACCATCGAGGCAAGCGGCATCGCTCCGGCAATCATGATGGGCTACCAACTGCAACTGCCGGTGGTGTTCATCAAGAAGGCAAAGCCGAGCACAATGGAGAATATGCTCGTGGCTGAGGTGCGCTCGTTCACAAAAAACACGGTGGAAACGGTATGCATCAGCAACAATTTCCTCACCGCCGACGACCATGTGCTCTTTATCGACGACTTTCTCGCCTATGGCAACGCCTCCAACGGCATGATTGCCCTCGCCGAGCAGGCTGGAGCAACAATTGAAGGCATGGGATTTATAATTGAAAAAGGCTTTCAAGGCGGCGGCGACCGTCTGCGCGAAGCAGGCTACAACGTGAAGAGCCTCGCCATCATCGACAGCCTCGACAACAACGAAATCCGATTCCGCTAAAACGGAAGTTCACATACACTGGCGCTCGCCCCTCAGGCGGCACCATTTGCTAACCCCAGGCTCAACCCTGGGGTTTTATTTTCAAACCAAAAGCAACGTGTTAAGAAGTGTGAAATATTATTATTTGTTGAGATATTTAATATCAGAAGCCCAGTTTTTTTCATACCTTTACAAGGTTAAACGAACTGATTGATATATGTTTGCTGCAGTCCTTCTTAAATACACAACAATCATATCAAGCACCATCCTCGCTACTCTCGCCGTGATGTTGTTCGTTCTTCGCTTGCCTAAGAAGGAGGAATTCGTCAAAATCCGCATCGCCAAGTTCTGCCAAGCATTGGCGCTGACGAGCATCGTAATCATCAACATAGTCAAAATTACGGGCAACTTCGCCAGCACCGACCTGGATAAGGATTTCGTTGTGTCCGTGACTGTAAATCTTGCCATTACTCTACTGGCATTCACCACAATCTACGTCTTCATCGCCCCCCATAGCGTGAGCCGCCGCTGGCTTTCGAGGCAAATAGTCTTCATTGTAGGCACTGGCATCGTCGGCATTTCGGCATACGCCCTCGTCGCCGACCCGGACATCGCCGACGGCTTCTACATCGCCATCCTCGCCGCCAACGTGCTTCAGATATGCTACTACATCTACATGTTCTACAACCGCTTGCCCCACTACATTGCCTATATGCGGCAACACGGCGTGACCATCGAGCCGAGGCTGGTGTGGATAAGGTGGACATTCCGCGGCGAAATCATCTGCGCCGTGGCTGGAACAGTGTTCAGCATATTCCTGCTCACTAAACCCGAAATGGAGGTGATGCTGCTTGCCGCCGTACTACTTCAGTGTTGCTACACGCCCTACAGCGTCTACCTCACCGCGCGCATCTACTCCTACAGCGTGCGCAGTTCTGCCATCGTGACACTCATCTATGAAGACACCTACCGCGAAAACGTCTCCAACAACGCGCCAGCAGCCGACATAAAGTTCAGAAGAACGCTCGACCAGTGGGTAGCCGACAAGAAATATCTGCAAAAGGACATCGTGCTTGAGGACTTCGCGGAGCAACTCCACACAACTCCGCACTACATTTACTACTATTTCCGCACCTATCTGCACACCAACTTCCGCACTTGGCGCACCGAACTGCGCATCCGCGAGGCAGAAAAACTCCTCGTGGAGCATCCCGACCTGTCGCTTGAGAAGATTGGCGAGATGGTAGGCTTCAATCACCGTGCAAATTTCTTCCAGCAATTCCAGAAAGTGACTGGTAAAAAACCGTCGGAATTGCGGAAAACCGAATAAAAGGCGTTATTTAACTTGTAATTTAACGTTATTCCACCCGCAAACACGTTATTTGTCGTCGTTTCGACCGACAAATAACGGATTTTTTTTGTCCACCCTCTTGACGCGCCATAACTTTGCCATCGCAAGAAAATAGAAATGAACACTATCATCTGTCACACATCAACCGCGCAAATCGCGGCAGGAATCGTAACCCTAATTGCAGGAAGTGCGATGTTGTTTGGCAGCATGAAAGCGTTAAGGTCACACAAAAGCGAAAAGAACATGTTCCCAGCGATGGGCATAATTTTGGGCACGTGCTTCATCGCTATGGGAATTGTTCATATCTGGCTTTTTCCGATATGGCAAAAGCCAGTGGCAGCCAACCAGTTCCCTATCTGGGAAACTGCAACGGCATCGCTGCTCTCGCTGATGTACCTGTGCGCCGCGCTTACGATGTTCAATTCAAGGCTGTTGCGGACAGACATATTGATGGGCAACCTGATAGCGATCATGTTTTTCCCGTTGATATGGAAGATTGACCAAACAACAAACCACGAAAACAAGGCAATAAATGCCGTTTTCTACATATTTTTCTTGGTTCAGACCGTAGCCTACGTGATAGTCTACATTAAAGAATCAAAGAAGTTCCTTGACACAATGAATGGATTCGTCGATCTAACAGACAAACCTATATACAGAACAACAGAAACTAATCTGGTTTTCTCATCTTGGACACTTTTGAGTTTATGGTGGGCAATGGCCAAAGTTATTCCGATTTTAGACATTCCGAAATTCTTCGTAATAGCACAGAGCATAATTGTAGTGGCTACAACGATGATTTTCGTGCTCTACGCCAAGAAAAGCACTAAAATCGCCGAAGTCAGAAATTATCTTGAACAAAGTCAGTAAAGCACAATCTCGTTACAATTAGGATTTCTGACTCTCATATCAGTTCGTTACAAACCATAATTTAATTCAACAAAGCATGAAGACACACACAAAAGAAGATTAATGATAGACCTAATGAATTGTACCAGAGCCCGGCAATCGTGAAGATTGCCGGGCTCAACTATTTTATGACCATTTTAGTAAAATTATTAGTAAATTTGCATCAACAAACATTCTCTAAACTAACAAACTAAAACAGATGGTTGAAACAAGAATTGAAGACCGCATCGGATTTGTAGAGATGCAAAACCCTGACCATTTCAACGTGTTGAGCGAACAGATGTGCTCGGAATTGGTCGATGCAATCAACGATTGCTACAAAAAAGAATGCGTGGCAATAGTCATCGAGGCGCAGACAAAGCGCGGAGTGTGGAGCGCTGGACACGACATCAACGAACTCCCGATGGACGGCAACGACCCGCTGTCGTACGACGTGCCGATGGAGCGCCTGCTGCGCACCGTGCAGAAAGTGGCAATCCCGGTAATCGCCTGCGTTACGGGCACGGTTTGGGGCGGCGCTTGCGACCTCTGCATTTCCTGCGATATGATTGTGGCAACGGAGACCTCCACATTTGCCATTACACCGGCTAAAATCGGCATTCCTTACAATGCCTCGGGCATCATGCACTTCATCAACCAACTAGGCGTAAACAAGGCTCGTGAGATGTTTTTCACAGGCGCACCTCTTACCGCACACGAGGCGCTCAACGTGGGCTTCGTCAACCAAATTGCATCAGCAGAGATGCTCCACAAACTTCTGGAAGTGAAAATCCTCAATCCGCTGCGCCGCAACTCGGTGCTTTCGGTCAGCGCCATCAAGCGCCAGTTCCGTATGCTCACAAAAGCATCACATTCAATCAACGCGGAGAACTTTGAGCGCATAAATTCCTATCGTCAAAAGGTTTATCAAGGTCCAGACTACAAAGAGGGCATCAAAGCATTCCTCGAAAAGCGCGCTCCGCAATACACTGGTAAGGCTGCCGACCTCGACGAATACGAGAAAAACAACGAATTTGAATAAAAAAATCTGCTGAAAAATTTGCACAGTCGGCAAAAGTTCGTACCTTTGCAATCGCTAACAAAAAGCAACTATCCTTGGTGCGGTAGTTCAGCTGGTTAGAATACATGCCTGTCACGCATGGGGTCGCGGGTTCGAGTCCCGTCCGCACCGCAGAAAGTCCTGAAGCAACCGCTTCAGGATTTTTTGTTTTCAGGCATACGTCTGCGGCTATGCCGTCTATGCATCCAGCAGTGGGCACACAAAGAAAAAAGCCCATCTTCCGATGAGCTTTGTTTCTTTGTTGCTTACTCAGAAGCAACATTTACAAACCTAACATAAAACCATTATTCGAGACATTTTACTGCGTTTCCCAACGAAATAAAACAATTTTCTAATACTCCATATTATAATCGTAGTGTTTAACCATTATTCGGTGAAAGCATCTCTTTGCTTTCGACATTGCAAAGTTACATCCGCTGTCAAGCATTTCAATCACCATATTAACAGTTATATAAACAAATATAGATGTTATTTATTTTATCTACTTGATACCCAATGGATATAATTTAGATGAATATAAGCAAATATAAATGGATATATTAATCGATATAACCAATTTTCATCACATTATCTTCAAAAGTATCGCGATTGATGGCGCGATTTTTCATTTTATTGCGGTAAGCATAGATGGTATTCACCGAATATCGCAGAAATTCCGCAATCTTCGACGAGTCGTCAATGCCAAGACGGAGCAGCGCATAGATACGTAATTCAGTGGTCAGAGTGTTGGGCGTGTCAATCACAAACCGCTCTTCGGGGCGGAGCAGCGCATTCACCTCGTCGATAAAGGTGGTGTAGATGCTTAGAAATGCGTTGTCAAATTCCTTATAGAATGTGCCGTGCTGCTCGTCGTTGAATTTCTGCGACTTAATCATCTTTATAAGGTCGTCGGTCTGACCTGAGGTGAGTTTGCGGTTCACGAGTTTGGTGAACGAGTCGAGGCGCTTCATATAGATGGAGCACAATTCGAGGAACTGACCCATATATTCATCCTTGGTCATGTTCGCCTCTTTGAGTTTGGCACGCGTGCGCGTGAGTTTCTTCATCTGCTTCACAAGGAACGACACGGCGATGGCGAGACCCACCAGAAGCACGAAACTTATAAAAATGTAGGTCATCAGCATCCGTTCGTGAATCTCAACCTCCTCAGTGTGTTGCGATTCTATGACCGGAAGCATACCCGAAACGTTATACACTCGCATCTGAGCGTTACAAAACGCAGCATCTTCGAGCGAAGCGAAGATATAGCGGTAGGCTTTATCGGTGTGGCCACCTTTATAAAGTAGCATCGAAAGGTCGAAAATCGACTGATTCTCCTTCACCGAACACATAATGTCGCTGATTGCCGACAGGGTATAATAGCGGATGCTCTCGCCGACATTGCTGGCGTTATTTCGCAGATGAATTTTCGCGAGAAAGGCGCACGCCAAAGCGTAGTCGTTGCTTTCTGGCTTCAAAGTGCGCATAAGGTCGTCGAGTGTAGACTTTGCCTTCACATACTTACCATCACTGATGGCTTGCTCTGCCTCATAAAGGCGGCGGGTGGTTGAACGTTCAGGCAACTGGTCTATCCATTTTTTGCGGTAAAATCCAGCGTTGTAATAGTAGCGGTCGTAGTACGGACCGCCATCGTCAATGCTGTTGAGTGCAAAGGAGTAAAGACGATAGCCACACTCGTAGAAATCCGTTAGCAGACCTTCGGGTAATTTACACTGCTGAATGCTGCGAAATTCGTCGTGCGCCTCGGCATAGAAACCCGAAATCATGTCGGGACGTATCTTCCTCATCCTGAGGAGCAGGACTTTCATCGTGTCGGCAGACTCCGTTGCGAGTTTGATTGCCCTATTATAATAGTAAACTGCAGTATCGGCCTTAAAAAGGGTGTATTCTTCGCCAAGTTCTGCGAAGGCAGTGATTCTCTCGTCTCTCGACACGTTTCCTTTCCCTTCGGCAACGGCTTTCAACTTAAAGATGCGCTGATATTTGAGATTGTCGTAGTATGGCTTGCGACTAATGTAGTAGTCAAGACTGTCGAGAATGGAATCAGAAGCCACAGCAGGCATCACCAACGACACGAGAAAAGTCAGACTAAGGGCGAAACGTTTTAGCATCACGAATATAGATTAATCAAAATGTTAGATAATTGCAGCACAAATATATAGTATTATTCCGCATCAACCAAATTATAAACCGAAATTTACCAAAACCTTTGTTTTATCTTTTAGCCCCATTGCCGAAGAGTTCTGAATGAGAACCTAAACGAAGTAAATCAATCGCTTGTGCTTCATCATCAAACCATATTAACAGAAAGTCTCCTTCAATGTGGCACTCCATACAATCTTTGTAATCGCCCGATAGCGAATGAGCTCTTAATGTATCGGGGAGAGGCATTTCAGACGCCAACATATTCAACACCTCTTTGAGAAGCGAAAGTTTTCTTGGATTGTTTTTAATTCTCTTAACGTCTTTCTTGAATTGTGAAGATGGGTGAAGCGTTTTCATAAATCCATTGATTTGAGCATTGCATCAACGCTCGATGTATCCACAGGTTTGGATTTACGCAAAGCACCACTTTGCGCCTCTTTTATCGCAGCGACAGTTTCTGCATTCGGTTCATTATAAGCGACATCGAGCAAAACGCACTCTACGTAATTATTGAGACTGCGATGTTCTCGTTTCGCCAATTCTTTAAGCCGCTCGACCAAATCTATGTTGAGCCTAAACATCGTGGCTTTCTTTTGGGTAATTGCTGTATTCATAATGCTATCATATATATTGCAAAGATATTACTTTCATATATCAATTCCAAATCTAAGCGCCCTGTAAGCGGCGCAACCCACATCATCAGGGCTCAGCCAGTGTTGGTAGCACCCTCTACGGGGTGAATATTTTCAAAAAATCATCTCGACAAATTTGGGAAATTAAGCGATAAATAATTATTTTTAGCCAAAATTTCTATCATGAGTTAACCTGTAAGATATTATGTTCAGAAAATTAGCGATTATAATCTGTTTTGCCCTTGCTTCGGCGGTTTGCCACGCGCAGAACGTGATGGTCAGCGGCACTGTTTCAGATGCCGAGACGGGGGAAGCACTGATTGGGGCAAGTGTGTATTCAACCGACAACCGTTATGGACAAACCACCGACATTGCCGGTTTCTTCGAACTCCACCCCACCGTTGGCGAAACAATCAACATAGTAGTCAGTTACGTAGGCTACACCTCATATTCCACACAGATAAAAGCCGACAAGAACTCATCGTTCGACATCCGCCTCACGCGCGACAACAAGTTGCGCGACGTTACAATCTACGCGCCGTCGCAAGTAGGCATCCGCGCCACGCAGATGAGTGCCAACGCATTGTCGGTAAGGCAAATCAAGTCACTGCCAGCAACACTGGGCGAAGTAGACGTGCTTAAAGCCCTGCAGACACTGCCTGGCATCCAGACGGGCAACGACGGCACGGCGGGCATCTACGTGCGCGGCGGCTCCTACGACCAAAACCAAATCTCAATTGACGGCTTCACAATCTATAACCCCGAGCATTTGAAGGGTTTTGTATCGGCATTCAGTCCCGAAATGGTTAGCGACGTGACCGTACTTAAAGGCGGCTTCCCAGCGCGCTACGGCTCACGACTGTCGAGCGTGGTCGACGTATCTCTCCGCGACGGCGATTTCGACCGCTACCACGGCTCGCTCTCAGCCGGCGTAATGTCGTCGGCAATCCACGCCGAAGGCCCGATCTGGAAAGGACACACCTCGTTCAGCGTCTCAGCACGGGCATCCTACCTCAACGCCCTTGTAATTCCGACGATGAAACGCGTCATCGACAATCAGACGGTACTCACCCCCTATCTCGACCTCAACTACTACGACATAACGGCACGGCTCGTGCACCGCTTTTCGGCATCCGACCGACTGTCGGCAACGTTCTACTTTGGCAACGACAAAGACAACGTGTCGCCATCGAGTTGGTCGGCAGAAAAGAGTAAATACAACAGTTCGGCACTCACTACAACCTACTACACTCAGAATTCACAAAGCAGCACCGACTCGAATTGGGGCAACATCATTGGCGGACTGTCGTGGATTCACTCGTTCAACTCAAAGTTGCAGATGAACGCCTCGGCTGGCTTCAGCACCTACAACTACTCACTGGCGCAATCGCAGACAGACCATAAGTTCTGGTCATTCAAAGAAGATATCAGCGATGGGATCAAGAACGACAAGTCGCTCGATGCCGAATCCTATGCCCGCTACCACTCAAAAATCAGCGATTTGTCGGTGAATGCCGACTTCACGCACAATGTGGCACCACGGCAAACACTGCGCTACGGCGCAAGTTTCAAGTTGCAGCACCTGTCGCCCACAGTCGATGTCTACAACCACACCACGATAACCTATTTCCAGAAGGGCAAGGCGAACAAGGAAACCATCACCGACGAACGCATAGGCAACAGCACCGACATTTCCACTTTTAGCGTCTATGCCGAGGACGAATGGAGCATTGCCTCATGGCTTAAAGCCAACGTAGGCTTGCGCTACGCTCTTTATTCGTCGACCGACGCGACCACCCATTCTCTTGAGCCGCGCGCCTCGGTGAGCATTATGCCAACAAGCAATCTTGCCATCAAACTGTCGTATGCGCGAATGTCGCAGGGCTTGCATCTGCTCACGAGCGGCAACCTCGTGATGCCGTCGGATATCTGGGTGCCGTCGACCAAGAAAATCCCTGTAACCTACTCCGACCAAGTGGCTGCCGGCGTTGGCTACGAGATAATTAAAGGGCTGAGTTTCGAGGTGGAAGGTTACTACAAATGGATGAAAAACCTTGTGGAATACAAAGACGGCGCATCTTTCTTCTCCACCGCCGGCGATTGGCAAGACATGGTTGCCTGCGGCAGCGGACGAGCCTACGGCGCAGAGTTCATGCTCAAAAAGGAATCGGGCAACACCACAGGATGGGTTAGTTACACATGGTCGAAGTCGCTACGCACATTCGACACTCCGCTACAGGAAATCAACGGCGGCAAGGAGTTCCCGGCTGCCAACGACCGCCGCCACAGCGTGAACATCGTAATCTCTCACCGCTTCAACAAGCACTGGAACGCATCGCTCTCGTGGACCTACCGCAGCGGACGCCGAGGCAATGTTGCCACAACGGTTATCAGCGGCGGCAGAATAGACGAATACGACCCAGTCGGCGACATCACAAGTAGTTCTTCGACGTTCCACATCATCGGAGGCTTCAGTTCGGATGATCCCGACGGCGCGGCATACTTCAACCGTTTCAGCCGCTTCTATTCCTACCGCGGACGCAACTCGTTCAAGATGCCCGACGAGCACCATCTCGACCTTCGGCTCACCTACACTCTCCGCCACCGCCGTTGCGAAAGCGGTTTCGGACTGAGCCTCTACAACGTCTACAACCACAAGAACGTCACCGACATATATGTGAGTTACAGAGACTCAGAGCCTTATCTGAAAGGCGTGTGCAAACTTCCGTTCTTGCCTTCAATCGATTACACAATCAAATTTTAGTCACGACGATGAAAAAAACGAATATCATATATGCCGCCGTTGCCCTACTGGGCATACTGGCAACCGGTTGCGAGGTCGACATCAAGACCAGCGACACCGACGACATCCACGAACTCGACATCAATGCGCTCCTCTCGCCCGACACCACGCTGACGGTGACCGTGACCAAAGCCTGTTCGTTTAAGGATTTCACAATCGATGAATATATCGACTTTGCCGACTACGAGAGCCATAACTACAACGACGCTCTGGTGAAGCGCTCGGTAGTGCCCACTGCTAAAGTCACCGCCACCGTCAACGGCAGCGACGTGTACGACTTGAAATATGATGCCAAGAACTTCTGTTTCCAGTGCGACTACCGCCCAAAAGAGGGCGATGAGGTGACAATCCAAGCCTCTGCCGACGGCTATCCTGCCGTCAAAGCACAAACCAAGGTGCCGCAGCACCAACTGATTGAGGTGGTTGGCTACGAGAAATTCTACGACCCCATGTCGTTTGAAACCGACACCAACACTGCACAGGACACCGTGGCGCGCATCACCCTGCGCATCACCGACCCTGCCAACGAGACCAACTACTACCGTCTGAAGGTGCGCAGTGCCGCGCTGTTGATAAAAATAGACGACAAAGAATATATCTATGACGGCGACACCTACTACTTCAAGGATTCGTTCAGCAGTAGCGACGTGATTTTCAAGAACGTAAGCCTCCATAAGGGCTACGGCGGATGGGCAGCAGGAATGTCGAACGTGTTCAGCGACAACCTTATCAACGGCAAGACGCACGAGTTTACCGTAGAAACGCGGCTACGCGAGAGCCGTCCCGTCATCGACGAAAGCAGAGTCGGGCAGGAAAACAAATGGGTGGTTGTGGAACTGCAGTCGATAACACCCGAATTTTTCAACTACCTCAACTCCATCTGGCTCTACCGCATCACCGACCGCGACGCCTACACCGAAACGGTGCAGATTTACAGCAATGTGGACAATGGTTGGGGCATCGTTGGCGCTCTCTCGTCGGAGAAGCACATCATCCGCTTTTAACACTGCATTATGTTGCACAACACATAGGAATAGTTTGCAATCAGCAGAAGTGTTGCTACCTTTGGGAAATCGGAATTACACGAACCTAAGATGAAACACTTACTGCTACCTGACAACACCGAGCATAGGCTGATTTTCTACCTTGCCATGGAAGAGTTTGCTGCCAAAGAGATGCCCGACGAGGCTTTCTTCCTTTGGCAGGTGAGCCCTACTGTGATTTTCGGACGTAACCAGTTGATGGCTACGGAGGTGAATGTGGACTACTGCCGCAAGGAGGGCATCAAGATGTTCCGCCGCAAGAGCGGCGGCGGATGCGTGTATTCCGACTGGGGCAACCTGATGATTTCCTACATCTCGCGCGGCGAGAACGTTGCGGAGGTGTTTGATGCCTACCTGCAACGCATGGCTGCACTGCTGCGACAAATCGGCGTGGAGGCGGAAGTGTCGGGGCGCAACGACATCCAGATTGGCGGGCGCAAGGTGAGCGGCAACGCGTTCTACAAGGTGCCGGGCAAAAGCATTGTCCACGGCACTCTGCTCTACAATAGCGACTTCGAGCGGATGCAACTCGCCATCACGCCTTCGGAGCAGAAACTCAAGAGCAAGGGCGTGGCATCGGTGCGCCAGCACGTCACCAACCTCAGCGAGCACACAACGATGCCGATTGGCGTATTCAAGCAATATCTCATCGACAATTTCTGCGACGGCGAGCGCGTGCTCACGCCCACGGAGATTGCGCGCATACGCGAGATTGAGAGCACCTACCTCGACGAAAGTTTCTTTGCGGGCAGCAACCCTGCCTACACCGTCGGCAAGTCGAAAAAGATTCCGTCGGTGGGCGAAGTGGGCGTAAGCCTGCAGTTGCGCAGCGGCATTGTGCACCACATCAGCCTCTCAGGCGACTACTTTATGATTGCCGACCCCGAGCCGGAACTCAATCGCCTGCTCCACGGCAAGCCGCTGGCAGAGGCGGCGGCGCTGCTCGACGGCTTCGACGCGTTGCGCTACATCGCCAACCTAACTACGAACCAACTGATTGACATCATCTTAAAATCCTAAAAATACTATGGACGATTTAAAGAAAACTTGTCTCTACGACAACCACATTGCGCTAAAGGCGCAGATGAGTCCGTTCGGCGGATTCATAATGCCGATACAATACTCCTCAATCATTGAAGAGCACAACGCCGTAAGGCAACACATGGGCATGTTCGACGTGTCGCACATGGGAGAAATCTTCGTCAGCGGCACCGATGCCGAAAAGTTTGTCAACCATATCTTTACCAACGACGTGACTGCCCTTCCAGCGGGCAAAATCCTCTACGGCATGATGCTCTATGAGGACGGCGGCGTGGTCGACGACCTGTTGGTCTACAAGATGGCTGCTCCGCAGGAATGGCTACTGGTGGTGAATGCCGCCAACATCGAGAAGGACGAGGCGTGGATACGCCAACAAGCCGACGGATTTGACGTGGAAATCGACAACCGCTCGGCTGCCTATGGGCAGATTGCCCTCCAGGGACCAGAGGCGGAGAAGGTGGCGAAGGACACCCTCGGACTCGACCTCTCCGACCTTACGTTCTACACCTTCAAGGAGACGGAATGCTACAGCAAACCGCTGATTGTGAGCCGCACAGGCTACACGGGCGAGGACGGCTTCGAATTTTATATGGACACCAACTCCATCGTGAAGATGTGGGAACTGTTTGTTGCCGCTGGCGTCACTCCGTGCGGACTTGGCTGCCGCGACACCCTCCGCTTTGAGTCGGGACTGCCGCTCTACGGCCACGAACTGAGTGCCGAAATCTCGCCGATAATGGCTGGACTGGGCATGTTCGTGAAACTCGACAAGCCGGAATTTATTGGCCGCGACGCATGCGCCAAGCAGAAAGCCGAAGGCACGGCGAAGAAGGTGGTGGGCATCGAACTGAAGGATCGCGCCATCCCGCGCGGCGGATATGCCGTCGAGGTCGACGGCGTGCAGATTGGCGAAGTGACCACGGGCTACCACACCATCACCACCGACCGCAGCGTGTGTCTTGCGCTCATCGACAGTCGCTATGCGGCACTCGGCACTGCAGTGGATGTGCGCATCCGCAAGAAGGTGTTTGCTGGCACGGTGTGCAAAAAACGTTTCTACGATAAAAAATACAAGAAATAAAAACCTAACAATAAAACACTTACAACTATGGCTAAAACAATTGAAGGACTGTACTACAGCGAATCGCACGAATGGCTTAAAATCGACGGCGAATTTGGATATATCGGCATCACCGACCATGCACAACAGGCAATGGGCAACATCGTTTATGTTGACATGCCCGAGGAGGAAGACGAAGTGACTGCAGGCGAAGATTTCGGCGCAGTGGAGAGCGTAAAGGCTGCCAGCGACCTCATCTCGCCCGTAAGCGGCGAGGTGGTGGAGGTAAACGAGGCTCTTGCCGACGCTCCGGAACTCCTCAACAAGGATGCCTATGCAAACTGGATTATTAAGGTGCGCCTTTCCGACCCCGACGAGGTGAAGGCTCTTATGGACGCCGAAGCCTACGGCAAGCACTGCGAAAACGAGGAACATTAACAACCTGAGCCTATGGGATTTGCATATTTTCCGCACACCGCCGACGACATCGGCGAAATGCTTAAACGCATCGGCATGGAGAGCCTCGACGACCTCTATGCCGACGTGCCCAAGAGCGTGATTTTCAACGGCGACTACGACCTCCCCGATGCTATGACGGAGATGGAGGTGCGCCGCCGCTTTGAAGAACTCGACAAGCGCAACCACCGGCTCACCGTGATGGCTGGCGGAGGTGCCTACGACCACTATGCGCCGTCGGTCATTGCCGCCCTCACGAGCCGCTCGGAGTTTCTCACTGCCTACACCCCCTATCAGGCTGAGATTTCGCAGGGCACACTACGCTATATCTTTGAATTTCAGAGTATGATTTCCACGCTCACCGGCATGGACTGCACCAATGCGTCGATGTACGACGGTGCAACGTCGGCAGCCGAGGCGATGATGATGGCGATGGCTGCCACGCGCAAGAAGTCGCGCGTACTGCTGTCGTCGACGCTCCTGCCGCAGGTGCGCGAGGTGGTGAAGACCTACGCCAAGTACCACGGCGTGGCTCTCACCGAGATTGCCAGTAGCGATGGGCAGACCGACCTTGCCGACATGGAACGCCTTCTTGCCGAGGGCGATGTGGCTGGCGTACTCGTGCCGTCGGTCAACCGCTTTGGCATCGTGGAGGACCTCACTGGCTTTGCCGATGCCGTGCACGGCGTGAAGGCTCTGCTGATGGTCTACTGCGACCCGTCGGCTCTTGCCGTGGTGCGCACCCCGGGCGAATGGGGTGCCGACGTGGCTTGCGGCGACGGCCAGTCATTGGGTATTCCATTGGGCTTCGGTGGTCCGTATGTGGGCTTCCTCGCTTGCTGCAAAGAGTATGTGCGCAAATTGCCGGGACGCATCGTCGGCGCAACTACCGACGTCGACGGCAAGCGTGCCTTCGTACTTACGCTTCAGGCGCGCGAGCAGCACATCCGCCGCGAGAAGGCCAACAGCAACATCTGTTCTAACCAGTCGCTGATGGCTCTCTACGTAACCATCTACCTGTCGTTGATGGGCAAAAAGGGTCTGCGCCAGGTTTGCGACCTCTCCTACGGCGCTGCCCACTATCTTCACGACCAACTGATTGCCACAGGGCACTTCACGGAGGCTTTCCACAAGCCGTTCCTCAAGGAGTTTGCCCTCCGCTCCGACATCCCTACCGAAACGCTACAACAGTTGCTTGCCAACGGCGGATTTTTTGGCGCACTGCCTACGGAAGAAGGCTTGGTTACGTTCTGCGCAACGGAGCGCCGCACCCGCGAAGAAATCGATCGTATGGTTAACCTAATCAAGAACTTCAAGTTATGAAATACTACGATAAACTGATATTCGAACTTTCGCGCGCTGGGCGCACAGGTTTCTCCCTGCCCGAAAACGGCTGGGCAACAGGCTGCGACGGTATGCCGGCGGAACTGCGCCGCGACGAGGAGGCAGAACTGCCGGAAGTTAGCGAACTCGATGTGGTGCGCCACTACACGAATCTGTCGAACATGAATTTCGGTGTCGACACGGGCTTCTATCCGCTCGGCAGTTGCACCATGAAATACAATCCGAAAATCAACGAAGAAGTTGCCGCCATGCCGGGCTTCGCCGACCTGCATCCGCTTCAGCCCGATGCGTCGGTGCAAGGTGCGCTCGAACTCTACGAGAGCCTCGACAAGGCGTTGGCAGCAATCACGGGAATGGCTCATTTCACCTTCGACCCCTACGCCGGCGCGCATGGCGAACTGACGGGACTGATGGTGATGCGCCGCTACCACGAACTGCGAGGCGATAGCCACCGCACTAAGGTGATTGTGCCCGACAGCGCCCACGGCACCAACCCTGCCAGCGCTGCGGTGTGCGGACTGACGGTGGTGGAGGTGAAGTCGCTCGACGACGGCACTATCGACATCGATGCTCTGCGCCCGCTGCTCGACGACACTGTGGCTGGCATCATGATGACCAACCCGAACACGCTGGGCTTGTTTGAGACACGCATACCAGAGATTGCCAAGATGGTGCACGACTGCGGCGGTCTGCTCTACTACGACGGAGCGAACTTCAATCCTCTGCTGGGCAAGGTGCGCCCAGGCGACATGGGTTTCGACATCATGCACCTCAACCTCCACAAGACGTTCTCCACGCCTCACGGCGGAGGCGGTCCGGGCTCTGGGCCAGTGGGCGTTGCAGCCCATCTTGCCGACTGCTTGCCTGACATGAAGGTGCGCCGCGGCGATGACGGACTGCTACACGTGGTTCGCACCGACGACGCTGCCGGACGAGTGTCGGGATTTATGGGCAACTTCGGCATCCTGATGCGTGCCTACGCCTATATCCTTATGCTCGGCAAGCAGAACATCCGTCTTGCGGGTCCGCTGGCTACGCTCAACGCGAACTATATAAAGGAGTCGCTCAAGGACTGCTACCGCCTGCCTATCCCTACGGTGTGCAAGCACGAATTTGTGTTTGACGGTCTTGCCGACAAGTCGACCGACGTAACTACGCTCGACGTGGCCAAACGTCTGCTCGACTACGGCTTCCACGCCCCGACAATCTATTTCCCTCTGCTCTTCCATCAGGCCATCATGATTGAGCCTACGGAGACGGAGTCGAAGGAAACAATCGACGGATTTATCGAGGTGATGCGCCGCATAGCCAAGGAGGCTATCGAGCAACCTGACGAGTTGAAGACAGCGCCCCACACCACTCCGGTGCGCCGTCTCGACGAGACCACGGCAGCCAAGCATCCAGTACTCTCATTCAAAGAACTGCAACAATGCTGACGGTTGACCTTATAATAATCGGTGCCGGGCCGGGCGGCTACGAAACCGCCCTGCTGGCGGCGCGCCGAGGGATGACTGTGGCTCTCTTCGAGCAGGCAGCCGTGGGCGGCACGTGCCTCAACGAGGGGTGCATCCCTACGAAGGCTCTCTGCCGCACGGCGGAGATGGTGACTAACTTCAAGTCGGCGCAGGAATTTGGCATCGCCGATGCTTCGTTCTGCATCGACTTCGGAACCGTGATGGCACGCAAACGTGCCGTGGTGGAGCAACTGCGCAGCGGCGTAGAAACGCTACTCAACAATCCTAAAATCCATCTGGTGCGCGGCAAGGCACGGTTCGTAGATAATCTTACCGTAGAGGCTGAAGGCGAAAGGGTTAAGGCTAATGACATAATCATCGCCACTGGCTCATCGCCGGCAACGCTACCCATCGAGGGTGCGACGCTCGACGGCGTACTCACCTCGCGCGAGATTCTCGAACTTGAGAGCGTGCCTCGGCGGCTGTGTGTCATCGGAGCGGGTGTTATCGGACTGGAGTTTGCCTCGGTGTTCAACGCCCTTGGCAGCGAAGTGACCGTTGTGGAATACGCCAAAGAGATACTTCCGCACTTCGACAGCGACCTCGCCAAGCGTCTGCGCCAAAGCCTCGGCAAGCGCGGAATCAAGATTGAAACGCAGGCAGCAGTAAAGTCCATTGCCCAGACTGGCGGCGGCTTGACCGTGGCTTACGACCGCAAAGGCAAGGAGCAGACCGTCGAGGCGGACAAGGTGCTGATGGCTGTAGGGCGCAAGGCAAACGTGGGTTCGCTCAACCTCGACGACATCGGCGTGGAATACAACCGCCGTGGAATCGTGGTGGACAACTGTATGCAGACCAGCGTTCCGCACATCTATGCCATAGGCGACGTCAACGGCAAGATGATGCTTGCCCATGTAGCCACCGCACAGGGCATTCGCGTAATCAACGTCATCATGGGCAAGGTCGACGATCTGCGTCTTGATGTCATCCCGTCGGCGGTGTTCACCATGCCGGAAGTGGGGATGGTGGGGCTCACCGAGGACGACTGCAAGGAGCGAGGCATCCTCTACACGACGAAGAAGGCATTCTTCCGCGCCAACGGCAAGGCGGTGTGCCTCGGCGAGACCGATGGCTACGCCAAACTCATCGTGGACAACAACGACAAACTCCTTGGCTGCCACATCTACGGGCCTCACGCTGCCGACCTTGTGCAGGAGGCGTGCGCACTGATAACCACCGATGCTCCGCTCTCCACGCTGCAAAGCATCGTGCATCCGCACCCCACCCTCAGCGAAATCCTCCACTCCGCCGCCGAAACATAGCCGGCAAGTCGCTTATAAACAGAGTGCCCCGTATGCGGGGGCGAAGCGACGCATTGTAAGCAGATTGTTATCTATTTGTCGAAATTTTATGTCGATTTGGTTGATTTTCGTGCGATTTGTCAATAAAAATAGTTTGAAATCTAAAAATTTGCCATATCTTTGCAAGGTTAAACTTGAAATAAATATACATATATAAATATGGAGAAAATAGATAATCTTGACCGGAAAATCCTCGAAATCGTGATTAAGAACGCACGAATTCCTTCAAAGGATGTGGCGGTGGTGTGCGGAGTGTCGCGCGCGGCGATTCATCAGCGCATTCAGCGCATGATTGACCTGAAGGTGATCACAGGCTCGGGCTACCATGTCAACCCTAAAGTGCTTGGCTACACCACCTGTACATATATCGGTGTGAAACTCGAAAAGGGTTCGATGTACAAGGACGTGGTGCCGGAACTCGAGAAAATTCCGGAAGTTGTGGAGTGCCACTTCACCACTGGCCCTTACACGATGCTTATCAAACTTTTCGCCCGCGACAACCAGCACCTTATGGATCTCCTGAACAACAAGATCCAGATGATTCACGGCGTGGTCGCTACCGAAACACTGATTTCGCTTGACCAAAGCATGAACCGCGAAATCCCTATCCACTACGACGAGTAGGTAATTTCTTTAGGAAACGAAATAACAAGGGTGTGTCGAAACTAAAGCATAGTTTCGGCGCACCCTTATTTTTTGCCTGACCACTTTCGCTGGAGGGGGGATGAGCCAGAAAGTTGTTTTAAAACATAATTTTAGGTTACAAAATGAGCCAGATTTTGCCTTGAAAAACGTTTAGAACGAAAATATTTGCTTTTTCTATGAAATTTTTTTCGGATAATTTGTTGCGTAATGAAAATTAGTATTAAATTTGCGAGCAACTTAAAATCAATCATCGGAATGAAGACTGACTTGCAAGTGCCTGACAAAGCCAAATGAAAACGAATGAAAAATGCAATTAATTTTAATGTATTGACAAATCCGTCAATCGATTGGCTAAGAAAGACACAAGCGACATCGAAATCAAGTGAATGGGTTTAGAGTTTTAAAGTTACGAAATGAAAGCGAAAGCTAACAAAGAAATTACAAACTAATATTATCTGAAATGTCAAATTTTCTAACTCCTCCGGCATTCAAGGACAAGATTGAAAAAGGTCCTGAAGCCGATGCAAAGTATAAACGTCTGCGTTGGCAGGTGTTTATTGGCATATTTATCGGATATGCCGGCTTCTACATCGTACGCAAGAATTTCTCGATGGCGATACCTGCTTTGGCTCCGTTCGGTTTTGAGAAGGGCGAACTCGGTATTGTGCTTTCGATGAACGCCATTGCGTATGGTTTCTCGAAATTCCTTATGGCATCAATCAGCGACCGCAGCGACGCACGCAAATTCCTCCCGTTGGGACTTATTTGCGCGGCTTTGTCTATGCTCTTCATGATTGTGCCAGTGCAATGGATTGGTGCTGAGCACAAGACGTGGGCAATCATCCTCATGGCAGCGCTCAACTTCCTCGTAGGTTGGTTTAACGGTATGGGCTGGCCTCCGTGCGGACGCGTGATGACCCACTGGTTCTCCATCAAGGAGCGCGGCACATGGATGTCGTTCTGGAACTGCGCGCACAACGTTGGCGGTGCCCTCGTAGGCCCGATGGCAGTTTACGGCGCATTGTGGTTCGGCTCATGGTTCTATGGCAACGCCTCCAACTACTACTTCCTTATCGGTACTTACGCCTTCCCTGCAGCAACAGCAGTGCTCATTGCAGTTATTGCCTATCTGATGATTCGCGACACCCCACAATCGTGCGGACTTCCTTCAATCGAAGAGTGGAGCGGACACGCCAGCAGCAACTACAGCGCAAAGGCTGAGGAAGTGCTGTCGACAAAGCAGATTTTCGCTACAGTGTTGAGCAACAAACTCCTTTGGTACATTGCATTTGCAAACGCCTTCGTCTACATGGTGCGCTACGGCTGCCTCGACTGGGCTCCTACAATCCTCACCGAGAAGGGCATCAACCTCAAGGATGCAGGATGGGCATACTTCGCTTATGAAATGGCTGCAATCCCAGGCACAATCATCTGCGGATGGCTGAGCGACAAAGTGTTCCACGGTCGCCGCGCGTTGCCTACAATCCTTTTCATGGCGCTCATCATCGTGGCTATCGTGGTTTATATGTACAACCTCGACAACCTCAACGTGGTTATCGGATGCTTGATTGCCATCGGCTTCCTTATCTACGGACCGGTTATGCTCATCGGCGTGCAGGCTCTCGACCTCGCTCCGAAGAACGTGGCAGGAACGGCAGCCGGCCTTACAGGCTTCATGGGCTACGTGCTCGGTACTGCAGTGCTCGCCAACATCGTTATCGGCTATGTGGCAGAAAAAGCAGGTTGGGAAGCAACATTCTACTTGCTTATCGGTGCTTGCCTGCTCTCAATAGCGTTTATGGCACTCACCTACAAGCAGGAGCAATATCTTGTAGAGCAAAAGAATAAATAATAGGTTATTATGGCGGAACGGGCGGATGCCATTGTCAGCGGCGTCTGCCCAGACCTCCAAAAAGCCAGGAATAAAGAATTTAATCCTTTCATTTATAAAATTTTTTACTTCACTTATGAACAAACAGTTTGTAAAAATTGGCATGTTTGGCCTCGTTGCTGCATTTGCCATATCATCGTGCTCTGACGAACAGCAGTTCGTAGACTACAACAAGCAAGCAAAAAAGATCGACGTACAGGTCTTGAACGACGACCTTGCTAAGGTACGCGACTATGTGCCTTTGTATGCAGTTATCGCACACCGCGGTAGTACATTCTGGACTCCAGAGGAGACAGAGGCATCTTGGCGTTGGGCCCGCGACATGGGTGCCGACTACCTTGAGAGCGACCTTCAAGGCACAAAGGACGGCGTGGTGCTTTCACTGCACGACGACAACCTGAAGCGCACTACCAACATTCAGACAGTGTTCAGCGACCAAGTGCCTGCAACCCGTAAGGCATTCTACCGTTCGCTTACTTATGAAGACGGTACTCCTTGTAACTTCACTGAAGCAGATATCGAGACTCAATACAACAACGACCTCGGTAACTACTATAGTTACTATCCACGTAACTACTACTATGCAGAACTCTTGATGCTCGACGCAGGTTCTTGGTTCAACGAGGACAACCTCGAGCAGGCTCGTATTTCATACGAATCAACCAACGACCCAATGCAGGAAACTCTCGCTGCATGGCGCACAAACCCGAATGCACAGGTGGTTTACAGCAACGGTCTCTACATCTCTGCACTCGCTGACCAGATTGCCTACGCAGAAGGCAAGATGCTCAACCGCGACTCTGAGGGCCGCCGCATCCTTCCCTACCACGTGAAAAACTCCCTCAAAGGCAAGACCCTCCTCGAAATCTGCGGCACTGCACCTACAACAGAAGTTGAAGGCACTACATGGACAGCACAGAGCCGCTACATGGACTTCCTTGTTTACGACTTCTCTAACGCTTATGTAGCCGATCCTAAGGACAGCGGTAACCGTCCTGGTATCTACATCGAGTTCAAGGAAAGTTGGGCACAGCCTAAGGACATCGAGGCACGCGTTTACAAAGAACTTGACAAATACGGATGGAACATCATCACCAAGCCAGCCAGCAGCAGCGAGCCATTCTACAAGAACGGCAAAGTCAACGTTGGTAACACTAACGGTAAGGTCATCCTCCAAACATTCTCGTTCGACGCTGTTGACCGCGCTTACAAAGTGTTCAAAGGACGTATCCCTATGTGCTACCTCCTCTGGACAGGCGACCCTGCTTACGCAACCGACATCGCTTACGACACCCCAACTGGTGTAGCCGACTTCATCGAGTACATGCAGAACCACGGCTGCCACATCATCGGCCCGGCTATCTCTGGTGCACCTAACAACTATCCTGAAATGAACTGCCCATGGCAAGCCTACATGGTACGCCGCGCAGGCATGATCAACCACCCATACTCATTCGACTCTCAGGCTCAGATCACAAAATACATGGGCTACTGGAACTATGGCTGGTCAACAGAATTTGACGATTTGATGAAGGTTACAGTGCCTAAGACTACTGTAAGCACATTCTCTGGCGACAGCCAGACTTGGCCAATCTACATGGACGGCTGCTTCACCAACCACTCAGAGATGAACCTCCAGTACATGCTTGACAACGGTATGCGCGGTAACGCTAAGTTGCCTAACCCATTCCACCCAGGTCAGACATTCGACAACAGCCAGGCACCTCTCACAGTTCCTGATGCCAACGAGTTGCTCAACAACCTTGGCTACTAATCAAATCAAGGCTAACAGAAAAAGGAATTTTATTCTTAATTAATTAAACAGAACAAAACAATGAAAAATAAGAAATATATTCTCATGTCGGCTTTGGCTGTTATGGCCCTTACTGCTACTGCACAGGACTTCGACAACAACCCGACTTTGAAAATCGACAACAAGGAGAAGAAGGTCAAATTTACTGTTGGCGCACGCTTCATGGCTGATGCTGCCTACTACAACACCGAGACTACTCCTCTGAAGAGCGGTGCTACAATCAGCGACGCACGTATCCGCACAAGCATGAGTTACGGCGAAAACTGGTACTTCTACGCTGACTTCGGCTTCGGTGGTGGCAAGTTCTCTCAAAAGAACATCTTCCTCCAGTATGCAACAAAGGGTGAAAACGGTGGCACACACGCAGTTAAGGTTGGTTACTACAACGACCCTGCAGGAACAATGGCTCGCCAAACTTCCCTCGGTTCTTACCACTTCATCTCTCGCGCAGGTATGACCAACTCACTCGGCGAAGGTCGTGAACTCGGTATCACCTACAAGTTCTCTAACGACAACTGGTTGGCTTACCAAGGTTTGTTCACTGAAAGCGCATACAACCGTTTGGCTGCTGGCTACAACGGCGTAACATTGGCTGGTCGCTGGGCATTCCGCACTGCAGCCGACAAGAGCAATGTGTTCCACATCGGTGTGAGCGCACGCTACTCTAAACTCGGTGGTGGCGAGGAGCAAACTACAAAGGGTTCTACAGTTTTGAAGAAAACTTACTCTTTGGGTCAGTCACTCGAAACTTACGTTGACGAGAACAACAAATTCTGCAGCGCTACATTGCCATGGGCTAACGAGGTTGTAAACTTCGGCGTTGAAGCATTGTTGGTTAAACCTAACTTCTTCGCACGTGCTGAGTATCAACACAAACTCATCACTAAGCACCGCGATTCTTACAGCATCTTCATTGCCAGCCAGGACAACATCGACGGTTGGGGCGACATCGACTTGTGGGAAACTGCAAACAAGATCCGCACTAACCACTTCAACGGTGCATACGTTGAGTTGGGTTACAAGTTCTTCGGCAACGACTACACTTACAACAAGTTTGACGGTGTGCTCAACGGCCTCAATGGCAAGTCGCTCGAACTCGTAGCACGTTTCAACTACACTGGCCTCAACGACCTCACTAAGGGTGAATACTACTCTGCAGGCCGTGACCAATACTATGCTGATGGCTACCTCGTAGACTGGCCAGCAACTGGCGCAACAAGCGTTGGCGGTGGCAACATCTACTCTACGACAATTGGTTTGAACTATGCATTCAACAAGTTCGCTCAAGTTATGCTTGACTACACTTGGCACCGCGTAGACATCGACCGTCTGCCACACGACAAGAACGTACACGCTGTTCAGGCTCGCGTACAGTTCACATTCTAATGGTTTGATAGTATTTGTTAGATAACCGAGGGGCTTCGCCGACACTGGCGGAGCCCTTCTTTTGTTGTGTCAAGGGGAATTTGCGGCGGGCATTTGTGGGATTGGGTGGTTTTGAGTAATTTTACCGCGATTTTTTTGAACACATAGTTTGATACTCAATATGCAGAAATTCAGTTTGAAAACGATAACCGACGGCGTGCGCAATCTGGCGAAAAGCACAGATTTCCGCTTCGGTGTGCTTGGCGCAGCAATCCTTGTGGTGATTTCGCTCGCATTTTTCTCTACCAGCCTTGGCGAATCGCTCCAGCAGAACGACATTATGCAGGGTCTTGCCAACGGCCAGGAGGCTAAGGAATATTTCGAGCAGACGGGCGAAAAGACGTGCTGGACCAACTCGCTGTTTGGCGGTATGCCTACATTCCAGATTTCGCCTGCTTATAGCAGTTCGCATCTCGTGAGTGCGTTGCAGACCGTCTTCGGACTGGGTTTGCCAAGCCCTGCCAACCTCGTGTTTATGATGATGGCAGGCTTCTACATCCTGCTCCTCGCCATGCGCAAGAAGTGGTATCTGGCACTGCTGGGCGCCATAGCCTACGGCTTTTCGTCGTACTTCTTCATCCTTATCGGTGCAGGACACATCTGGAAATACTGCGTGCTGGCTTACGTGCCGCCCACAATCGCCGGTATGGTGCTTGCCTACCGCGGCAAATGGCTCTCTGGCGGCGCGCTGACTGCGGTGTTTGCTATGCTGCAGATTGCATCGAACCATGTGCAGATGACCTACTACTTCCTCTTCGTCGTGGTGGCAATGATGGTGGCATACTTTGTTGAAGCCTACCGCAAGAAGGAAATCAAGAACTGGCTGAAGGCGACTGGCGTGCTTGCCGTGGCGGCAATCGTTGCCGTAGGTGCAAACCTCACGAGCCTCTACAACACTTACGAATACAGCAAAGAAACGGTGCGCGGACGCTCAACGGCGCTCACTCCGAAGGCGGCTGCCGACGGTGCGTCGCACAACGTGAACAAGAATGGCATTGACCGCGACAAGGTGACGAGTTGGAGTTACGGCGTTGACGAAACGCTCACGCTCATAATCCCTAACGTGAAAGGCGGCGCTACGGTGAAGCCAAACGACATTACCGACGGCGGTGGTCTTGCCCCGGCATCGGTGCTCGACCTCGACAAGGCGAAAAGTCTTGTGGAGACGTCGCAGATTACGGGCGATGCCTCGCAGGACGAGCAAATCCGTCCGCAACTGCAGGATATGGTGGGTCAGTTCCGCCAGTACTTCGGCAACCAGCCTATGACCAACGGTCCAGTCTATGTGGGCGTGCTGATTTTCGCGCTGGCTCTGCTCGGACTGATTGTGGTCAAAGGTCCGATGAAGTGGGCGTTGCTTGCCGTCACCATCCTCTCGGTACTTCTCTCTTGGGGTCACAACTTCTCGCCGCTCACCTACTGGATGATTGACCACTTCCCGATGTACGACAAGTTCCGTGCGCCAGCGAGCATCCTCGTGATTGCTGAATTTACGCTGCCTATCCTTGCGGTGATGGCACTCGAAAAGATAATTTCTGAAAAGGACTTCTTTGCCAACCATTCGCGCGCCATCTATGTGGCGTTCGGCATTCCGGCGGCATTCTGTCTGTTGGGATGGCTGATGCCTTCAATCTACGGCTCTGGACTGAGCGTCTACGAGACTGAGAGTTTCAACGAGGCTATCGGCAGCACGGCAGGTCTGGAACAGCAGTTCTACGCCCGCGTGTTTGGCATCGTGAAGGAGGCGCGCCTGTCGATGGTTGCAGCCGACTCTCTGCGCAGCCTTCTCTTCCTCGTGGCAGGAATGGCTCTGCTGTGGGCATATCTCAAAGGCAAACTCAACTGCAAGGCATTCACGGGCATCCTCATTGCCGTGGTGCTCGTAGATATGTTCCAAGTGGACAAACGCTACCTAAACAAGGATATGTTTGTTGACCACAAGGAGGACACTTCGCTGATGTTTATCCCTACGAAGGCCGACCAGCAGATAATGCAGGACAAGTCGTACTACCGCATGATGGACGTGGGCAACTTCGGCTCAGCCACCCCGTCGTATTTCCACAAGAGCATCGGCGGCTACCACGCAGCCAAACTCACGCGCTACAACGACCTCATCGAGCAGATGATTAACCCTGCGAAGAGTGCGTTGCTCAATCAGGCGCAACAGGGCGAAATCGACCTTACAAAGGTGGATATGCGTGCGCTCAACATGCTCAACACCAAATACATCAAAATCGGCGACGAGTTTGTGATGGAAAATCCCGATGTCCTCGGCAACGCATGGCTCGTAAGCGAGGTTGAATATGCCGACGGAGCAGATGCCGAGATGGCAGCCTTGAAGAAAGCCGACCCGGCAGTGAAGGCGGTTGCCGACAGCAAATACAAGGCAACGCTTGGCGCGTCCGTGGCGAAGCAACCGGGCGACACCATCAGCCTCTCTGCGCCCTACAAGCCCAACGAGTTGCGCTACCGTGCCACCACGAAGAACGGCGGCATAGCAGTGTTCTCTGAGGTGTTCTTCCCATGGGGCTGGACAGCGACCATCGACGGCAAGGACACGCCGATTGCCTGCGTTGACTACACTCTCCGCGGCATCCGTGTGCCGGCTGGCTCGCACGAAATTGTGATGCGCTTCGACCCGCAGTCAATCCACGCCACCGAGAAGGTTGCCTACACGTCAATCACTATCGTTTATATTGCTCTCATCATAGCACTCTTGGCAGCCATTGCTGCCTGCGGCAGAAGAAAGGAATAGCATTTGGGCAAGTTCAGGCGATACTGCACAGCGCTGAAGCGCTACCGCAAAAGCAAGGGGTTTGGCATCCATTCGCCCTTTGCTTTCAGTTTTGTGCTCAACGTGTTGCGCGAACAGGCTGCCTACTATGCCTATGCCGACATCGAGGCGCGACGCAACGAGGCGCGGCGAGTGAAGAAGTTGCTGAAGGTGCGCAAGCCGAAGATGATTTCGGAGAAGAGCGCTCGCATGATGTTTCGCGTGGCAAACTATTTCAACCCTCAGAAAGTGCTCCAATTAGGCTCTAATTTCGGCGTGTCGGCGTTCAGCACGCTGCGTGTGTCGTCACGCTCACGCATGTGGCTTTCAGGCGACGGCAACGGTCAGGATGTGGCGCTGGTGCTACTGCAGGACTTGATAGACCGCATCGAGGTGTCGTGCACAAGCCGTGAAGCCATTGCCGACTACGAAGAAGCCGTCGGCGAAGGTCGCCCCTACATCGTGGTCAACAGGGTGGATGCCGACGAAGCCCAAGAGGTGGGCGAATGGCTGAAGGCATTGGCGACGAGGGAAGCCGTGGTTGTGGTGCGCAACATCCAGCACGACGATGTGGTGAAGGCTCTATGGCAGCAACTGCAGTCGTCGCTCACCTACGGCATGACCTTTACCAATGGCAAGATGGGCATCGCGGTGATTGAAAAGAAACTGCCGCGACAGAATTTCCAACTGTGGTTTTAGCGTTTGCGCACGGCGCGCAGGAACTGCCACATGAAGAGTGCGCCGGCGGTGAAAAGTGAAAGGCAGAAGCCAAGAAACACGCCTTCCTTACCGAGCCCCAACGGGAAGCCGAGCACGTAACTACTCGGGATGCCTACCACGACATAGCCCACGAAAGCAACCCACATTATCGACACCGTTTGCGAAATGCCGCGCAGGGAGTTGGAAAAGCCTATCTGCGTTGCGTCGCCGCACTGGTACACAATGAGCAGAGGAATGAGGAGCAAGGCGGTTTCAACGACACGTGCATCGCTGGTAAAAATACTGATTAGCGGCACTTTGAAAAACAGGAAAAGCATCGAAACGCCAAGCACCATAAGCAGCAGTATGTGATAGCCCGACCACGCCGCACGCCGCACGTTGGCGATGTCGCCACGTCCGTGGTAGTTTGCCACGCGTATGGCCATAGCAGCGCCGATGCTATAATAGAACATGAAGCCGAGTGTTCCGATGGTTATAATCACTTGATAACTCGCAAGTTCGAGCGTACCGAGCCACCCCATCATCACGCCACCGAAGGTGAATGTGCCTGTTTCCATAGCCATCTGCAGCGATATTGGCAGCGAAGTTTTGGCAACCATGAGAATTTCGCTGAGGCGCGACCGCGAAGCGAAGAATGACCGTCGGATAGCGGCGTAAGCCTCGCCGCGCAAGAGCACGACGATGTAGATTGCCACCATCAGTATGCGCGAGCCGAGGGTGCTGATGCCAGCGCCGAGTGCTCCGAGTTCGGGGAAGCCCAACTTGCCGTAGATGAGTAGGTAGTTGAACACGATGTTGACGGCGTTGCCGGTGAGCAGAATCCACATACCCACCGACGGTCGCAGCAAGCAGTCGGTGAACTGCCGAAACGCGTTGAGCATCGACACGAACACCATCGACACGAGGATTACGATGTAGTACGGGCGGATGGTTGGCAGAAGTTCGGCAGGCTGCCCGAGTTTGTCGAGGTTGAGATACACCACACCCATTACGAGCGTGAGCAGCAGTCCCACTGCGATGTTGGCAGTGAGCGCATTGCGAAATGTGTAGCCAATCTTTTCGTTGTCTCCACGACCGAACATGCCGCCGATGATGGGCGTGATGCCGTAGGAGAAGCCGAGCAGGGTGATGATGACGAGGTTGAAAAGGTTGTTGACAAACGACACCGAAGCGAGGTCGCCAGTGCCATAGCGCCCCACCATAAGGGTGTCGGCAAACCCCACGAGAATCACACCGATCTGACCGATGCAAAGCGGAATGCCGAGTTTCAGCGTGGCGCAGTAATGCCTGATGTAAGGTTGTCTCATAATTCCCCAAAGTTACGAATTTAATTTGACACCCACCATTTCCGATTTTTTCGAACGATTTGTTTACCTTTGTGTTGACGTATGAACGGTGACAAAAAAGACAGATTACTCGATTTACTCAACCGGCACAAGGAGTTGGGAATTTCGGAACAGATAGACTACGACAAGTTCTATCTGTACTCCATCATTACCCATTCAACGGCGATTGAGGGCAGTACTGTGACCGAGGTCGAAGCGCAGTTGCTTTTTGAAGGAGGCATCACTTCGCCAAAGCGCACCCTGATTGAGCAGATGATGAACCTTGACCTAAAGGCCGCCTACGACTATGGGATGATTTGGATAAAGAAGCATCTGCCCGTCACCCCTCAATGGCTCATAACGCTCGCTTCAAAGGTTATGGCTCGTACTGGAAGCGTATACAACGCTTTGGGCGGCTCGTTTGACGCATCGAAAGGTGAAATTCGCAAAGTCAATGTTACGGCAGGGTTTGGAGGACGTTCATATATGGCTTTTCAGAAAGTTCCTTCCAAGTTGGCTGCATTCTGTGAAGAACTCAACAAACGCCGCACGGCAATAGACGCGGACGACGACGCAGCGGTCTACGAACTCAGTTTTTGGGCGCACTACGAACTTGTCACTATCCATCCTTGGGCTGACGGCAACGGCAGAATGTCGAGACTGTTGATGAACTTGCTGCAAATGGAGTTTGGCAAGTTGCCTATGAAGGTGCTTAAGGAAGACAAAGCGGAATACATCCAATCATTAATTGACACAAGAGAAGAAGAAAACATCGAAATTTTCATCGACTGTATGACGGAATTACATTGTCGTCATCTGAAGTCGGATATCGACCAATATCGGCGGTCAATCGCCGAAGAAATGGTCGATAAATCGGATTTTGTGCAAGAAATGGTCGATAAATGGTCGATAAAACCATCTTTAGCCCAAAAATTGGGCGATATTCTCACATTTTTGGCCGACAAAGAAGAAATCAGCACGGAAGACATTGTTTCGGAATTCGGATTTTCAGACAGCACCGCCAAGCGGCATCTGCGCAAACTTGTCGACTTGGGATATCTCGAAGCCCGCGGAGGCAACAAAAACCGCAGTTACCATAAAAAATAGCGCGGCGGAGGCGGAGGGAACGGCAGTTTTAACATTTTCGGCACTCGTGTTTTGCGGTTATGCGTAAAGTGAGTAACTTTGCGCCACAATGCGCATTGATATCATAACAGTTCTGCCGGAAATGCTCGAGTCGCCGCTCAACTGTTCTATCCTTAAAAGGGCTCAAAACAAGGGGCTTGTAGAAATCGTGGTGCACGACCTCCGCGACTATAGCCTCGACAAGCATCGCCACGTCGACGACTATCCGTTTGGCGGCGAGGCTGGTATGGTTATGCAGATTGAGCCAGTAGACCGCTGCATCACGGCGCTGAAGGCGCAGCGCGACTACGACGAGGTGATTTTCGTCACCCCCGACGGAGAGCAGTTTGACCAGAAGATGGCCAACACACTGTCGCTGTCGGAAAACCTCATCATCCTCTGCGGTCACTACAAGGGCATCGACTACCGCATCCGCGAACATTTCATCACACGCGAAATCACTATCGGCGACTATGTGCTCACCGGCGGCGAACTCCCAGCGGCGATTATCACCGACGCCATCGTGCGGCTCATCCCCGGCGCTATCGGCGACGAGCAGTCGGCTCTCAGCGACTCTTTTCAGGACAACCTCCTTGCCCCACCGGTCTATACGCGCCCGGCTGAATACAAGGGGTGGCGTGTGCCCGACGTGCTCCTCTCGGGACATCAGGCACGCATCGACGACTGGAAACACGAGATGGCGCTGAAGCGCACGCGCGAACTGCGTCCGGACCTCTTGGAAGACTAACAACACTCAAAAAACATCTGACTTATGGGGCTGATAGCAAAAATAAAGGATAAGGTGAAGCACTTCAATTTCTTCTTGGTGATAGTGTCTGCCTATGCCGTGTACGTCACCTTCTTCTCCGACTACAACTACATCAAGGTGATGGAGTACGACGCGCAAATCCGCGACCTCAAGGCTCAGATAAAGCAATGCGACGACTCGTGCGCCGTCTACAAGCAACGCCTCCACGACCTCAACAGCGACCCAGAAACCACGGAGCGCATCGTGAGGGAGGAATACAAGATGAAGCGCGACAACGAGGACCTCTACATTGTGAACGAATAGACATTTCCTAAAAAAATTTCAAGATATGAAACGAGAAGGACTTTACAACATACTTCTGTCGGTGGGCATGATAATTTTGCTGCTCACTGCATTCCTGCCGCTGGTCGACATCACGATGCCGTGGTTCCGCTACCTCTTTGCAGTGGCGGCGGTGATGATAGTGGTGGTGCGCATACTGCAACGCGCCTCGCGCCGCAAGCAGGGATTCAGCCTGCGCGTGCGCCGGCTTTTCACGCTGGAGTTCTGGTCGGCAATGTGCTACCTAATCTCGGCTCTCTTCATCTTCTCCGACCCCTACCACAGCACGTGGCTGGGCTTCCTCACGGCAGGCGCGGTGGTGCAGATCTACGCTTCGTTTGCCATCGACCGCCAACTGCGGAAGGAGAAAGAATTGTAGCGATTAATAAAGGGCATTGTGGTCGATAAAAAACATTAAAATATCAGCCACACAAGCAAAAGGCTCTAAAAACGAACTGGTAATTGAGTAGTAATTAGTATTTTTGTCCGTAAAATGGATTTGAGTCTAACCATAGACCAAGGTAATTCGTCGGCTAAAGTGTCGTTGTTCTCAGGAAGGGAATTGTTGCGGTCGTGCCGCTTCGACAACCTTACGGGAGCCGACATCGACAGGGTGCTGAAAGGCTATCCTGTGGCCAAAGCCATATATTCGTCGGTTGTGGGCAACGACAAGCAGATTGAAAAACTGCTCACCGACAAGGGGGTGCGCACCTATATGCTCGACGAGCACTTGCCGATGCCGCTGACCCTCGACTACGCCACCCCATCGACGCTCGGCCACGACCGCATAGCGGCTGCCGTGGGAGCGATGGCTCTGGCTCCGGAGCGCAACTGCCTGGTGGTGGATGCTGGAACGGCGGTGACCTACGACTACGTGTCGGCGGACGCGCATTTCAAGGGCGGTAACATAGCGCCAGGACTGGCCTCGCGCCTGAAGGTGCTGGCCGACAACTGCGCACAACTGCCGCGAGTACCGGTCGACGGCGACACCCCGCTGTTCGGCTACGACACGCCTACTGCCATCCGCTCGGGCGTGGTGCTCGGCATGGTGGCTGAAATACGCTATCTGGCAGAGGCCATCGACAAGCCGGTGATTGTGATAACGGGCGGCGACGGGCAGATGCTCGCGCAGAAACTCGGAGGCGACCTCGTTGTGGACAACGACTTGGTGGCAAAAGGATTAAACAGAATATTGGAATACAATGAGATATTTTAAGAAAATAACAGTTCTTGCGGCAATTGCCGTGGCGTCGGCAGGCTCGCTGCTGGCACAAAACCAGTCATCGCCCTATTCACGCTATGGCTACGGATTGATGGGCGACTATGTGACAAGTGCCCAACGCAACATGGGTGGCGTTGGCGTGGCTATGGCCGACGGTCGACAAATCAACGTGATGAACCCGGCATCGTATGCCGCAACCGACTCGCTGACACTGCATTGGGACATCGGCGTGGACTTCACGCAGTTGCGCTCAAGCGAGAAGGGCGGCGACACCGGAAAGGCTTTCGGCGGCGGTCTGGACTATATGACTTTGCAATTCCCAATCAACAAATACATCGGCGGTAGCATCGGTCTCGTGCCTTACACCACCGTGGGCTACTCCTTCGGCAACAACCTCACATCGTCCGACATCACGGTTTCCAACACCGCATCGGGCTACGGAGGCATCGACGAGTTGTATGTCGGCGTTGGCGCACGCCCAGTAAAGGGTCTCAGCGTGGGCTTGAACTTTGCCTACCAGTTTGGTACAATCGTCAACGACCAGTACATCACCGCAAGCACCTCTGCCGTCTACGAGCAGAAAATCCAGGTGCGCGACTGGAACACCCTCATCGGTGTGCAGTACTCCCACATGTTCGGCAAGAAGCACAAGGCTACAGTCGGCTTCACCTACTCACCGAAAAAGACTATGCACGGACGCACATGGGGCGTAAAATACGACCTCAGTAGCGACGTGTCGTCGACCACAGGCTCTACAAAGCCCGACACCATCTCCAACGTACACCTGCAGGACCTCGGCTACAGCAAGCCAAACGCCTACGCCGTTGGTGTGAACTATACGTTCGACAACCGCCTCTCCGTAGAGGCTGACTTCATGTTCCAGCAGTGGAGCAAAGCCAAATTCCCTGGTATGCAGCGCGACAACTCGACGGAGGTGCTCTACCGCACCAAACTCGACGACCGCTACAAGATGGCAGTCGGCGCACAGTATGTGCCGAGTCTGCGCGGCAACTACTTCCAGCGCATTGCCTACCGTCTGGGTGCGTCCTACACGCGCGACTATCTGATGATTGGCGACAACCACCTGAAGGAATACGGCGTTAGTTGCGGTTTCGGCTTCCCAACCACCGCACAGAAGACGGTTATCAACATCGGTTTTGAATACAAGCGCCGCCAAGCCACTCCAGCAAGTCTCGTAACGGAAAACTACTTCAACATAACGTTGGGCATCAACTTCAAGGAATTCGCATTCTGGAAAGATAAAATCCGCTAACGGCAGTGCGCACGGCATCATTCATATTGTTGCTCGCAACCTTGCTGTCGTCGCTGTTGCCGTCGTGCAAGGAGGTGAAACGCGAGGTGGTCACAACCCCGTCAAACCCCGACAGCATCGTGTCGATGCTCACCCGCGACGTGACAACGCTAATCAGCGACTCGGGAATGACGCGCTACCGCATCTCCACGAAGTTGTGGCTGGTCTACGACGAGGCACGCCGCCCAAGTTGGAAGTTCCCCAACGGACTATATCTTGAGCAGTTCGACAACGATTTCAAGGTGGAGGCAACTATCCGTTGCGACTCGGCGACCTATTTTAAGGCGGAGAAACTGTGGCGCCTCGACGGCAACATCGTGATACGCAACGCCAAGAAGGAACTAATTGAAACAGAGCAACTGTTTTGGGACCAAGCGCTCCACGAAGTGCGCAGCGACTCGTTTGTGCACATTGAGCGTGCCGACCGCATCCTTGAGGGCTATGGCTTCCGCTCCGATGAGCAGTTGCGCAACTATATGCTAAACAAGCCTTCGGGCATTTTCCCTATACCAAAGCGGCAGGAAACCACGCCTCCCGCCTAACCTTAACGGCAAACAACTGAAACGATGGACACTACAACGGCTCTTATAATCACGCTCATATCGATGGCGTTTTCGGCATTCTTCTCAGGCATGGAGATTGCCTTCATCACCTCCAACAAGGTGAGGGCTGGGGTGGACTCGCACAAAAAAGGACTCACGAGCCGCATCATCAACACCTTCTACCGCCATCAGGACATGTTTATCTCCACCATGCTGGTGGGCAACAACATCATGCTTGTGGTCTACGGCATCGGCATCGCCGTGCTCCTCGGTCCGGGCATCCGCTCCCTCGTGGGCGACAGCGACGCGCTGGTACTTGCATGCCAAACGGTAATATCCACGGGCATCATCCTCATCACGGGCGAATTTTTCCCGAAAGCCATCTTCCGCATCAACCCGAACATATCGCTGCGCCACTGCGCCGTGCCGCTCTACATAATCTACTGGCTGCTCTACCCTATTTCGTGGTTCTCGTCGTTCCTGTCGAGGGCTCTGATGCGCCTCTTTGGCGCTGAAACAACGGGGCAGAAGACGGTGCTGCTGACTGTGGGCGAACTCGACGACTACATCCAGCAGACCATCGACGACAAGGCTTCGGGCAAGGACGGCGACAAGGAGATTGACCACGAGGTGAAGATTTTCCAAAATGCGCTCGATTTCAGCAACACGCTGCTGCGCGACTGCATGATACCGCGCAACGAGATTATCGCCGTAGAGGCTTCGTGCGACCGCGAGCGCCTGCGCCGCCGTTTCACGGCTACGGGTCTGTCGAAAATCATCGTCTACCGCGACGACATCGACAACGTGATTGGCTACATCCACGTCAACGAACTCTTCAACTCTGACCCCGACTGGCAGAGCCGCATCAAGCCAGTCGACTTTGCGCCAGAATCGATGCCTGCCAACACGATGATGCGCAAAATGCTGTCGGAGAAGCGAAGCATCGCCATAATCATCGACGAGTTCGGCGGCACGGGCGGATTGGTGACGCTGGAGGACCTCGTGGAAGAGATTTTCGGCGACTTCGAGGACGAGCACGACAAGCGCCGCATCGTGGAGGAGAAAATCGACGAGCACACCTACAAATTCTCTGGCCGCGTGGAGATTGAGCACCTCAACGACACGTACCACCTCGGCATCCCTGAGGACGATGAGTACCAGACGCTGGCGGGCTACATCCTTTTCAGCCTTGGACAACTCCCGCAGCAGGGCGACAACTTCACAATCGGCAACCTCAAATTCGCAATTCTCAAGAAATCCGCCACTCGCATCGAGTTAATCCGACTCGAAGTGGAAGGCGAAAAAGAATAAACCACCATTTCGCAAAATATGAAACGAGTCACAATAATACTCTTCTCGCTGCTATCAATCGCTATGTGCATTGAAGGCGAGATAAAGAAAACGCTCTATCTGGTTGACACCGACGGCAATATGCAAGCATTGTCCATCGCATCGGTCGACAGTCTGACATTCAAGGCGAAAAACGTCTTCGCCATTACCACAGGCAAGCCATTGCCCGACTACGTGACCGAAAGTGCCTTCCAAGCCACGGCAAACGTTGCGCTCAGCGAAAACGTAAAGGAACTCACCGCTCCGTCGGATGTGGAAGTGGGCGTATGCTACTCCGCCCTCAACCCAAAGCCGACCATCGCCGACAGCCACAACTCTCTTGGCACGGGCAAAGGCGACTACACCATCAGCATTGACGGCCTTACATCGGGCACAACCTACTACTACCGCACCTATGCAAAACTGCTCAACGAGGTGTTTTACGGCAACGTGATGACGGTTCGAACCATCACAATAATCAACGGATACAAGTTCGTCGACCTCGGGCTCACGAGCGGTCTCCTTTGGGCAATGACCAACGTCGGTGCTGACGCGGCAACCGACAGCGGCGACCATTTTGCATGGGGCGAGACGAAGACAAAGGACAAATACTACTGGGACACCTACGAGCACGGCACTTCGTCCTCCAACATTACCAAATACAGCACTGCCGACGGCTTGACGACCCTTGATGCCGACGACGATGCCGCCACCGCAGTGTGGGGCGAGGGCTGCCGTATGCCGTCGCTGGCGGAGTGCGAAGAACTCGTGACGGAGTGCACTTGGACATGGCAGGACGACAACGACGGAGCGAGTGGCTATAAGGTTACTGGTCCCAACGGATTTTCCATCTTCCTCCCAGCGGCTGGCTACAAAAGTATGACGGGCAGTTACGGCTCAGGCAACGGCTACTACTGGACAAGTTCGCTCAACAGCAACGATTCCTACGGCGACTACTACGCCAACAACATCACTTTCAACAGCGCTGACTACAAGACAACGCCCTACTACCGCTACTACGGATACTCTATCCGCCCTGTGGCAACAAAATAACCTACACTACATCGGACGAAAATGAAAAGACTCACCATCATACTATTCTCGCTGCTGGCTCTCGGCTTCAGCATTGCAGCGCAAAGCAACCTCTATGTGTGGAGCAAAGACGGACGCCTCTCGGTCTACCCCTCATCGGCAGTGGACAACATCAACGTGTCGAAGGGCGACGAAATCAGCCTCTCTGCCTCTACCCTAAGCGTTAACGCCAGCCAGTTCAAGGTAAAGACAAGCGTATCTTTTGGCGAAAACATCAAGTCACTCACCACGTCGTACGAATTGGGCGTGTGCTTCTCCTCTACCGACGCACTGCCAACCGTCAACAATGACTGTTGCATTGCCGAGGACGGCATTGCCAACATCCGTCTGCGCGACCCAGGCACGAAATACTACTACCGCGCCTATCTGAAGTTCCTCGACGAGGTGTTCTACAGCGATGTTGCCGACGTTACCACCGACCCGGAGAAAAGCGAAGAAATCAACAGTCACAAGTTCATCGACCTCGGACTTCCGAGCGGGGTCCTGTGGGCTACGTGCAACGTCGGAGCATCCAAAGAAACCGACGACGGCGACCTCTATGCCTGGGGCGAAACGATAAACAAGGCGCGCTACTGGTGGGACACCTACATATACTACGGCACGGACGACAGTTACACGAAGTACAACACAAGCGACGGCATGAAAACCCTCGATGCGTCGGACGACACCGCCACAGCCAACTGGGGTGAAGGATGCCGCATGCCAACTTACGATGAGATGTATGAACTGTACAAGAATTGCGAATGGGACTTCACCTGGTACTACAACGGCAAAGCCGGCGCAATGGTAACCGGTCCCAACGGCAACAAAATCTTCATTCCTGCCGCTGGCTTCTGCCAATATAGCAGCAATGAGGCACAAGGCCTTGACCTCTACATCTGGTCAAGCACCCTCCAGGAAAGTATCGGATGTGCATACGTACTCACTTACACACACAACGGTATTAACTACTATAACAATTACTCTAAACGCTGCTACGGCTTCTCCGTCCGCCCCGTAGCCTCCCGCCCAACGCAGGAATAAATAGCGGCATATAACATAAAAAAACAACCCCGGCGAGGTGACCTTGCCGGGGTTGTTTTATGTTGGTGTCTGTGGTTAGTCTTTGAGGTCAACCACGAGGTTGAGTTCGTCGAGTTGCTTTTGGTCGAGCGGTGCCGGAGCATCGAGCATCACGTCGCGGCCGCTGTTGTTTTTCGGGAACGCGATGCAGTCGCGGATTGAGTCGAGACCAGCGAAGAGCGATACCCAACGGTCAAGACCATAGGCAAGACCTCCGTGAGGCGGCGCACCAAACTTGAAGGCGTTCATCAGGAAGCCAAACTGCTCTTGTGCCTTCTCTGGCGTGAAGCCGAGGATTTCAAACATCTTTGCCTGAAGTTTCGAGTCGTGGATACGGATTGAACCGCCGCCAACCTCAACGCCGTTGACAACCATGTCGTAGGCATCGGCACGCACTGCGGCAGGGTCGGTGTCGAGCAATGGAATGTCTTCGTCCTTCGGGTGGGTGAACGGGTGGTGCATAGCCATCAAGCGGCCTTCCTCCTCGCTCCACTCAAACATTGGGAAGTCAACAACCCAGAGGCAAGCAAACTTGTCCTTGTCGCGCAGACCGAGTTGACGACCCATCTCCAAACGGAGTTCGCAGAGTTGCTTGCGGGTCTTCATAGCGTCGTCGCCACTGAGGATAAGGATGAGGTCGCCCGGCTTCGCATCGAAGGCTTTAGCCATCTCCTGAAGCACTTCCTGGCTATAGAATTTGTCGACGCTCGACTTGACGTTGCCGTTAGCCTCAACGCGCGCATAGACCATACCTTTTGCGCCTACCTGCGGACGCTTCACAAACTCGGTGAGTTGGTCGAGTTGCTTGCGGGTGTAGGTGGCTGCGCCCTCAGCGCAGATACCGCCGATATAGGCTGCGTTGTCGAACACAGAGAAGCCGTGTCCCTTCATGATGTCCATCAGTTCCACGAAGCGCATGCCGAAACGCAAGTCGGGCTTGTCGCTGCCGTAGTATTTCATCGCGTCGCTCCAAGGCATACGCTGGAACGGCTCTGTGAGTTCAACGCCGCGGAGTTCCTTGAAGAGGTGCTTTGCCATGCCCTCAAACATCTCGATGATGTCCTCCTGCTCCACAAAACTCATCTCACAGTCAATCTGCGTGAATTCTGGCTGGCGGTCGGCACGAAGGTCCTCGTCGCGGAAGCATTTCACAATCTGAAAATAGCGGTCGAAGCCCGACACCATCAACAGTTGCTTCAGCGTTTGTGGCGACTGCGGAAGGGCATAGAACTGACCGGGGTTCATACGCGAAGGCACCACGAAGTCGCGCGCACCTTCAGGCGTTGAGCCGATGAGCATAGGAGTTTCCACCTCAAGGAAGCCTTTGCTGTCGAGATAGCGGCGCACTTCCATCGTCATGCGGTGGCGGAGTTCGAGATTTTTGCGCACCGCCGTGCGACGAAGGTCGAGGTAGCGGTACTTCATGCGGAGGTCGTCGCCGCCATCGGTGTTGTCCTCGATGGTGAAAGGCGGCACATCGCTCTTGTTGAGCAATGTGAGTTTCTCAACGATTATTTCGATTTCGCCGGTAGCCACCTTGGCGTTCTTGCTCGAGCGTTCCGACACTTTACCCTCTACTTGAATAACAAACTCGCGTCCGAGGTGGTTAGCCTCCTCGCAGAGTTGGGCATCAACCTCGTTGTTAAACACGAGTTGAGTGATGCCATAGCGGTCGCGCAGGTCAACGAATGTCATGCCGCCCATCTTGCGAGAGCGTTGCACCCATCCTGCCAGTGTCACCGTTTCGCCGACATTAGCCAAGCGAAGTTCTCCACATGTTTTAGTTCTGTACATATTGAAATATTGTATGTTGTTAATTTTCGGTTTGTCAGCCGTTGCAAAAGTAGTATTTTGACGTGAGAAAAGCAAGAGGCAGAACCTCCCGGCTCTGCCTCTTCATAGCATATTATGAAAACTTTATTTAAAGGAATTGATTGTCTGCTTTATTAACGGAAGTTGACAATGTTGTTCTGAATGTCTTTTCCGCCTTTAATCAATTGCCAGAAGTTGCTGCTTACAGCCTGACCGTTTTGCTGCTGGCACATTTGAGCCAACTGATGGTCGTCGATCTTGTTGACTGCAGCGTTTTTCTTAACCACTGCGTAGACAAACAATGAGTTCTCGCCTTTGACTGGTCCATAAACCTGACCAACCTTAGCATAAGGCACCTGACCGTCGAGGGCTGCTTCTGCTGTTGGGTAAGTGCCAACGCTTACAGTGTCGACTGTGCGACCCATAACCTTGGCATAGCCAGCCAAATCCTTAGCCTTGCCAGCATATTTCTTTGCGAGGGCATCGGCTTTCTTGTGGTTGCGTGCCACTGTCTCGCAGTAAGCCTTCACTTCAGAGTCGGTTACAGGGCGATAGTCGCCGTCGTACTTCTTAGCAAGGGCTGCAACTACGAGTTGGTCGTTGTCGGCTTGGATTGCTGAAACTTCGCCTTCCTTGGCATCCTTGAAGAGCCATTGGATGAGTTTCGACGAACCTTTGACAGTGTTGCCGAGCATTGCTTGGCTTGATGCCACTACGTCGCTCATTGCGGTGTAACTCTGCGCTGCCTTGGCTGCGTTGTCGAAGAATTTTTGTGCTGTATTGTTTTGGTCTACGAATTTCTGAAGTTCGTTGAGCAAGTTTGCGCGAGTGTCCTTGCTTGGATCAACCATATAGGAGATTTCGCCGAGTTTCACGACTGTCTTAGCAGCCTTCTTCTCAAGCACCTTGCAGATTGAAGCAGCCTGGTCGTTGGAGTCAACCACGAAGAAGCCTTCGCCACCGGCAAGAATCTTTGCTTTCTGCTCGTCGGTGAGTGCGCCCTGCTGCGATGCAGCGAAGATGTCCATCTGAGTTGTGTCGCACTTGAGGTCCTTCACTTCCTTACCTGCATTGAGGTCGGCAAGTGTAGCGTCTTGTTTCTTCTTGTCGCCTTCAACCTGAGCAACGACAATCTTCACAGAGTCGATTTCCTGTGTCTTGGCAAGCAAGCGATAGATTGTGCGGTTGTCGCCTTGGGTGTAGACCTTAGAGATTTGACCAACAACGGCAGAGTCAGCAAATTGCTTTGCGTCTGCGCCGAGGCTTGAGAGGTCTTTCTGGCGTACCGAACGCTCGTTGACTGAAAGTTCAGAGAATGCGCGTGCGCCTTCAACGCCTGGAGTGGCACGGAGAGCAGAGTCTACACGCACGAGGAGTTGGTCAGCCTTTGCAAGGTCGGCAGCCGATGGGTTGACCGGCACTGCGATGTAGTAAGCAAGGCAAGATTCCTCGTCGAGAGGGAATTTGTATTTTTCCTGATCGTAAACGGCTTTCACTTCGTCGTCGCTCACCTTGTAGTCGTTGTCGTTGACTGTAGCGTAAGGCAACGAAACCATCTGCACGTCGTATGAGTTCATGCGCTGAGCCTTCATAGCCTCAACTTCGAGGGCGTTGGCTTGGATAGTGCCACGGAAGAGCATACCGAACTTCATTTGCTTGATTTGCTCCACTGCGTCGTTCTCCTTAGAGAGCCACCATGCCTGTGCCTGTTGCACTTGTTCGGTGGTCAAGCCAAACTGATTTGGGTTGAAGATGATTTTGCGGATGTTCTGCACTGCCATCTCCTGTGTTGTCGCATTGTTGAGCAATGCGGCTGCCTTCTCGTTGCCGGCAAGGCTCTGTGCAAGTTGACCAAGTGTCTGACCAAATTCCTGGTCGCTCATTGCCATCTGCTTGTACATGTAGTTTGACAACTCTTTGTCGGTCACGTCGATGCCGAGAGCGTCGTATTCTTCATTGAAAAGCGCTTCCTGAATCATCTGGCCCAGCACCTGGTTTTGCACTGTGGCGCCGTCCTGCTGCGAAACGTTTTTGTTGTTTTCTGTAAATTCGCTGTAGCGCTGCTGGAACGCCAAGTAGTCGATTTTTTCGCCATCGACTTTAGCCACCGTTGTACCGCTGCCGAAGATTGAACGGCTTGAGTTCAAGAAGTCACCGATGATAAATGCGACAAGCGCGGCACCGATGATGATGAGCAGAAGTACGGATCTTTTCCGGATTTTCTCTAATGTTGCCATTTATCTTATTTGTTTTAATTTTTCTTTTCCTATAATAAAAAACTGCTACACGAAGTAGCACGCAAAGATAGTTATTTTTGCCAACAACACAATAACTTGTAAAGATTTTCTTTGAAAATTGCGGATTGCGTCGTATCTTTGCAATCGAAATGTATAACCTTGTGGAAAAATTTGGCTGCTTGCAACCACATTAAAAAATGCTAAAACTGCGATTCTTCCCTCACGAATTCCCAGCTTATTTAGCTTCCACTTTTAAAACAAAATGGAAAGATGAATTATCTATTTACATCTGAATCAGTATCAGAAGGCCATCCCGACAAAGTGGCTGACCAAATCTCCGACGCCGTTGTCGACAAACTCCTTGCCTACGACCCGCAGTCGAAGGTGGCTTGCGAAACTCTCGTCACCACAGGACAGGTGGTTATCGCTGGCGAAGTGAAATCGGAGGCGTACATCGACTTGATGGAGACCGCCCGCCGAGTGATCAACAACATTGGCTACAACAAGAGCGAATACAAGTTTGACGGCGAGTCGTGCGGCGTGCTCAACGCCATCCACGAGCAGAGCGCCGACATCAACCGCGGCGTTGAGCGCGAAGTGGCTGAAGACCAGGGCGCCGGCGACCAGGGCATGATGTTTGGCTATGCCTGCAACGAGACTGAGAACTACATGCCTCTCACGCTCGACCTTGCCCACACCATCCTCCACGAACTGTCGGCAATCCGCCGCGAGCATCAGGTGATGACCTATCTCCGCCCGGACTCAAAGAGCCAAGTTACGGTGGAATACGACGAGCAAAACCATCCAGTGCGCGTGCACACCATCGTGGTGAGCACCCAGCACGACGAGTTTGTCGCTGCTGCCAACTCCAGCAAGGAGGCGCAGGACGTGGCTGACCGCGAGATGCTCGATGCAATCTATAACGATGTGAAGACCATCCTTCTGCCGCGCGTCATCGCGAAGTTGCCTAAAGAAATTCAGGCGATGTTCGACGACAAGTTGATTCTCCACGTCAACCCTACTGGCAAGTTTGTTATCGGCGGACCTCACGGCGACACTGGTCTTACGGGTCGCAAAATCATCGTGGACACCTACGGAGGCCGCGGAGCACACGGCGGTGGTGCATTCTCGGGCAAAGACCCGTCGAAGGTTGACCGCTCGGCTGCCTACGCTGCGCGCCACATCGCCAAGAACATCGTTGCTGCGGGCGTTGCCGACGAGGCTCTCGTGCAGGTGGCTTACGCCATCGGCGTGGCTGAGCCGGTAAGTCTCTACGTCAACACCAACGGTACGGCGAAGGTTGCCCTCTCCGACGCTGAAATCTCGGAGAAGGTGAGCAAAATCTTCGACATGCGTCCGGCTGCCATCGAGCGCCGCTTGAAGTTGCGTCAGCCTATCTATCAAGAAACTGCTGCCTACGGTCACATGGGCCGCAAGCCTGAGGTTGTGGAGAAGACTTTCTACTCTAAATACAACGGCGACAAGACCATGACCGTGGAACTCTTCACATGGGAGAAACTCGACTACGTTGACCAAGTGAAACAAGCATTTGCACTCTAAGCAAAACTCCCAAACAATAGGATGTAAGCGCCCAGCCCGCCCCGCGAGCTGGGCGTTTTCGTTTCTTGATTTTATGCAAATTTGGAGTTGCATTCCCAATTTGCATAAAAAATCATAAAATCTCAACAATTATTTGGCTGAAAATATGGAAGTTTGAACTTTTTTATGCAATTTTGGAGTTGTATTCCAAATTTGCATAAAAAAATGGAAGAAACCTTCATCAAGCGCGATCTGGAGCCAAAAATCATTGAGGCTGCAAAGTACTTCCCCGTCATCACCGTGACGGGTCCGCGGCAGTCGGGCAAAACGACGATGCTTAGACACTTGTTTCCCGACCTTCATTATTATTCTTTAGAGGATCTCGACATCCGCAACTTTGCGGCGTCGGACCCCGTACGTTTTCTTCATCTGCACAAGGAAGGAATGATACTCGACGAGGTGCACAACTGCCCCGACCTGCTGTCCTACATCCAAGGCATCGTCGACGAGGACCACGACAAGAGATACATCCTTTCTGGCAGTTCGAACTTTGCATTGCTGAAAAAGGTTTCGCAGTCGCTTGCCGGCCGTAGCGGCGTGTTCGAACTCATGCCTCTGTCGGCGGCGGAGGCGAAAAATGGCGGCGTCGACGTTACTGATGTCGACACTCTGCTCTACAACGGACTTTATCCTGCAGTGTGCAGCGGCAGAAACATTCCGAAATTCCTTTATCCGTCCTACATCAAGACGTATCTGGAAAGGGACGTGAGGGACTTGCTTAACGTAAAGGATATGCGGCTGTTCGGCATTTTCCTCCGACTTTGTGCCGGGAGAATCGGGTCGGTGTTCAACGCCTCGGAAATAGCCAACGAGGTGGGTGTCACGGCAAAGACCATCCAGTCGTGGACTTCCATTCTGGAGGCATCGTATGTGCTCTATCTCTTGCCTCCATATTTCGAGAACTCGCGCAAACGTCTTACAAAATCTCCGAAGTTGTATTTCTGCGACACTGGGCTGGCGTGCTCTCTGCTGGGCATAGAGTCGCCTGAACAGTTGGCGTTCGACAAGATGCGCGGACACCTGTTCGAGAATCTTATTGTTACGGAAATGTTGAAGCACAGGCTCAATGCAGGCAAGGAGAGCAATCTGTACTTCTACCGCGATTCAAACCAGAACGAGATAGACATCATCGTCAGCAATGCCGAGACGATAGATGCCGTAGAGGTGAAGAGCGCCATGACCTTCAGCCCGTCGTTTGAGAAGGCGCTACGCAAAGTCGGCGACTGGGTGAAAGCCCCAATCGGCAACCGCACAATCGTGTATGCTGGCTCTCTTGAAAACCGCGACGGCGACATCCGCCTGCTCAACTACACCAACCTTTTCAAATAAGCCTAAGCAAATCAAAGCATCCAACCTGTTTGCTATTATTTCGATGTTTTAACAATATTTCACTAATTTGGGGGGGGGTAAAATATTGTTAATCCTTAACTTTGCGTTCGGGAACACCCCACAATCTACGGACAAACATAATTCTGTGGCAAAATCGAATAAAGCAGCCATTTTTAAATGACTGAAAGTTCAACATGTGGGGAAATTTAGACTATTGAAGAGGCGCGGGAACCATTTCCGCGCCTCTTCTGTATCTACCATTTCTATAAAATGATAGTGGAATAGCCCCCTTCGAGAATGCCCCCAGCATCAATTTTCACCGAAAATCAGTAAAATCGTCAACGTATTGACGATTTTACCCGTAATTTCGTCATCATATTGACGATTTTACCTATTTTTGCATTAAAATAAAAACACAAGCAACTATGGGAACAATCAGCAGAGCCATCCAACCAGTTATCGAATCGCACCTGCAGCCGCACAAGGCAGTATTGCTTTTTGGCGCGCGGAGAGTGGGCAAGACATTCCTGATGAAGACAATAGTCGACCGTCAGGAAGGCAAAACTCTCATGCTCAACGGCGAAGATGCCGACGTTCAGGCACTGCTTGCCCAACGCTCCGCGGCAAACTATAAGCGACTGCTCGCTGGAGTGGACTTGGTGGCTATCGACGAGGCGCAAAACATCCCCGACATCGGGGCAAAGTTGAAACTGATTGTCGACGAACTCGACGTGAAGGTGATCGCAAGTGGTTCGTCGTCGTTCGACTTGCTTAACCAAACGGGCGAGCCATTGGTGGGACGCTGCTTCCAATACCAACTGTTCCCTTTTTCGCAAGCGGAATTGTCTCCTTCGGAGAACCTTATCGAAACCCGTGCAAACCTTGAGGACAGACTGATTTACGGCTCGTATCCAGAGGTTGTCATGCTTAAAAACAACAACGACCGCACCGAATACCTTAGAAATATCGTCGACGCATATCTGCTGAAAGACATCCTTGCGCTTGACGGGCTGCGCAACTCTGCGAAAATGAAGGACTTGCTTCGACTGATTGCGTTTCAAACGGGCAGCGAGGTGTCGTACGACGAATTGGGCAAACAGTTAGGAATGAGCAAAAACACGGCAAGCAAATATCTCGATTTGCTGTCGAAAACATTCGTCATTTTCCGTCTCGGCGCATTTTCGGGAAATCTCCGCAAGGAGGTTACGAAGGCTGGCAAATGGTACTTTTGGGACAACGGCATTCGCAATGCCGTGCTCAACAATTTCACGCCTACAAGCCTACGTCAGGACATCGGACAGTTGTGGGAGAACTATCTCATTTCCGAGCGGATAAAGAACAATCTCAACCGAGGCTACCGCCGTTCGCCCTACTTCTGGAGGGTGTATGGCGGACAGGAACTTGACTACGTGGAGGAAGTGGACGGCACGATTTCTGCCTACGAAATCAAATGGGGCAAAAAGCATCCCAAAATGCCGAACACCTTCGCCGCAGCATACCCAAGCGCCTCATTTGAAGTAGTCAACAGAGACAACTACCTCGGCTTCATAGAGTAAAATCGTCATTATATTGAAGATTTATCCACCTCGCACTTTCAGAATAGCGATACCGCATCAGCCGAGGCTCAGTTTGTGTGAAAATTGGGGCGGTCGGGAGTTAGCAGAATTTAACGTTTTGTTACTGCTTTTTTATGTCGTTGAGATGCGTGGCGTTGATTTTAATGCGTAAATTTGGGGGAGTTAATGATTACTAACATCTAACCAACATATTATGAAAAAACAGTTACTCTTTTCCAGCGCATTGTTGCTCGGAGCAGCCCTGTCGATGACGGCGGCACAGCGCGGCGGCAACAGTGTTACGCTTAGCGGCGTTGAGTTTTCGGTCGACACTTTGTTTCATGCCAAGGTAGGTCCAGGCACAACGCAAACATCTCTCCACCTCGTAAGTAAGGCAACACCAAGTCAGCAACTGCGGGTGTTCTACCTCACCACCGACCTTACCAACGCCAACACCTCGATAGAGGCCATCGTGGCACAGGACAAGGTGGCTGGCGGCGCTACGGTGAGCAACATGGCGAAAAGCCACAAGTCGGACACCAAGGACTATTTCTGCGGTGTGAACACCGACTTCTTCCTCACCTCGGGCTCTGCGAGCAACGGCAAGAGCGTGGTGGGCTCGCCGGTATGCGCCTCGATAGCCAACGGCGAAATCTACCGCAGCGGCGATGCCGACACGTCGTGGCCAAACGTGTATATCGACAAGGATGGCAAACCCCAGATTGAGGCAGTAACCTTCACTGGCACAGTGACTGCCGGCACGCAAACTGCCACGCTGAAGGCCATCAACAACGATGCCTACGACAACGGCATCAGCATCTATACACCTAAATACTACGGCACTCCAAATCAGCCAGGCCTCAACGGCTCGTGCGTGACCATCCCTGCCAAGATTACCGAAGGCGAATATCTCAGCGCAGGCAACACAGTGAAGTTCACCATCTGCGGCGAGCCAAACACTGCCGGCGACCGCCTGATGAACGACGGCGAGTATATGCTTCTCGCCCGCGGCACTGCCAACAGCATGCTCAACAGCCTCAAGGTGGGCGACGAAGTGACTGTTACCGTGAAGACCACAGTCGACGGCACGGAGGTGTTCCCTCTTGACCTCGCCTGCGCCAACCCACGCATCCTTCGCGACGGCGTTACCCTCGACTCCGAGGACGAGCGCGGCGATGCCAGCGCACGCCACCCGCGCACAGGCATTGGCTTCAACCACGACAAGAACATGATGGTGATGATGGTGATCGACGGCCGCAGCGCGTTGTCGATGGGCGTACACACCAAGGAACTCGCCGACATGCTCTACTACGCTGGTGCCGATGATGCAGCCAACGTGGACGGCGGCGGCTCGTCAACGCTCTACACCGAGGCTCTCGGCGTTCGCAACAAGACGAGCGACGGTAGCGAGCGCGCCGTGGCAAGCGGCATGTTCGTTGTGGCAAACGTGCCCGACGACAACACAGTTGCCGAAATCCGTTTCGTAGATTGGGCAATGAAATGCCCGAAATACGGCATCTATACGCCTGAATTCTATGGCTATAACAAATATGGTGTGCTTGTAGACTACGCTCTGCAGGGCGTAACAATCAGTTGCGACAGCAAGTTGGGCACAATCACCAACGACGGCACCACATTCTACGGTACAGGCGCTGGCACGGGCGCTCTCAAAGCCACCTACAACGGCATTGAAGCAACAATCCCCGTAACAGTGGAGGAGAGCGACAACGTGTCGTTCCGCCTCAACAACATACTCATCGACAACAAGCGCGAATACCCGATTGAGGTTGAAGCCCTTGTCAACGAGAAAATGTTGCCGGTCAACCCGCAGGCGTTGACATGGTCGTCTGCCGATCCATCAATCGCCACCGTTGGCGAGAACGACGGAGTGCTCCGCGGCGTTGCCGACGGTCAGGCAGTGATAACCGGCACAGTGGGCAACTTCGTAGGCACGACACTTGTTTCTGTTGAAATTCCTACGGGCGAGGTGATGCCTGTTGAGAGAGAATTCAACTTAGACGACTGGACACTGAAGATGGCTGGCGGCACAGGACTGACAATGACGGCTATGGAAAACGGTATGAAGTTCAACTACACCGGCAACGGCTCAAGCCGCGGTGCATACCTTCAGGCAGAGAAGTCGTGCAAGGTGTGGAGCCTTCCTGAGAAATTGCGCGTGAGAATCAACCCGGGCAACGCTACGGTAAAGAAGGTTTCTTCAACCATCACCGACAACTATGGCAACGTGTTCTCTTCGTGGGCTTACACCACCACCGAACTCCCTAAGAACACGCTCTCAACGTTCGACATCGACCTCACCAACAATATCGACCTCACCGACATCGGTGTCTTCCCTATCACGGTCAACACCCTTCGCCTCGATCTCGGCGCATCGGCAAAAAACACAGATTTCGAGATTCAGGTACCGGGCTTTGAAGCCGTCTATGGCGAAGGTGGCGGCAGCGTTTCGGAAGTGACACTCGGCAATGCCGTGAAGGTGTTCCCTAACCCGATTAAGGCTGGCGAAGCGTTTATGGTAGCAGCCGAAGGCAAAGGCGTGGTAAGCATCTACAGCCTCAGCGGAGCGATGGTGAAACAAGCGGCATTCAACGGCTCGGCAGCAATATCGAGCGACGGCATGCAAGCCGGTATGTATCTCGTGCGCATGAATACCGCCAACGGCGTGAATGCAGCCAAACTGATAGTGAAATAGGCATCCGCCTTTACCCATAACCACAAATCCGCGCCGTCGCACTGACGGTGCGGATTTTTTTGCCGTTATGCGACCTGTACATAGATACTTTTGAGTAATTTTGTAGCCTGTTTTTTAGGTTTGTAGTAATGGCAAGATACAACGAGATGACAAGCGGCGCAACGATGCCGCTGATTTTCAAATTCACGATGCCTCTGCTGCTCGGCAACGTGCTCCAGCAAACGTATTCGCTCATCGATGCCGCCATTGTGGGCAAGTTCCTCGGCATCGGTCCGCTGGCGGCAGTGGGTGCGAGCAGTTCGGTGATTTTCCTTATCCTCGGCTTCTGCAACGGTTGCTGTTGCGGCTTCGGTATCCCCGTGGCACAGAAATTCGGCGCGCGCGACTACAGCACTATGCGTCGCTACGTCTACACCGGGCTGAAACTCACGGCGTGGCTGTCGATAGCCATCGCGGTGGTGACGAGCCTAATGTGCGGCATGATACTGCGGTGGATGAGCACCCCGGAGGGAATCTTCGACGATGCCTACTGGTATCTGCTCATCACGTTTATCGGCGTTCCTGCCACGTTCTACTACAACCTCCTTTCGAGCATTATCCGCGCCCTCGGCGACAGCAAGACGCCGTTCTGGTTTCTGCTTTTCTCCACGGTGCTCAATGTGGCTCTCGACCTTTTCTGCATCGTCACCCTCGGCTGGGGCGTGGCTGGCGCAGCCATTGCCACGGTGTTCTCGCAAGCCCTGTCGGCGGTGCTATGCTACATCTACATGATGCGTAAGTTTGACATCCTTATGGGCAACGCCGACGAGCGTAGCCTCTCGCGCAAGCACTCTGCCACGCTACTAAAGATTGGCGTGCCGATGGGACTGCAGTTTTCCATCACCGCCATCGGCAGCATCATGCTTCAAAGCGCCAACAACGCCCTCGGCACCGACTGCGTGGCGGCGTTCACGGCGGCGATGCGCATCAAGATGTTTGTGATTTGCCCGTGCGAAAGCCTCGGCATCGCCATGGCGACGTTCACGGGGCAGAACTATGGCGCAGGGCTGCCAAAGAGGGTATGGCAGGGCGTCAAGTCGAGTATGGCAATGGTGATGGTCTATGTGGTAGTGGTGAGCACCGTGCTACTCCTATGGTCGGAGGAGTTGTCGCTGATGTTTGTGTCGGCAAGCGACACTGCGATTATCCGCAACTCGGCGCAGTTCCTTCATGTGGCTGCAGTGTTCTTCCCTTTGCTGGCGTTGCTTTGCGTGTTGCGCTACACCATTCAGGGCGCAGGATTTACCAACTTCGCTATGCTTTCGGGCGTGATGGAGATGGTGGCGCGCACGGTGGTGAGCGTGTGGTTCGTGCCTTGGTTCGGCTACATTGCGGTGTGTCTGGGCGACTCGGCAGCGTGGTTTGCAGCCGACTTGTTCCTCGTGCCGGCGTTTATCTACGTGTATAAGCGCATCCGCCAGATGGCGGTTGTTGCCGACGGCGTTACTCAATAACGAAAATAGAGAAATTCACACTTCCGTAGACGCGGTGCTCCTGAAAATGGGGCAGCGCCGAGAAGTCGTAGTCGCGCGAGTGCTCGATGATAAACACCGTGCCTGGCTGCAGCATCTTCGACTGCAAAACCAGCCTGGGAATCTCGCCGAAACGGGGATGGTCGTAGGGAGGGTCGGCAAAGATGAAGTCGAACGGCTGACTTGCCGCAGCGATGAACTTAAACACGTCGCCTTTGATGAGGTTAAGGTTCTCCTCGCCCAATTCCTTCGCCACCTTGCGGATGAAGTTGTACTGTATGCTGCTCTTCTCCACCGCCGTTACCGACTGGCAGCCGCGCGACAGCAACTCCAGACTGATTGCACCTGTGCCAGCGAAGAGGTCAAGGGCGCGAAGTCCCTCGAAGTCGAGCATGTTTTCAAGCACATTGAAGATGTTTTCACGGGCGAAGTCGGTTGTTGGTCGCGCCGTGATGTTTTTCGGCACGTCGAAGCGGCGACGGCCGTATTTACCTCTGATTATTCGCATAGTGGAAGGATTGTTAAGTCGAGCGGTGCCTGCATCACGTTCTCGCCAAGGCGGAGCAACTCCGATGGGTAAGCCACAGGCATGATATTGCCGATGATTTGGTGCAGGCGCTGGAGAAGTTTCTCCTTGATGCCGCTAATGCCAGCGGTGAGCAACTGGTCGTCGGTCTGACTGAGGTTGCAGTGCTGCCATGCGTTGGCAATGTAATAGTAGGCATTGTCGACGTTGTCGGCAGGGAAGATGTTGGCGAAAGCCACACGGCCGCTTTTCAGCACCACGATCGACATCGATTTGCCGTTCATCACCACATACATCCGATTGCGCCCCACCGAAGCGTCGGTGCTGCGAAACCACGAGATGAGCGGCGTGAGGCAGTGACGGATGGGTGGATTGAAGAATGTGCGCTGCACAAACGACTCTACGTTGCGCTCAAGGCTGAACGCCACAGCGAGCCCTGCCTCCTTGATGGGGTTCACAATGACATTGCGCTCGTCGTCGGGATAGATGCTGCTGTAGTAGCGCTGGTATTCGGCATCGTCGCCGAGGGTCATCTCGTCGGGCAAGAGCAGGAAACGGTCGCTCTGCGCCACGACGGTGGTGCTGCCGAACTGCTGCAAAAGGAACGCATTGTCGTAGACGGCTGCCTCCAGGCGTTTGGCGTAGCATTCGCCCTCGCCGAGGGTGATGGTGTCGGTCATCAGCGAGCCTTCGCCATTGAGCATGGTGAAGGAAATACTGTCAGGTCCAAGACGCAACGCAAGCGACCACATCTCGGGATGCAGCACGGTGTAGGGCGTTGTGTCGTTGGCTTCGTTCATTGCGGTAACAGCGTTTTGTTACCACAAAATTAGCGAAATTTTCTTTAGCCGCAAAAGCCGCATGGGCGATTGCCCCGCGCTACATCAGTTTTTCGAGCCGTTTGGAGAACAGTGCAAGCACGATGGCTGCCGCAAAGCCCATGAACACGAACAGCATAAAGAAGTCGTTGAGATTGGCGATGTGATAGCCGAGGAATGAGGTTACGTGTCCGTCCTCGGGATAGAGACCGCTGAGCACACCTGCCAGTTTGTTGGCGGTGGCGGAACTGAGACACCACACTCCCATCAGCAGCGAGGCGAAACGCGACGGCGACAGGTGGTTGACAATCGACATGCCGATAGGCTCCAGGCAGAGTTCGCCAAGGGTCTGTATGAAGTAGAGGCTCGTGAGCCACAGGATGCTCACTTTGGCTGCTGGGTCGAGGTCGTCGACACCGATGGCGATGACGAGGTATGCCACGCCGAGCAACGCCAATCCGATGGCGAGTTTCATCGTGGCAGCAGGCTCTTTGCCGTGGCGGCGAAGGAAATCCCAAAGGATGTTGAATAGGGGCACAAGAACCACGATAAACACGGGGTTGAACGACTGGAAGAACGATGCCGGCATCTCCCAACCGAGGATGTTGCGGTCGGTCTGCTCATAGGCGAAGAAGGTGAGTGCCGCACCCGACTGCTCGTAGGCTGCCCAGAAGAATATCACGAAAAAGGTGATGGCATAAATCACGCCGATGCGCTTGCGCTCAATCACGGTGAGCGAGCCGTCGGCTATAATCATTATCGGGATAGTTATCGACACGGAGTAGATGGCGGCACCAACAATATCGCTTCCGCCGTAGTAGAACGCTGCGAAAAGCACCACGCAGAGCACTGCCATCGCCGCCGTAAACCATACTGGACGCTTCGCTGCCTCGCGCTTCTTGTCCTTTGGCTTGGGCTGCGGCTTGATGCCGAGGGGTCGTCCGTCGGGTGCATAGAGGTAGCGGTCCTTGAAGAAATAGAATATCAGTCCGCCGATAATCATGCCCACGGCTGCCGAAAGGAAACTCCACTTAAAGCCTTCAGGGCTCTCGCCGTTGCTCACAAATCCGCACCACAGCGGCGCAATCATCGCACCTACGTTCACACCCATATAGAAGATGGTGTAGGCGGAATCGCGGCGGCTGTCGCTCTTCTCGTAGAGGTCGCCTACCATCGTGGAGATGTTGGGTTTGAAGAAGCCGTTGCCGAGGATGAGTAGCCCGAGTCCGAGGAACATAATCCAATACGCACTCGGCGAAGTGTAGATGCATGCACTTACAAACATCAGGAACTGTCCGAGGGCCATTATCAGAGAGCCGAACAGGATGGAACGGCGATTGCCCCAATAGCGGTCGGCGATGTAGCCGCCGAGCAGCGGCGTGAGGTAGACCAACCCAGTGTAGTCGCCGTAAATCTGCGACGACACATCTTTCTGCAACGCAAGGCATTTCAGCATATAGAGCACAAACATCGCCCTCATTCCGTAGTAACTGAAACGCTCCCACATCTCAGTCATAAACAGCACATATAGTCCCCGTGGATGTCCTGATTTCGCTTTTTCCATAATTCAATCTTATTCATTTTGACTTGCTCCACAGCAAATCGGTTGCAAATTTACAAAAATTTCTCCACTTCCCTTACCCTTTGCCATCAAAACCCGAGCAATCGCTCCTCCGCCACATTTGGCAGCCAAAAAGAATGCGAAATGGTTGCCAAGATAAAACAGAATGATTACCTTTGCGCTATATCCAACGACAACATTATGATAGTAGTAAGCACAAGGGATTTTCGTGTCAATCAGACGAAATATCTAAATATGGCAAAAGCAGGCGAGCACGTAGTTCTGAAATCGCGCGCTGGCAGTTTCCGCATATCTCCGGAAGGCGATAAGCCTGTATTGGCTCCGCGCGACCTGATAACCGAACTCAAAAACGCCTTGACAGAAGTAAAGGAAGCCATCGACGGCAAACGCATCCTTCTGTCAGCAGAAAGTTTGGCAGATGAGTTGTAGTATCATCATTTCGGTCACCGACGACTTTGCAAAAGAAGCAAAACGTCTCGCCAAAAAATATCCGAGTTTCAAGAAAGACTACTTGGACTTCCTTGAAAGCATCAAGCAGAACCCACTGCAAGGCGACGAGATAACCAAAAATATCCGCAAAATTAGGATGGCTATCAAGTCTAAAGGCAAGGGCAAGTCTGGCGGTGCAAGGGTCATCACGTGCAACATTCTAACGCAACAACTTGACGGACAAGTGGTATTCCTACTTATCTACGATAAAGAGGACGCTTCCTCTGTCAAAGTGGAAGTTGTGAAGCAAATTGTCCACGACTTGGGTTTGGATTTATAAGCCCCAAACGGTATCCGATCGGCTTCGGCGCCAACGCCTTGTCAGAGCGGATGATTTTCATTATCTTTGCATTAGGCTTGCTGGCGATGCCATCGGCTGTTAATCATCAGAAATTTAGATTTTTATATATGTCAAGAAGCAACGAAGAACTTGCAGGGGTTACGCTCTTGGGTAGCCAGGGCACAAAATATTCCGACCAATACGCACCGGAGGTGCTTGAAACTTTCAAGAACAAGCATCCGGAAAACGAGTATCTGGTGTCGCTCACGTGCCCTGAGTTCACAAGTCTCTGCCCGAAGACGGGACAGCCGGATTTCGGCAAAATCATCATCAACTACATCCCGCGCGAGGACATGGTGGAGAGCAAGAGCCTGAAACTGTATCTTTTCAGTTTCCGCAACCACGGCGACTTCCACGAGGACTGCGTGAACATCATCATGAAGGACCTCGTGCGCCTGATGAACCCTCGCTATCTGGAGGTGAAGGGCATCTTCATGCCCCGTGGCGGCATCTCTATCCTCCCGTTTGCCAACTACGCCGATGCGGAGCACGAGTCTATGCGTCAGGCGCGCCTGCTCGCCAACTTCACGGAGAACTGCTAACTGGCATCATGCACATGGACATTAACAACTGAAAAAAGATTGAACTACGATATGGACAACAAAGATTCTGTGATAGTACTTTCCGGGGGAATGGACTCGGTGACAATGCTCTACGAATTTCGCGCAAACATCGCTCTTGCGGTGACTTTCGACTACGGGTCGAACCATAACCGCCGCGAAATTGCCTTCGCCAAGATGCACTGCGAGCGTCTGGGCATCGAGCACATAGTGATTCCGCTCGACTTTATGGGCAAGTATTTCAAGAGTTCGCTGCTTGAAGGGGCAGCGGCAATACCCGAAGGCAACTACGACGACGAGAACATGAAGTCGACGGTGGTGCCTTTCCGCAACGGCATCATGCTTGCCGTGGCGTGCGGACTGGCGGAGAGCCGCGGACTTAGCCATGTGATGATTGCCAACCATGCGGGCGACCACGCCATCTATCCGGACTGCCGTCCAGCGTTTGTGCGTGCCATGTCGTCGGCAATGAGCGCGGGCACCTACGACAACATCACCGTGATGGCGCCCTACACCGACATCTCAAAGACGGAGATTGCTCGCCACGGCGGACGTCTGGGTCTGAACTATGCTGAGACCTACTCCTGCTACAAGGGCGGCGAAAAGCATTGCGGCAAGTGCGGCACCTGCCGCGAGCGCATCGAGGCGCTCCGCGATGCTGGCATCGACGACCCTACGGAATACGAGGAATAAAAACCAACACTACCAACATAAAACCTCCTTAATTATGAAACGCACGATTATCGTTCTGATTGTTGCATTACTGTCGTTGCCATGCCTTATGGCTGGAAACAAGCAGTCGGAAACCTACAACATCCAAAAGGCCATCGAGGCTATCCAAAACCAGGACTACGACACTGCCATCGATGCGCTCAACAGTGAACTTGAAAACGATAGCAAAAACGGCTATGCCTACCTGTGGGCAGCGGTGATCTACTCCGCGCAGAGCGACGACGCTGGCTCTGTGCTGTCGTACAGCGACAAGGCGCTGCAGTATCTGCCCAAGAAGGACAACGAATACCGCTCGGCGGCTTTCAACCTCCGCGCGGAAGCCTACAACAATCTCGGCAACCAGGACAAGGCGCTTGCCGACATCTCGGAGGCCATCAAACTCAGCCCGAAGGATGTGGACCTTCTTAACTACCGCCACCAAATCTACTATGAGCAGGAGCGCTACGACCTTGCCCTCGCCGATGCGAAGAAGATTACGGAGTTGGACCCTGCCAACCCGCTGGGATTTATCGCCATCGGGCGGCTTGCCGACGCGCAGAAGGACTACACGACGGCACTTACCAACTACGACTATGCCATAAAGTTGCAAAGCGATAATTCCGCGTGCTATTCCTTCCGCGCCGATACCTATGCAGACATGAAGCGCTGGGGCGATGCCGTGGACGATATGATTACGGCGCTTTCGCTCGACGAGAACGACGAGGTGGCACTCGACGTGTATCGTGAAGTTGCCGACTCGGCAACAACGGTCATGAAAACGAAACTGAAGATTCAATCGAAAAAGGAGGCTAACAAGAGCGTTTGGCCATATTTGGTGGGCAACACAAACCTGCGCGAAAGCAACTATCGCGAGGCTGCCAAATATTTTGAAAAAAGTTACCAGATTGAGCCAAACATACAAAGTGCCTACTCTTTGTCGATATGCTACAATTACTTGGGCAAGGTGAACAAAGCCGTGGACTATGCCGACCGCATTTTGCAGATGGACTCTACCGACAACGATGCTCTGTACTGCAAGGCTTTGGCATACTACGAAAACTGCCGATGGGCGGAAGCAGAAAAGGTACTTAATGACTATATCGACGCTGAACCCGACAATGCCAACTGCTACAGAATGCGCGCTACGGCACGCCTCCATCTCAAGAACAACGACGGCGCATTGGAGGACATCAACACGGCTCTGACGCTCGACGACAAGCCAAATACTCTGGCTCGCGCTGGTCGCATTTATTGGGCGATTGGCGACAAGACAACGGCTAAGGGATATTTCGAGAAGGCCATTGCCGCCGACACCCTAAACTCCTACACCTACCTCTGCATATATGCCGACGGCTATCTCGGGCGCTTCGACGAGGCTAAGCGCGCCATTGAGGAGTCGTTGCCCTCTGCCAACGATGGCGACTTCTACAACTTTGCCTGCTACTATGCGCTCTTCGGCGACAAGCAGGAAGCCATCACGATGCTCAACAAGGCTGTGGACAAGGGGTTTTCTAACTTGAATAAACTTGAGGGCGACACCGACCTCGACTCGCTGCGGCAACTCGACGGCTTCAAAAAGGTGGTGGAGCGCGTGAAGGCGCTCAACGCCGAAGATGAGGCCATCGATGCTGAATACAGCGAAGAAACGGTAGAGGTGCCGATGACGAAGGATAGCGGCGTGTACAAGGTGAAATGCAACATCAACGGCTTGCCGCTGCATTTTGTGTTCGACACTGGTGCATCCGACATCACAATGTCGTCGGTGGAGGCTACGTTTATGCTCAAAAACAACTACATCAGCGCAAAGGACGTAATCGGCACGAAGAACTATCAAACGGCTAACGGCGACATCATTGAGGGCACTATGCTCAACCTCCGCAGCGTGAATTTCGGCGGTCTGAACATGGAAAATGTGAAGGCGTCGGTGGTGAAGACGCAAAATGCTCCGCTTCTGCTGGGGCAGTCGGTGCTTAGCCGACTGGGCAAGGTGGAGATTGACTATGCCAAGAATATGCTGCGCATCACTCACCGCGTGAAGAAACAATAATAAAAATCCGTTATGGCTTTGAAGCATTTGGCTGCGATACTGACCCTTGCATTGATGCTTGCCTGCACGGGCAAGCAGAAGGTTGCTCCCGTGGCAGCATCAAAGCCTATAGAAAAGACTATGCCTACCACTACCAAAAGCCGCACTGCCCTGCTGCTCGACTCGCTGGGCTACGAGAACATTGCGGAGCGCGACTCTACGATAATCATCGACTTGATGTATGCCCGCGCCGACAATTTCGTGGGGCGTGTGCTCTACGACGACCTCCGCGAGGCGTATCTGCACCCGGTGGCAATGAAGTGCTTGCTAAAGGCGCAGAAGTTGCTGCGTGAGCGCCATCCGGGCTACCGGTTGATTGTCTACGACGCTGCGCGACCGATGTCGGTGCAGCAACAGATGTGGGACGTGGTGAAGAACACCGACAAGGACCGCTACGTGTCAAACCCGGCGCACGGCGGTGGGCTGCACAACTACGGTTTGGCGGTGGACATCAGCATAGCCGACAGCCTCGGCAACCCGCTGTCGATGGGCACACCCGTCGACCATCTCGGACCAGCGGCGCACATCACCAACGAGGGCACTCTCGTGGCGTCGGGACGCATCACCGCCCAGGATCGCGACAACCGCCGCCTGCTGCGTAGCGTGATGAAGGAGGCTGGCTTCACGCCCCTGCCGTCGGAGTGGTGGCATTTCAACTATTGCAGCCGTCCAGAGGCAAAGAAGCATTTCAAAGTGATACCCTAAAAAAACAAAAACTGATATGATACGACTGAATGTTTTTATCCACGTGAGCGCCGAAAACCGTGCGGCTATGCTTGCAGAGGCTAAGGCCATGGTTGAAAAATCGCTCAAAGACTCTGGTTGCATCAGCTACGATGTTTACGAGAGTGCCACGCGCCCCAACGAATTGATGATTTGCGAGACATGGTACGACGATAAGGCTTTGGATGCCCATTCTGCTACCCCTCATTTTGCGCTACATGTGGGAAATATGAAGAAACTCGGCAGACTCAAAACCGAAAGATTCTCTTTAATACCCCTCATAAGTCATTTTTAAGCCGTAGGATTTGGAAGAAAAGGAAGAAACTGCTAATTTTGCACTCGCAATTTAGCAATGCCTCTTTAGCTCAGTTGGCCAGAGCACGTGATTTGTAATCTCGGGGTCGTTGGTTCGAATCCGACAAGAGGCTC